>JABINC010000056.1 GCA_018697675.1 Candidatus Peregrinibacteria bacterium
CCCACTTTCGTCCGCGGCATCAGCACCGAGTGAAACTGTTTTCTTTGCATCCGGAAGAAATTTATCAAACATTTCTTGCCCCTCTGGAGTCTCGTGAAATTGCCTCAAGTAATCTAAATATGGAGGCATCATTTTGGCTTGCTTGCCGTGAAGTGCGTAGTATGTCAGGTACACTGTGATCGCTTCTTCCAGAATTTCTCTAGCGGCATCTTCGTTTTTCACTACATCTTCGAATGTAATTTTTTTATTCGAAACTCTGCCTCGTCGAATATCCGTTCTTTTCTGAATCCAGTCTTGGAATTCATCTCCTCGATCTTTCATGAACTGGTAAATCACATGACCTCCGAGAGTATCTACACGGAGAGCCCGATCTAGTCCGCGTTTGGTATAATTTGGCTCCTTATATAAAAGGGTGTTCAAAAAACTATTCATTGTACTTTCTAACCCTGGCTCATGCATTGTGTAATGAATCGACTCATGCGTGAGCACTTTGTACATTCGCTCTACACTCTCTTTGTTTAAGGTGTCGAGTGGATAAACTATGAAAATCGTTCCATTATGAAATGCTCCTGGGAGCCCTTGGAAGTTGTCTCTCTGTTGTCCATTGAAGAAATTATCAAAACCTTCACGATCTACGAATCTTACTTGTCTGCCAACTTGTCGGATGCGTTGTTCGATGAGGCCGCCGAGCTCCGTGTCAAATACTTTCAATTCTGTGACCACAGTAGCTCTATCCATCTCATGACCTTCGAATGCATTAATATCTCCAAGCAAGTTATCCATTGAAACTGGCTTACGAGTTCTTATATCTGATTTTTTCGGTGGTCTATTCCCTCGGACAACATCTGTAGCAGCCGCAATTTCGAAAAATTCATCAACTCGCGCGAGCGTGTATGCAGCAGCCTGCATGGTTGCCATGTCTCCAGTAGCGAAATCTCCTTTTAGAAGTTCCATAGCATGCGCCATTTCATCTTTCATTCCGCTTAGCACTCCTCTTGCAGTTTCTTTTTCTGTTAAATCCTTCAATACAAAACCATATACAAGTGAATCATGAGTGACTTTCTCAAGATCCTGCTTCGAACTATCTAGTAACCCTTTATAACGAGCCTTACCTTCTTCATGCTTTTGTTCTTTGGCAGCTAAACCATCTCTAAACTTGTCACATTCTGTAACTATCCCCGCAAAATCAATCTCTCTGGTATGCTCGAATTTTGTACGAAGCTCACCTATGAAATCTTGAACCCCTTTGAGCTCACCATCTCTGATATGGAAATCTGCTTTTGAAGATGCATGTTCTGTCATTGTAGCGAGCCGCCGCCAGATTTCACTAGCCGCCTGTGTGTCAGTGTACTGCCCAGAATCTATACCCTCTTGCACATTTCGAATCTCCATCTGAATAAGGCCTTCACCTCCATCTTCACCAAATATATTCCTAATATAGGTCAATTGAGTCAACTCATAACTCTCACGAGTCCTGCGATATTGTGTGCGAAGCATCCTAAGTTTAATAACTGCTTTTTGACCACCACGTGCCCTAGCTTCATCTAAAATTGCACTATAATTTCTATTCAATTGATCATCATCGATCTTCCCCATCAACCATTCTTCTAGTTCTTTCTTGGCATATTCATCTAATTTTTCTGACCAAGTTCTATATTCAAGTGGAGACATATCATTCTCATCTCCTGATAACCAGGTGACCGTATTTCTCACCTCATCCAGAGATTTTTGTTCTTTTACAAGTTTCGCTTCCTGCACAAGTTCGACAATATCTTTTTGTCCTTTTCTTCGAGCTTTTTTCATAACACGCTCCAGATATGGAGGTTGTTTTTCTATGAATTTCTCAAGTGCGAGATTTTGGATCTCCGCCTTGGTCCCGAGGATATCCTCTACAGCTTTATCAAAATCCTCCTTATATGTATCGTAGGCCGCCCCCGCTTCTTCCTCATACATTTTGTCTTTTAACATATCCAGACTTTTCATAACATCATCCAATCGCTTCTCCATTTCACTACCTTCTGTTATCTGCAAAATAAAATCTGAAATATCCTCACGAGAATCTTTTAGAACTGCGAGACGATTTCGGAGATATTCACGAATTGCATTCAGCTGATCCATCACCTCTTGTTTGGTAAGGAGCCGCAGAGCCCGATTGTCCAAAACAGCATCTATATCTGGATTTTCCCATTGATCCAATCCAGCCTCTGTATCTTCTGGATTTTTCGTATCCCTATACACGAGCCGACTATACAGATCACCTGTCACATTTTGCATGTGATTTAGACCTCTCTTCTTTTTGTCGTCTAGAAATTCCATTTTGAAATTAATTTTTGTTTTTTAAATTAAAAGTTCTTACTCTGGTGGTGTCTCTACCCCTGCCGCTGGATCAACGGCTCCGCCCGCTGCCGCGGCTCCGCCTCCTGCTGGTGGTGGAGTTCCCGCTCCCGCTGGGTCTCGCCCACCATTCCTTCTATATGCGGTTAAAACTCGATCAGCATCCCTGCCATAAGCAGCTAATGCTTGTTCTGCTTCACCTATAGTAATCGGGTCTACTGGTCTTTCAAGCCCATCCAATTGAGTATTAATATCTGTCACCATCTGTCTGGTTGCTGCCATACTTACCATTCCGTCCTGCTCTTGCGCAGTAAGGACTTCCTGCATCCTAGGATTCCACCTATCAGTATCTGCTTTTAGACCTGCTATATCTGGATTTGCTTCACGCCAACTACTTCTTTTTTCAGGATCCTCTAGATGCTTTTCAATTCCCTCAACACCTGCATTTGGACGATCAATTTTACCTCCCCAAGCGGAAAGTAATGCGCCGGCATCTGCATTCCCAAATACATTGTCACGTTCTCTAGAATCCATTTCAGCAATAAATCTAGGGAAAGCTTCCTTTGAGAAGCCTGTCTTTGAGTAGTCTTGATAAGCTTTATTGTCACTTATAAGATTTGATTGCTGCAAATTAGTTATGAAGTCCCTCCTATTCTGATTATCAATATCGTTATACATACTTCCCATCATTGTTTTACTTGCTGCAATTTCACCCAATTCTTTTCGACCTGTCCCTGCAGTTTCAATAGCACGAGTAACATCTGCTTTAACTTTATCAGCTTTACCATCACCACCTGCGCCGGTACGGTAAATACGTTTGTCGAGTTGTGAACGAAGGTTACGAGACGACATACCATATAAAGCCTCACCGAGAGAGGTAGGCTGAGTTCTACCATCTTTCTTGGAATCAAAGTATGGAGCAATAGGCAGCACAAGTGGAGTACGTGCGGCGATGTTTCCAAGGCTGCCGACGTAACCAAATATCTTGTCTGTAATAGTTGAGACTGGACCTGAAAGATCTTTCATAGACCACTTAATCGCTATCCACATAACTGCAACTGTGGCGATCTGCCACATAAGTTTTTGGACACTCGTTTCGTTGACCATAAAGCTAAGCGGAATATCAAATGCTGTTGAGGATTGACTCACTTCTGCGACGTCACCCTTCTCTACCATCTGGTTTGCCTTGAATATCATCAACGTACCTGCAGAGATTGCAACTCCCATTTTCACAGGCACAAATGCGTATTGTATAAATATCTTTTGTATATCAAATTCACCCATGTCGAGTCCAAAGTCTTTGAACACAAATGTCAGCGCAACAAGCGGAGAGAATGCAATACATACCCATAGATACACAACTCTAAACAAGAGGACTATGAACATGGCCACAAACATCACTCCATATAATAGCAAGAGTGTGAGATTTACGATTCCACTTATAGTCATCGCCATAAAACTCTTGGAGGCTGCAGCTGTGACTTCGCTCAGTTTATTGAGATCAAACAGAGTCTTGGCGAGCACCATTGTTATGGTATCTTTTCCAAAGTCATCAACTTCAAGTCTGGCTTTGGCAAGAGCATTGTTTATTTGATCTATGTCAGCACCCCTGAGGGCTTCATTTTCTTTTTCGGTGATATTTATAACTTGTGAGTTTTCATCTACAGCTTCTGAATCCTTGTATAATAGAAGTACTTTCAGACCTTCGTATTCGCTAGCCACGATAGGTGGGTCACCACCTGCATCTTCGATATTTTCTGCTTTATCCACCCCCTGTCCGAACATCTGAATTCGTACCAAATTTGGGATATGACAATTAAGTTTCACAAGAGCGTATCTACGTCCCGTGTCTGGTTCTTCCATAATTGTTTCCGGTGGGAAATCTTCTTCCAAGGCACCTCCTGTACCTTCGTCAAAGTAGGATCTCTTCCAACACATCTCGAGGATCTGTTCATCACTTGTGGCGAGATCCGTCTCTGCAATTATGTCACGTGGGATTGCAAATACTGCGGTTGTTAAGACGTTTGCAACGTCCAGAACTACCTTGGCCGCAAAGTATGAAAAGTTCACAAGTATCAGGGCTATCGCCACTTTACCCAGAGATTTCTTGAGCGAGAATTTCTCTGTATCGATTGAAACTACATTGTAAAAAGCAATAACCAGAAGCACAAATACAAATACTATATTCACGAGATTCCTCACTGTCTGCCAAATCGAGAGCAGCATATCTTCCATATTTGCTCCGAAAATGAAGTCATTTGAAAGAAGATCACTTACGAAACTGATCACCACCCAAAGAACTACATTTATAAGAGAACCGATTAACGCCAAGAACTGCCCCCATTTTTGAAGGAAGTTGTGGAAAGTATCCTCAGAAATTGCGTCCGCTGCAAATGCCGTGTCTGGAAAATGCAGGATTAGCACTACTAGCAGAATCGGCAGTACAAGCCTTATTCCTTTAAGCTTTTTTGCGAATCGTCCTAGTTTTCCGAGTATTTCCTTCATGTTTTGCTTTTTTGTTTTTGTTACATCATGAAACTTGTGCCGAGCAGGCCGAGTGTTGAGAGACCCGTTGCTACTGCAGAACCCTTAATCGCATTCTCTGCAAAAGTTGAAGCAGCTTTCCCAACAGGAGATTTCTGTTCTGATTTCCCTGCTTTTCTCTTGTCTGCTAAGTCGCGCATATCTTCTTTTCTGTTTTGAGCTCTGCGTGAATTATCTTTTTCCGCTGCTTGCTTCGTTGGTTTCTCAGTTTTCTCTGGATTCAATGTCTTTTGAGGAGGCATTGATGGCATCGGCATGTCTCCACTTAGCACTTCTTCTATGGATTCAATATCTTTGCCCCCTTCCGGTGTGTCGGTTGCAAACTCTTTTAGAGCCTGTGCCATGCGCATCTCAGATCCAGTATTTGGTAACTCTACTTGCTTTCTTGTCTCAGCTGTAATTGGATCTATATTTTCAAAAGTCGAATCATGGTCATTTGATTTTCGTTCTTTTGTTGGCAATTTACGTCTTCGCTCTGGACCTTTTCTAGTCTCTGATTTCGGAGGACCTGGATCAATCTCTGCACGATCTGCAATAGCTTCTGGATGCGAACCTGTGCCCGTTCTCAATGCACCTATCACATCTTGCAATTTTGTTTCACCATCAAAATCCTGTCTTTTACCTGAAGCAACATCCAAAGAATATTGAGGAACACCTGAGCTATCTAAATACACTTCAAATCCATCTGAATATTTATCCGATTCAGTTGCTTTTGGCACTACTGCATAGACTTTTGTCATTCCATTTCCTGCATTACTGATTGATTGAACAACCAGCCCTCCACGCATCAAATTATTTGAGACATCTATCGCTCCTTTGGTTACAAAAGCCACTTCTATTTCTTCTATACTTCCTCCGACAAATGGATTCCATGTGTCGATGTGGTACTCGCTTATTTTGTCGCCGAGCTCCGCTTTTATAGATTCGATTTCAGATGCAGGTACAACTCTAGTTTCGCCGCTGTCATGAACTATTACTGCATACTCATCAATACCTTCTCTTCTGGCAACTTCTGCTTCGACATTTGTTGTAAACCTAAAACATAGCTCGTCATAGTCCGCTCTGACATGTGGGTCATCTGCCTTGTCTACCAATGCGTCCAAATCTCGATGCCGCACCATTTTTTCAAACTGCGCGAATTCTAGCAAGGATTGGAACATAACCCTTTCGAACCCTGCATAGTATGTCGCCGCCTCCCTCACTTCATGATTTGTTTTTAAGATTCTTTCGAATTCCTCGAATGTGGCATTTCCTGCTTCACCCATAAACGCAACCCCTTGGATAGATTCCCAAAGTCGAGGATCGACATCTCTGACCACTGGGAGCAGTGCTCTAAAGAATTCTGTCATCATGTATAAATTTGGGTTGAACATATTTTAAATTATTTTTTGTTAAATTATTTAAGTGGTTTTTCCTTCGGCCTCTGGGGGGATTGCCGTCCCTGTTCTTGCAGCCTCTTCTGCTGCCTCCTCCGCCTCATCTTCAGCAATCATTTTATTGGCCTTTTCAACTTTCGTGTATTTCTTTTCACAGTACCGAAGTAGTTTGTCTGAAGTACGGAAATTCCAGTAATCCCAGCCACGAAGTGACACTCCGATTTCCAACATTTCATTTAGCATTTCTCGCTGTTGCCCCTTTGTATTTGGATACTTTCCTTTGTTTTTCAGTAGCTCTATTACATCGCTCATTTCTGTAAAAATATCATCATTGTGACCACTTCTTATGCTTTTGAGCCTGTCTGAATTCATAGAATCTAATACTGCATTAGTCGAGTGATAAATAGATTCGTCACGCATTTGACGTATAGAATCCCTACCAACTCCTGAATCTATCAACGTTCCGAGACGTCGCCTATCACCCGGCATTATTGCCTCTCGTATTGGGCGATCCCCACGAGTAAGTGAACGTGAGAATCCTGCAATCCCAAGTATCGCTGGCAATACATAATGATGATTTTTTACATGATCGATCGCTGCTTTTACACCTTTCGCCGGGTCTTTATAATTCACGACCAAAGCTCCTACCACTCCGCTCGCATTCACAAATAAAGTCATGCCCGCTACAAATAACCCACCGCCTTTCATTAGATCGTTGAGCTCGTATTTTCTATCCATGTCACTTTTGAGTGTGCCATCATACGCGCTCGAACTAAATTCTAATTCTCTACTTTCTTGTAGCTCAATATCTCCAAATACACGCTCGTACGATTTGTCTACATCCTCTTTAAGATTTGTTTTTGACTCTAATGATTCCGATGATCTCAAATATTTCTCAACTTCATCTTCACTCACAAAGCCCAGAGCTTTCATCCTTCCGACAACTGCCGTTTCCAGTTCAGAAGATTGCTTATTTCCTACTGGTAACATGCTCATCATATTCACCATGAAATCAACTCTTCGCCGTGGCCTCATGCTTCCCATCACCATTTGCAAATATGATAATTTAAACCCGGCAACTTCATCAATTGCTCTAAAATCAACTCCCATGATCATATCCACAAATGCCTGAGTCTCCGCTCCGCTGAATTTTCTCCGCGCTGCTACTTTTTCAATCAACCCACGCTCCGCCGGAGACATGACCATGAATTGTTCCAGCATAAATGCCATAATTGGATCCGTCTCCTCAAGCTCCTCCCTCATTTCCTTCATCATCAAAAATGATTTTCTACTGCTAAACCCATCCTCAATCTGCTGCAACATTTCTTCTCTCTCTTCATCACTCAAGTCATCTTCAATCTCTTGTAGAAGCTCTTCACGAGCTTCAAGTGGCATGCGAGCATAACTCTCAATTCTTCGTTTCATGTACTTGAAAGTGTCCTTTTGAAGTTTATCCAGCGGTTGAGATGCACGATATTCATCGTAATTCGGATCGTCCTTATCGACCTCCGGTCTTGCTCCTAGTTTTGGATCTCCATCTACCATGTTTATTTTTTAGAGTTTCAAAATACGAGTTATATAATTTACAAATGACTCTCCTTTGCCTTCTATTTCTGGTACTTCTCGGCTAAGAAGATTTCTCACAACTGCAGCAGGCTGTTCTCCTAGTTCGATTGATATATCATCTCTTTTTCCAACAAGCTGTATATGAAGTGTCGAAACGCGCGGTGGCTTGTAAACAATCCAGAATCCTTTGATCTGATTGAACGAATAGAACTGAGGACCCACCTGAACTCCAAGTTCTGTAATTGCATTGGCTGCATCACGTGGTTTCGAATGCATATTCATGAGATAAACTCCCGCGAACAGTACAAATACAACCGCTGTCGACCAAGAAGCCGACATCAGCGAATACCAAAGGATTCCAACCAAAACCAATCCTGCCAAGACATACCATATGATCCCTTTGTGATGATCCGCATATTCCGGCGAAACCCAAGAAGTAAGCACCTTGCTATGATAAGCCTGCTGTTTTTGGTCTTGCTTTGGAACTACCTTCACGACCTGCTTCTTATTTGCTTTTCGTGGAGCCCTTTTACTTTTTGTTTTTGTATTGTTTGGCATGACTTTTAAATTCAACTTATTAAATCTATATATTTTAGCAGAAAATAGCTTTTTTCTCAATGGTCTGGGCTGAGGCTACATATAGGCATACACGGCTAAAACAAGCCCTTTCTAGGACTTTAAAGGCAATAGAGCTTTACATATTAACAAGAATATTGTTTAATCGGCTCTCGCCGAGCTATTCCAGCCTATCTAATTCCCCAAACGGCATCTTGCAATCCTTTTCTCGTGCTTCATCTATTGCCGATTCTATCGTTTTGCCGTTTAGAAAAACTTGCAAGAGTTCAACAATGTAGTTGTAATTACACTGGTCAATGAGGACCGCTCTGTCGAAGGATCTTAAGATTACGAGGGGCTCACTATCTTCTACTACCCTTGTAAAATAAGAGGATATATTGTGTTTGAATTCCGTTATTTTGACTGTTTTTGAGGTTTTCATAGGTATTTTAATTACGTAATTATTGCTTCAGATGATTATTATCTGTATTTTTTTGAATTAGGTGGTCAATTAAAGTTGATGTTAGCAAACAAAATTAAAAAAACTTTAAACTTTGAGGGCTTTTTTTGAGAATCCTTCGCTGTGAGCTTGACTAAAAAGAAAAACCATCATTTGAATGACTGGTGTCGGTAGATTTTGACCATTTTTCTGATCACTATCCTGACCAATATTTGTGCACGGGCACACTTAAGAAGGTTTTTTTTAATAGGCCTTCAATAACTTGTTAAGAGGAGCCTTTCATTCCCATTATCCCTCCTTCGAGAACTCAAAAATCTCTGCATTGGCAACCTTCAGATAGTCTTCGACTGACATTATGATGGAGTCTGTTAATGAGCCTGCATTGAAGGCGATTTGGTCGTTTTTGACGATTGAATTGTCGACGTATAAATCCAAATTGATCAATGGCTTCCCGAAAGGGGGGACTGAACCGGGGACGAGTCCTGTCAATTCCATGAGTTCATCTCGATCTGCGAATCTAACTTTTTTCACCCCAAAATGTCTTCTAACAGCGCCTGAATCAAGTTTTCGTGCAGCGCTAAATATAAACAATCCGAACATGTTGTGATTGGTTTATGAATAGATTCTTGTATTCTATTGGATTTACAGCATAGATTTTACGTGAAATATCATAAAAAACAAAACCGCGGCTCTCTTAAAAGTGGAGAACTGCGGCTTTTATTTGAAAACTTTTAGTTGAGTCCGAGACTACTTGATGTATGGGA
>JABINC010000065.1 GCA_018697675.1 Candidatus Peregrinibacteria bacterium
CACGTATTGCAAAGGGAGAAGCTTCTGATTTAGATGAAAGCTGGAAGGAAGTAGTGCTTCCTCTCTATAGGTTGGTAAAGAATTATGCTTTACATATTTTTTCTAATCTTAAAGAGCTTGTTGCCCTTTGGGAAGATACATATCCTGAGGACGTAGTGGGTGGAACCCTATGCTTTGAGATGGATGGCACTATGATGCTTGTGAGAACAGAGGGATTGAAGAGATATGAGGTTAAGTTGGCTGGCGATCTATCTGGAGCAGAACATTTTTAAAATTAATATTTAATTTATTATGACTGAAGAAATCTTAGAAGTTGAAGAGGTGGAGCCAAAAGCCGGTGGGGCAGCTATCGATCAAGCTAAGCAAGCTCTTTCAGAAGTTGTGCATCCGCGGTTCGTTGCTGCTGTAGTACAGCATATTGTAGAATTTCTTGAGAGGTCAGATATTGATACTGAGGACAAGTTGATTGGGCTCGTGTTTGAAACTTTTGATGCGCCTGAAGATTCGGATATTTCTTCGTTGTTAACGGCCCTTGCGAAGGCTTACTTTGAAATGAAAGAGTTATCAAAAAAGAAAGTATGTTTGAAAGGGCAAGAAGAGGGGCTAGGAGAAGGGGCAGATTTTTCAGATGCTTTTGAGGGAGAGGGATATTTACAATTAGTTAGACGTGTAAGAGGATGCGCTCGGGACCTTCTTCTACTTCAAGGATGGTCTGATGCCGATACAGAGGGAGAATTAGTTAGAGCTATGACAGGGGTTCTTCATAGGAGGTTTGATCCAGGGAGGTTACCTGCGCTTGCAGACATAGAGTTTGCAGGTCTTAGTTCTGAATATCGAGCCTTGGTTTATCCTATTGTAAGAGCTGTGCGTGATGCAGAATTACCCCCTCAAGATGATCTTAAGTTTCCAGATGAAGTTGAAAAGTATGCTTTTTCAGAAATCAAACGGCTGGCGCTTTTACATGTGCCAGAAGGAATGGATCCAGCACCTTTAAATCGTACGATTGGAATTTTAGCTGGAAACTATATGAGAAGCTTTGTTGCGAAAGAGGCGGAGAGGTTGCTCAGGAAGCTAGATCCAGACTTTGCTTTTTTTGATGGGGAGGAAATGGGAGCTTGCGTTAAAGCTAGGGCAAGAGATGTGTTTTTTAGAGGAGTTGCCCCGGCTCAAGTTAAAGAGATTTTTGAATTAGTGAGGAGTGAGTTTTTGAAAAGGTGTGAAGGTCTTAACCCTGCCGATGTGAAAAACAGTAAAACTGGCCATGATTTTTTTGGTTTAGTCCGACGGAATGTTTTTTTGCCACTTATTAATAGAATAGTAGAAGCTGGGGAGCTCCCTCGTCCTGAAGCAGTAAGAACAGACCTTTCTTCGATGGTAAGCGCATATTTGTCAGTTCTTTTTGAAGTTTTAAAAGGGCTTGTCGAAGAGTGGGAAAGGAGATATCAGTTTGATAATGGGTGTGGAGAGCTGGCGTTTGAGGAGCCTTGCTTAATGCGATTAGTAGAGCCTGGTACAGAGAGAGAAGTGTTATCACCGGCTTATATGAGAATGTAATAAATTTCATTTCTTCATTTGACTTTCAGGGCTTTTATGTGTTTAATTCCTTCTTGATTTTAAAAATTAAATTTTAATAAAAATATTATGGGAGATTTGGAACTGTTTGATGTTTTGGAGGCAGCCCCTAAGAATGTGCGGGTAGCGGCAGATAAAGTTATAGATACTCAGGTTTTAACAGAGGTGCAGGTGTTTGACGTTATGAACGCCTTGAGAGGGGCTATTTTAGATGGAAGGGTTGACAATCTGTCGACAGAGGAATTATTAGGAGAGGCAGAATTGGATGACATTCTTGACGATGAGGAAAGGGAGCAATTGGTGTTAGAGGCACTTGATGAAGATGGGATTCCAGAGGGAGTTAGAGAACCTCTTTTAGTTTTTGCAAAAGCGTATGCAGGATTTCGTTTTAAAAACGAGCTAATAGAAGCTAGGGCTCATATAGAACAGGGGATGGAAGATGCCGAATTGGATTTGGCACTTGAGGACGATGAGGATGAAGATGATTGGTATGAGGGCTAAGGGCTTTTTGAAAAGAGTAAATATATAAAAAGCTCCGTGATACTTAGAGTACTATGGAGCTTTTTTGAAGTAGAAAGACATTTCATGCCGGCTTAGGGGCCGGCGGGATTCGCTTACGCGAATCTGTTATCTAACTGCATCTTTTAGAGATTTACCAGCTTTGAAAGCAGGAACTTTCATTGCAGGAATTTGGATCTTCTGGCTTGGGTTTCTTGGATTAACTCCAGTTCGTGCCGCTCTGTGAGAAACACGGAAAGTTCCGAAACCTGTGATAGTTACGTTGTTACCCTTTTGAAGAGAACCTGTAACTGCTGATAGAAGTGCGTCTAGAGCTTCTCCAGCTGCTTTTTTAGTAATACCAGCTGCGTCAGCCATAGCGTTAACTAGATCTGTTTTAGTCATAACCTTGTTGGTTAGGAAATAATGAAAACCGAGCGGCATTATAAGCGCGATTTTCGTGAAATTTCAAATGTTTTTTTGGTTTGGGGGCTTAAGCAAGCCAAATAACTAAATTTTAGCACTGTCAATTCCTTTTTTTGGCTTGTTTGAGCCATTGGTGAATAAGGGGTGACTTTATCAAGCCGTTTCTCGGGGGCGGGGAAGATGGCGATTAGGCAATTTTTTAAAGAGTGAGTCAATGTGAAAAATGCCTCTAAAAACCCTTATTTGCGCTAAAGAAACACAAAAATAGGCGTTTCAGTCAATAGTTGTCCGTTGGATTTTACTTTTTCTTCCACTTCTTTTTTGGAGCTTTTCTCTTTTTTTCAAGTAATTCCACGGCATCGTCGAAGCTTATATTGCTTGGGTTTTTGCCCTTTGGAATTGCGGCATTAGTTTTGCCATCGGTAATATATGGTCCATAGCGACCACGTTTGATTTGAATTTCTTCGTTGGAATTTGGATCTTTCTTTTCAAATACTTTGAGAGGTGTGCCGAATTTCTTCTTCTTTTCACCAGCTTCTTCAAATAGAGTTTTTGCTTCTGCCAATGTTATTTCGTGTGGCTTATATTCTCCCAATGAAACATTTGTTTTTCCAACTTTTAAGTACGGTCCGTATGGGCCGACATTTACAAGCGCCTCCTCACCTTTAATTTTACCAAGTGATTTTGGTAGAGATAGAGCTTTCAAAGCTTCTTCCAATGTAATGGTTTCGAAGAACGCTCCATCTGGAAGAGAGGCTCTGCGAGGTTGGTTTTTCTTTTCTTTTCGATCTTCTTCGCTCCATTCACCGATCTGTACGTATGGGCCGTAACGACCGTGCCTAGCTATAATATCTTTTCCAGATTCCGGATCTGTGCCGACAATACGTTCCTTCATTACGTCTTCGCGTTTTACATTCTCAGATTTATCTTCAATATTTTTGTGGAATGGATCATAAAATTCACTAATCATTGGAACCCATTTTCGGTTTCCTTCTGCGATATCATCGAGTTCTTCTTCAACTTTCGCTGTAAATTTGTAATCTACGATGTTTGAAAAATGTTCTACTAAAAAGTCGGTAACAAGCATCCCAATATTTGTTGCATGGAGTTTGTTGGATTCTTTTTCTACATAGCCCCGTTGAATAATAGTTGAGATCGTTGGGGCGTAGGTAGATGGTCGACCTATGCCTTCTGACTCCAATTTTTTCACTAGACTTGCTTCTGTGTAGCGAGCCGGAGGCTTGGTGAAGTGCTGAGTTGTGTCGATATTTTTGAGATCCAGCTCTTGACCTTCTTCAACCTTTGGAAGGATTTTATCCTTATTGTTTTCAGTATCTTCTTCGTCTGAACGTTTGTCAGTACCTTCTATATATACTCTGCGGAATCCATCAAATAAGATTATTTGCCCGGTTGCGCGGAGTAGGTAGTTTTTGATTTCAATATCAATATTTGTTTGATCCAGCTCTGCTTCTGTCATTTGACATGCGATTGCACGTTTCCAAATTAATTCATAAAGTCGAAGTTGATCTCGGTCCAATTTGTCTTTAACTGCAGTTGGAGAGTATTGGAAATTAGTTGGGCGGATAGCTTCATGAGCTTCTTGAGCTCCTTTTTTACCTTTGAATCTTCTTGGAGATGCGAGTGCGTACTCTTTGCCGTATTCATTTTGAATGTAGGATTTGATAGATTCGAGCGCTTGTGCGGCTAGATTGAAGGAATCGGTACGCATGTAGGTGATAAGACCCACTTGCTCTGATCCAAGATTAATACCTTCATATAATTGTTGGGCGACTACCATTGTTTTTTTCACTGAAAATCCAAGTTTTCGCGAAGCTTCTTGCTGAAGAGTTGACGTAATAAAAGGTGGAGACGGATATTGCTTTACCTTTTTCTTTTCAATGTTTGAAATTACAAATGGTGAAGAATTGAAAAGTTTTTCTATGCCTTTTGCCTGGGCCTCATCTTTTATATGGATTTTTTTGCCATCCTCTTTGAGCAGTTCAAATAAAATATTTTCTTTTTTATTGGTTTCTGTCAGAGCTTTTATTCGCCAGAATTCTACTGGTTCGAAAGCTTGGATTGCACGTTCACGTTCAACGACAAGTCGTGCCGCGACAGATTGAACACGTCCTGCAGAGAGGCCATATCGAACCTTTTTCCAAAGTAGAGGTGAGAGCTCATAACCAACTAAGCGGTCTAGTATGCGCCTCGCCTGTTGTGCGTCCACTAAGTTTTCATCGATCTGCCTTGGGTTCGCTATAGCATTGTCAATTGCAGTTTTTGTTATCTCGTGAAAAACAATTCTATGAGTAGGGTTGTTTTTGATTTTCAGGGCTTCCAAAAGATGCCACCCTATAGCTTCTCCTTCGCGATCCTCATCGGTTGCGAGCCAGACAACAGTTTTTGCATCGATTTCATCCTTCAGTTTTTTGATCGTTGATTTCTTGTCCGGGTTGATTGCGTATTTGGGTTTAAAATCCTTCTCTATATCAATTCCCATTGTCGATTTTGGTAAATCACGAATATGTCCCATTGAGGCCAAGACGACATAGTCTTTTCCGAGGAATTTAGAAATAGTCTTGGATTTTGCAGGAGACTCTACGATTACGAGATTTTTTGCCATGATCTTTTGGTGAAAAGTTAGGTAGTTTTTTGTTGTGGTTTTTGACACAAAAGTGCGTGCCTTAAAATAAGGGAAGAGTAAAGAAAGTCAAAGGGAATTTTGATGGGAGAGTTTTAGCTTGCCGTATCGAACTGTTCGTATTTGACAATGTTTAGGCCCGCTAGCTTCGCTTCGTAGCAGAGTTTCCCAAGTTCGTGGTCGAGAGGGATTGCTCCGGCACAGAGGACTGGACTACCATCTTTTTTGTCACAGAATGCCCGAAGTTCTAGCATTCGATTCATACTTTCTTCAAATAGAGTTTGTACTTCTGGCATCTCTTCTGGCGTTGAAATAGCTGCTCGATCGATGTCTGCCTCTGTGGTGTTGAAGCGGGCGATGAATTCTGCGAAGGCGGCAGTAATATTATTTTTATCACTGACGGGGAATCCATTGACTTCTGAAGCCGACATCCCTAGAGCTCTGGCCTTAGAAAGGAGTGTTAAATATTTTTGGTGGGCACTTTCTCTTTCTGTGGTTCCGAGTTTATCCCAATGTGGAGCAAAAATTGAACGTCCTAAGACTTTCATTGACTCGGTTAATTGAATGAATGAATTTAATATTTTATTTGGGTATATTCTTTGCCCACCTTCTTCGAGGGCTTTATTTTTTATATCTATCAGTTTACTTGCCCTTTCCATTATTTTGTCGAAATTGGAATCCTCAGAGCTAGCTACATCTAGATTTTTTTCAAATGAAAACCTTCCTTCTGTTAAGCCAGGGCTGATTGTTAACACGGATTGTATAGACTGAGATACCGCTGTTAATTGATTAGGCAGGCTTGATGTGTAAATAGCCTCACACTCATCCACGCTCAATTGTCTTTCGGTTATCCAAGGTAACATATCAAAAAACTCTAGATTTGTTGCTGCAATAGCTGCCACTCCATCTACATGTTGGGCCACATTCTTTAGGCTTTGAACAACTAGGTCGTAAGGTTGTACTAGGGAGTAAGGAGCCTCCTCTCCTTCCGGTGAAAGAGTTGGTATAAGAGCTGCTCGTGAGGCTTCGGTGATCCCTGGTATGTCCGATGGCTCACTAAGCCTTCTTACTTCATCAGCAATATCTCTACATCTGTCACAGCATTCTTTTGCAATTTTGAGATGTTCTTCTGCTGAAGTTTCTCCGGCCTCTGGCTCGTAATACCCCTCTACTCTTTTTAAGGCTTTAGCATGTAAAACATGAGATTCTGCATAAATGTGCATGATATCTGCAATTCTGGCGATTGCACGAGGAGATTCTGCTGTGGAAGCATCTGAAATCACTTCTCCTATCAATCTTTCAGCTTCGTGTGTCAGGGCTTTTACCTTAGTCATAACTTTTTGTTCTGTAGCGATTTTCGAGGCTTCTTTTGCCGATGTGGCATGAACTATCGGTTCGTCAATTGCTGCGTATATTTCATTTTTAATCTTTCTAATACGCATCAAGCCGACTGCAATGCTAATTTCTGTAGATTGCTCTTCAGACACATCCATGTGTTCTTTCCAATTTAGGACTTTAGAATTTTCGTCAGTCAACCATTTAGTTCTACTTACATTGATGGTCCTGTATCCGGCAGTGCCTAGAAGACTTAATAATTCCATTAGTTCTATTTTTGCCTCTGTAAGGGTTTCATTTTTCTCTGATTCAGGAGGTAATAGAGCTGGTAATACTTTTTTTGTTAGGGCTTCAAAATTATGTTCTGTGAGTAACCTATCCAAAACTCTTGGTGCACTTATTTCGAAATCTTCTTCTACTTCTTTTTTGAGAACTCTCAAATAGTGCAAAAGCAACTCAATATTTTTTTCATTTATTTCGGCGATTTCGAAATGTTTTTTTGCATGATCTAGGAAATGAGAACGTTTCGTTCTAACAGATTCTATTCTTTTGGTTTTTTCTTCATCGGTTTCACCTTCAAGGCCGATTTCATCTATTTCAAATGGATCGTTCCTATATTTTGCAGCAATTGCGAAATGTAATTTACCTTTCGAATCTCTGTCTGAAGCACTACATTCTTCGGCGGCCCCTCTAAGTCTTGGCTCCAACTCAAATGATTCATTGTTAAATAGTCTGGAAACTTTTTCCTCATCAACTTGAGGAGCTTTTTTTAGAATACCTTTTTCTGCCAGTAGAAGTGTGAATTCATCAAACTCTTCTTCATTCCTTACTGTTCCGGAAGGGATATCTTTGAAGCTCAAAAATTCATTTACCATACCAAAACATAAGGCTAGATTTTGAAGTCTTTTACCCTTTCTTTCCCCGAACCTTCTAGTTAGAGGTCCAATTGTTTCTACAAACATTTCAGCTTTTGAGTATTTGAGAACGGCCCCTTCGGCGATTTCCCATTTTCCTGCTACCTGTTTGATGGCAGCCTTGGAGATTAGGAATCTTAAATAAACATTGATACTCGTTAGGTTTACGGCTCCGGTATACACTTTGAGTGGTCTCCCCTCGCTATCTAAAACCCCCTTAACTTCTCGGGGCTCGATAAGTGGTCTTGCAAGTTTTAATAGAGTTTCATCGTCAACTACAACAGCGTTTTGATCGGCACCTATCTCGGTTCGTAGTACGAATGTAATGATTTCTTTCGCACCAGCTACCGTTAGGTCGTCCATGCTGGTTTCTACGTTCGAATTTGGTAAGTCATGTCCTGCGAGTATGAGTTTTAAAGTGGGGCTGTTGATTTGAAAAGCTTCCTCAAAAACTTCTCTAGAGCGCGCATCCATTACGTCAGTTTCTAGTATCGCGAGATAGAAGGTTCCATCTAATGTGGCATCTAAGGCCTGGAGTATTTCAATGAAAGATCTTGTTATAGCCAGATGCCCTTCTTCTCTTTCAACTCCTGTCATTTGAGCAACATCTTCGATAAGTGCGCTTAATGTGTCGATAGATTCCTCAAGCGAGGCTTCAAAACGAGAAGATTTTTGAAGATCGTTTAGTAGATCATGAAGTGATTTATAATCAATATACTGATCAGCAGATTCAACCGTCAGGGTACAAAGCAGGTCTTCGGAATCGGATTTTATTTCTTCACCTTCTTTATTAACTTTTTTTAACAATCTTTGACAAAATAAATCCTGGATTACTGTACTTGCACTACTAATTATTGTTATTGGGCGAGCCTCCACTGCTGCAGAAAATTCTCTATATGGGACTTCTTGGCCCGCTACAAGAGGTGGGACAAAATCTTCATTTGTATGAAATTTGGTTTTCTGAGGTGGTTTTACATCTGAGATTTTTGACATTTTCATAGTTCCAATACCTCGCACACCCTCAATTTCAAGTTCTTCCGCTTCACAAAAACTTTGGAGCCCCGCAGCCTCTTCTCCTACCATAATAACTGTTTCGAAGGATGTTCGTGCTCTTGCGGCAGCTTCTGCTTTTACCCGGGCCCCCGTGTTATGAGTATCTCCTAAGTTAGTAGAATCATTTCTTTCTTTGGTTCCTACAGTTACTCTGGTGGTTAGGTCCAGGTTGCTGACCCCGATTGCTGCAGTTACGTGTAGATGAGGTTGTATTTCAGTTTTTAACCACATTTTAGTTTCTACACTTGCACGAATAGCTCTTTCGAGCATATCTTTTTGATCGATATTAAATCCTGCTCCAAATGATACAAGTAGGGTATCTCCCATTGCTTTGTCGATACTCGCTCCATATTGAGCGTAATGAGTAGCAATAACTTCACGTATATTTCTTAATTGAGATGGGTTTTCTATCCCCATAAGCTCTATGTATACAGCTAATCCGACATTTCTATTTGTTGGCATTAATGCAACTCTTTCTTCGGCACTTTTTGGCTCAATAGCGGTTTTTATTTCTTGATTTATACCTTCTGGATCTGGAGCCATGCCCCCTGGCATGTACCTGATTTTTGTTGGTTTGCCTGTGTATGGAGGAGGAGGTGTTGGGTAGGTAAGACGGTTTACAATAGTGGCATCCGTCCCAATTACTTCAAAATAATAAGCCCCTATGCGTTCTCTTGCTGGGATTTCCATTTCTTTAGTTTTTGACCTGCTTTCGGCTTTTGATCTTCGTTTTAGGGCTTCTTTATGACTTGGGACCGCTCCGACTTTTCTTTCTGTATGCATACAGAGCCCTTTTGGACTAAATTTCACACATCGAAGACCAATTATCTGGCCCTCTGGGTCGATTTCTTCTGGTTTGAGGTTCTTTTTATCCTCTTCTTGGATCGCTTTGTGTATTGCTTCAAAATGACGCGCAGTTTCTCGTCCGATATAGTAACTTGCATTAGATTCTCCGATTTCATTATCGGCTGGGAATATTGCAAGCTGGGCATCGCCCTCATACATAAAAATATCTCCTCCAAATTTAAGTACATTTCTAGTTATTATTTCATGAATTGGATTTAGATGATCCTCTATAATTTCTGGCCTATCTTTGAGTTTGCGCATAGCTCTAGTATTCCCCGCTACGTCATATACAACCCCTATGTCAGTAGGGTTAACTTGCATCAGTAGTTCATCTAGAGGCATTCCCGATGCGATAGAAGCGTTTATAAGGGTTGCGGGTACCTGTGAACGAGTCGGTGACATTGCTTCATCTTCTTCGTCGTCGAATTCAACTTCTATAGAATTTGGATTCATTGCTGGCCATGCCGCCGGTACGGGAAAGCTAAGGTTTGGTCTTTCGGGGCCCGTTATTTCTCCGGAGTCACTGTCATCTGGAAAAACATCGAAACCATCGGTAGCGCCTGCAATGGTATCTATGCCGCCAGATGTTTCTTCCGCAGCTGGGAAAGCCCCAGTAGCTGCGGTTAAAACAGCTATGTCAAGCCTGGTAGTTCCAGACCCACCTCCAAAAGTCCTTAAAGGCGACCTTCTTCTCCCCGTTCTAGGGGCAGTTTCCGTAGGGTCAATTGGGCGCCTAGGTTTTTTAGGGGCCTTTAGATCATCAGGACCAAGAGACGTTACGGCATTCCCCTCTCCTTTTTTTCCGTCTGGACCTCCCATATTTAGATAAGTTTTAAGAGGTTGTATTGTACAACACGCCGAAGCTTTTGACAAGGGCGATTTTTAGTTTTTAATATATTTCCACCCTTGTCGTTTTGGCGTAGTTATGGTATAATTTAATGATTTAATCTGTTTTTTAAATCAAAAAAATAAAAATAAACCTTTAACCCCATTTAAAATGGCAGTAAAGATTGAAAAGAAAAACCAAAATTTTGTTCTTTTTTGGTTAGGGCTTCTTACAGGTGCTCTTTTTATCGTAACACTTTATAGTGTTGGAACTGGAGGAACTGCAGACCTTCTAGGTAATCTTAGAATTAAATCTACGGCTCCTAGTTACTCAATGCCAGGTAATACTTACTCGATGCCAGGTAATACCTACTCAATGCCAGGTAATACCTACTCAATGCCAGATAATAACTTTATGAATGATATTTTGAGAACTCCTTACTCAATGCCAGGTAATACCTACTCGATGCCAGGTAATACCTACTCAATGCCAGGTAATACCTACACAGTTCCAAACTTTACTTACTAGTTTGAACTTAAGGTAAGAATTTTTGATTAGAATTTGATAAGCTCCTTGCTAGGTCTATACCTGGTGGGGAGCTTTGATGCTAAATTTTGGGGAACGTGTGATTTTTGGTGGGATTATGGACTACTGGACAATTCGTGGAAATCATTGCATTTTAGCTTGCTTTTTACGATAGAGGTACTATCATACTTACGTATTACCAATTAACCTTGGTGTTTATGCCGACTGGAAATGGACAATTTGGAGTGGTGCCTACGCCTAAAGATTTACCGGAAGGAGTATTGCCTTTGACAGGTTCTGATGGTGAAATTTTTATGGCAGCTATGGAGCTTCATGATGTTACTCGTGGCGCTCATGCAGATGTAGCAGGTCTTTATGAAGATCTCGACGCAATAGATGTAGCGGATGAGGAAACAGGAGTAGATACTCTAGAGCGGGGAGATGGAGTGGTTGCTTAGACCTTCTATAAGTTAAAAATACTCAGACATGTTTCACTTTGAGGCGTGTCTGTTTTTTTGTGAGAAAGGGTTTTAAGTCTGTGGAGTAGCTCGGCGATATAGATGTCCAGTTAATACTTGAGAAGCTCGTAGGAATGGAAGAATTTGGCCTAGCATAGCTAAAGTTTTTTGCATTTCAACAAATGCAGTATTTGCGAAAATTGGATCAGTCGCTTGCTCCCAAGGATTTTCAGAAGTAGATAATTTAGACTCTTCATCTCGGAAAAGTAGGTCATATAAAGCTTTGCTTTTTGACCGCCCTCTCATTGCGTAAATAAGTTGATTTATCATAATTCCTGCCGTCAGACCTCCTTGGAATCCTAGTTTTCTTCTCATAGCTCGAAATCTTGCTAGATCTTCTGGGCTCGTGTTTTGTACGCTTGTTCTACCTTGAAGGTATTGCTGAACAGAATTATCCATCCATCTCAGAATTTTTTTTGTTGCAGTGGCATAATAGGCGGCTTCCATATCTCGAGATGCGCCGACATAAGTTTCATCAACTACATTTGGGATGGGGTTTCTACCCAATATCATCTTCCAATCACCTCTAGATCGGCGGTCAACCAGATCTCGTGAAGTTTTATGTACTCTAGCTATTTCATCTTGTCCAATTACTTGAATTCTTCCGTCTTGAAGCTTGGCAGGAGATCCTATGCATGAAAATCTATCTGGCCCCTCGATTGTTCTTGCCGCTTTTTGCATTAGGGCTTCGATGGCCGCTAGAGCTGAATCATTTTTACTGAGTAGGCCTTGTATTGCCTCCGTGAATTGTCCTTGCGCGTTTATCCCTTCACATACCTTTGTCATTCCTCCCATTTTCTCATTTGACCAATCAAAGCTGGTATATATTGCAGCTTCGAGTATTGCATCTATAATTTCTGGGATTTGCACAGCAGGTGCGCCGAGTAATTTGCTTGTTACATAATTCGCTATAGGGCCTTTTCTTTCTTCAGGGATTCCCGCACTATTGAAAACTTCCTTTAAGAAAGTATCCTTATCTACAAATTGATCTGGTGTTGCTGCCGCCATGAAAGCCTTTGGCTTGAGCACTTCCATTAGTTTGTTTACTACGTGAATTTCTCCAAGTATTGGATCTAATGATTCTGCCTGTCCTGAATGTAAAATCTTCCCCGCCCCTGATTTACCTGCAAGTACTGCGGCTGCAACTACCGGGGCTATTCTTGAAAATTTTAAGAAATCCAGTCTTTCTAAATATGCTAAAGTTTCGACTACTCCGGCTAATCCAACAATTTGAATATCTTCTCTGTAGGCATCTTTGAACTCCTTCCCTCTGGGTTTTAATCGGCCGTCATCACCTCTTCTGTGAAGATCGTCTTTTCCAAATAAAGACATCATAGAGCCCCTCAAAAGAGCTTGATGGATACCTGGCATTGCGTTCGCCTGGGCTTGAAATAGCGCTGGTCTAACTACAGTTGCTTCTTCAAGATCTCGTTCATGAACTTGATTTATAAGTGAGACCCTTTGGAGCCCATCCAAAGGAGGTTCGTTTGGGTCAATCCCATATATCATTTGAAACATTTCTGAACCATCTCGATCAAGTGGGCCGATAGATGACTCTGTTTGGCCTGGCCTCAGTAAATCAGCTAGCGTTTCTAGTTCTTCAGTTCTTCTGTGCATTTATTTTTAGTAATTTTTATTAGTCAGGAACGTTAATTTAACTGTAAAATTGATTTTAGTCAACTCTTTGTATGAGGCGGTGGAATTTTCGTGTGGTTTTGGCTAATTCTGTTTGTTAGTTGGGAATGCTGTGTGCTATAATTCGTCCGATTCGAATGAATTTTACAAAAATAAAAACACAATCCAAGGAAATCTGATGTATTTTACAACTTTTTTCAAAAAAATCGCTTCGAAAAAGAA
>JABINC010000063.1 GCA_018697675.1 Candidatus Peregrinibacteria bacterium
AAATTTCACTATCGCAACAAACGAACAGTGGAAAACAGAAAAAGGCGAAGTAGTAAAAAACGCCACTTTTCACAAAATGGTAGTTTGGAATGGACTCGCGGATTTCGCTTCAAAAGTCTGTACAAAAGGTCGGCTAATGTATGTAGAAGGCCGACTTATAAATAGGGACTACGAAGGCAAAGAAGGCATAAAACGCTATGTCACAGAAGTAGTTGCAACGGGACTAAAACCGCTAGATTACTTGCGAAATGCAAGTGGACTAGATGCCAAAGCGGAAGTGGAATTAGATGATCTCCCCGTTGAAAACATCGAGGTAGAAGAAGTTGAGGAAGAAGAATTGGTGGCTGCTTAAACTTTTTGCTCATATATTTTTCCACCCATTTTTCGAACTTACCACCAACTTCTGGATTTTCCGCCATCCGAACTTACCACCAACTTCTGGATTTTCCGCCATCCGAACTTACCACCAGCTTCTGAATTTTCCGCCATCCGAACTTACCACCAGCTTCCAGACCTGCCGCCATCCAGATCTAGCACAAAGAACTCCAGCCCTCTCTCCTTATATCAATCTTTCATCACATGAATAAATAAAAATGAAGGGAACGGGAGGCTGGTTTCTTTGTATAACAAACCGACTAAAATACACTCAACCAACACCCCAATAAAGACTTGTAACATCTCTTCAAAAAACCATAACATACCACCTAAATCATTCAATAGATGCGACCATACTTTTTGGCATATCCAAGTCAAAAACAAGCGTTTTTGATTGCAATCCTCAGGTCAATTACATATATTGAAAGTGAACTCACGCTCACCGTCGTAAGCCAAGAAAATATCATCAATTTAAAAGTAAAAAACAACCAAATTAATTACCAATATAAGTTAACTCATTATGAATAATACAACAGTACAATCAGGAGGAATAATAAATAAAAATCAAATTAGCAATTCTTCAAAATCCACCCACAATAATTTCTCAGAACTTTCCGACAGTCAGCTTTATCAAAAATGCAAACAATACGGTCTCCAAACTCGACTTTGGAGAAGAAAATTTGCAGGTCTACTGCCAGAGGTGGCCAAAAGAGAACTGCACAAAAAACGAGGCTACTCTTCAATTTACGAATTCGCAGGCAAAATAGGAGGGATGACACATGATGCAACTGCCAAAATATTGCGCATGGCCGCCAAGCTAGAGGATAAACCTACCTTAAAGAAAATGCTTGAAATGGGAGAGCAAGGTTGGAGCAAAATTGAAAAAGTAGCATGGGTAGCGACCCCAGAAACAGAAGCGAAATGGGCAGAGAAAGTTAGAAAAATGCCAAAACAAGCACTGGAAGTATTTGTACAAGAGTATAGAAAAAACGAAAACCTGATAAATAATGAAAGAAATACTGCAGGAGAAGTTGTGATAAACGAAAACGGGCATAACATTGGAAACAATAGTCAATTATGGGGTAATTTAACTCCCGGGAGTAAAAATGCTCAACATTTAGAAAATATCGCAAACGAAGGCTATGGGGAATTTCACGAAGATAGATGGCCAACTTTATCCTTTGCTGTAAGCCCAGATGTGGAATTTCAACTTCGATTACTTAAACAAACAATAGAAAAAACTCGAGGAGAAACATTGACTTGGAATGAATTCATGGAAGAAGTAGTGAAAAAATGCATATCTACAAAAGAAATACTCAAAAAAGACGGTAAAAAGGGCGCATCCATCGCACATTTAAATATGGGATTACAGCAAAAAAGATTCCAAAAGACTTCAGAAGAAAAAGAAAAAGGAAGGGGTGAAAATGACGAAGGGAATAGCAATAAAACTGACAAAAAGAAGGGTGTCAATGAAGGTGACAGTAATAAAGATGAGAAAGATAAGCCCATTCAAGACCAAGGGGAAGTACCAAAAAATAAAACTACCAGGAACATTCCAACCCATATAAAAAGGCAAGTCCTAGAAAAACATAATGGGCACTGTGCCTACCCAAACTGTAAACGTCTTCCTACAATTTTCCATCACACCAAACGGTTTGCCCTACATGAAAACCACGATCCAAAATACATAGTTCCCATTTGCGCAGCACATGAGAATTTGGCCCATACAGGCGAAATAATTAATGAAGAAGATAATACTTCGAAGTGGGAAAGTGGGAAACTCTCAGGCCGGAAACCCTTAGAGGGAGAAAGTGAAAAATTTTCAAAAAACGAAAATTACAAGAAAAAAATGATAGACGAAACAGTTAGCACGTACAGAATAGAAGGGTAGAATTAAAAATATAACCGAATGGCCCATGTCAAAGAGGCCGTATCAAAGAGCCCATGTCAAAGAGGCCGTATCGAGCCCATGTCAAACGGTTCGTCACAAAATCCATATATCGCAAAATCCCACAGAATAAATTACAAAACTATGTACACCAACGCACAAAGTCACTATCATGTGAGCCGTTGAATAAACTTATACAGACCGTCTTATCAGGCTGTCTTACTCGCCATAGACTGTTGAATAGAACTTCAAATTATAATACAAATCCCCGTACCTGAAACTAAAACCATTCATTCATCATGAAAATCTCCGTTGTTATACCAACATTTGAACGTGCAGACATATTAAAGTTAACTCTTGAAAGTCTGATTCATCAAACCTTAAAAAGAGATGAATACGAAGTTATTGTTGTAGATGATGGATCAAATGATGACGGGACAACAAAAGACATAGTTGAAGAATTTCAAAAAAAGAATTCAAACTTCAAATACATTTGGCAAGAAAATCAAAAACAAGGAGCAGCAAGAAACAACGGGATCAAACACACTGAAGGAGAAATAGTTCTTTTCATAGGAGACGATATAATCCCGGCACAAACTGATTTTCTAGAACAGCACCTTCGCCTACACGAAGCCCATCCAGAAGAAACATACGGAGTGCTCGGCTTCACAGATTGGCATCCGGATTTAAAACAAAATGGACAGATAAGTGATTTTATGAAATGGCTAACCAATGGGTCTTGCGTGCTCGGCCGATACGGCGGGCACCAATTCGCTTATGAAAAATTGAAGAAAGGACCAGGAGGAATAAGACCAGGAGAAACAAATGGAGCAAAGCAAAAAGAGACCATCCAAGCCAATTACAACTTCTTCTACACCTCAAACATTTCACTCAAACGCTCATTATTACTAAAAGAGCAATTTGACAAAGACTTTGGAGAATACGGATGGGAAGACATCGAACTAGGGTACAGGCTCGAGAAAAAATACAACTTCAAACTTCTATACAATCCACAGGCAATAGGCTGGCATCATCATGTCATAACAGAAGAAAGCCTAGCCCCAAGAATGCGCAAAATTGCGGAGTCCGCATACATAATAGATAAGAAATATCCCGAACTCAAAAAAATCCCATCAAAAAAGAAAATTCTAGCATTCAAATTACTCTCAAATTCAATTTCTTTGCAACTCCTCAAGTTTATGAGTAAAATGGACCGGAAATGGTTGAATTATTTCTATTATGCTCTCTCAAAAAAGTTCTATTTAGAAGGATTGAAACGGACATAAAAATTAAAACGAACCTAAAGGTTGAAAGAAAGGTGAAAATCGACTAAACATATAAATAAAATTAAACCTACGACACATGAAAAAAATAATCGCAATCCTTGCCATAACCACGCTGGCTTTTGGGCTAATTGGCTGTCGTGAAAAAACAGTGCAAAAACGCTCAACAGGCTTTGAAAATACAGAACTAACAGTCTACAACGTATTCGACAATGAAGATATTTTCACCCCAATGCTACAGGCATTCAAAAGCGAAAACGGTGCAAATATAAAAATAAATTACCGTAAATTCAACGACCTAACCGAGTACCGCAACACAATTTTAAATGAACTGGCAGAAGGGGAGGGGCCAGACATTTTCTTCATGCATAATTCATGGTTTTATCAAGACCACAAAAAACTCACCCCAGCTCCAGAAACCATTACAAGAAATGATTTCCTAGAATCTTATGTGGAAGTAACTGCAAATGACTTAATAATTCCCGATTCAGAGGGAATAGACCGCATATACAGCTTTCCACTATATGTAGACACACTCGGACTTTATTACAATCGCCGTTATTATAATGATAAAATCCCTGAACGAGGCCGCCCACCAGCGACTTGGGCAGAAATCCAAGAAGATGTATTCAAATTAAAAAAAGAAGACAAGAGCTTCGAAAGATTCAAAACTGCCGGAATAGCTATGGGCCGCGCTGATAATTTACTCCGCGGAACTGATTTGCTGTTGACACTCATGCTTCAACATGGACTCAAGTTTTACGATGATAACTTTGAAAGATCTGATATAGCAGGTACACAAGGAATAAATAGCTTCGGGAAACCAAATACTCCAGGCCTCGATGCGCTCGAACTCTACACAAGCTTCGCCCTTCCAAACCATAGAAACTACACTTGGAATACATTTTTGAGCGATGCAGATAGTTCGGAAAAAGAGATCGACACCTTCGCACGTGGAAAAGTAGCTATGATCTTTGGATATTCATATCTTTATGAAGAAGTCGTTCGTCATATCAACGTCTTAGCGAAAAAAAATCCTAGCACTATAGAAGTCGCCGATGTGGCGGTAGCTCCTATCCCTCAAGTTTTCGACCCAGAAGAAGGTATAGGTAATATGGCAACCTTGGCATCTTATTTCTCACCAGTAGTGTCACGTACAACTGAATATCCAGCTACAGCATGGTCACTCATCAGCTTCGTCACAAATCAAGAAAACTCACGATATTATCATGAAAAAACTCATCGCCCAACTGCACGCCGAGATCTGATAGAAGAGCAATCTCAGGATCCAATTTACGGAGTATTCGTGAAACAGGTCGGAATTGCAAGAACCCTTCCAATGGCAAATGCTGAAAAATACGCAGAGATTCTGAAAACAGCAATAGACCAAGTTATCGCCACCATCCCGACAAAAGTTGCAATCCAAAATGCCGAAGAATCTATCAATGAACTAATTCCAAAAGGAGGCTTATTCCCAGAAAAAGTAGGAGAAACCGTCAGAGAAAGACTTGAACGAGAAGGCTCTGCCAAAGCGGAAACTCAGTAAAGACACCTATAATGCCACACATGATTTTGAAATTTACGAAAAGCATAATTAAGGGACTGGAGAAAGGCGCCCAATCAAGTTTTGCAACTATAAAAGAGAATTTGGATTACAAACATCTGGGCATGTTATGCCTATATCTTGGCATCATATTTAGCTTTTTTCAAATAAATGCAGCAATAACTGAAGACATCCAATGGAGCGGCCGATTCAATCCATATACCACTTTTCAGATCCATTTGAGTGACTTAATGTTCCTTTTGACCATCATTTTTTACGGGCTACATACATTGACAAACTCAAAAAGAATCTTCCTAACAACGGGAAATAATCAATCAAGAATAATGATAGCGGGGATATTTTTGTTTGTACTAATTTCATATTTTTTCAGCATCAACAAAGGAGTGACCTTCTTTTGGATTGTACAATTCCTAAAACTCCTTATCGTATATCTAATAATCATAAACCGGCTTATTTCTGAGAAAAAATTGATCATGCTTATTTTGTGGTGTTTGAGCCTACAAGTGGGTATTGCGGTGGTTCAATTCATAGCACAGGGCTCCATCGGTCTGGGAATCCTGGGAGAATCCCACCTTGGCCCAACTGTTTTAAACACAGCAAAAATAGATTTAGCAGGGACCCAAATCATCAGACCATATGGGACTTTATCTCATGCAAATATCTTGGGCGGCCTACTGAGCATCGGCTTCTTACTTTCTGGCTACCTCTACCTAACAGGCCAACTCACAAAACGCCTAATGTATACTTTTGGAATGATTTTTGGCATCGGTCTCATTCTTAGTTTTTCACGTTCGGCATGGCTCGCAACTTTAGTGAGCATAATAATTTTCTTGGCATTTAGAAGATTCAAGATCCCATACACGAGCATCCGAAACTCAATGCTCAGCCTCCTTGGAATCATATTTATAAGCCACTTAACCGGCATACTAAACCTGGTTTTGACACGCCTAAATATAATAAACGGCAGCGGTATTCTGAGCGACCCCAGCGTAACAACTCGCCTGGAACAAATCAAAACCAGCTTCTCAACAATGATCCATCATCCATTTGGAGTAGGTCTCGGCAATTACACAAACGCAGCAGGAAAATTCAGTCCAGAAAACCTCATGCCATGGGAATTTGAACCAGCGCACAATGTATTTTTACTCATCGGCACAGAGCTCGGCGTGACCGCTATGCTAGCCTTAATAATCTGCCTCGCACTAGCCCTCTGGCGACTTTTTGAAACCGTAAAACAAACCCAGGGGAAATACAGATGCTTTCCCTTATATTTCGTCATAATCATGCTCAGCCATCTATTCATTTTATGCTCCCTCGATCATTATTTTTACACAAATTACTCAGCCACCATCTTCTTGATGGCAATCCTCGGAATTCTTACAAATTATTTGATAAATCTAGAAGACAGCGGGGTCAGCTTGGGATAAGTTGCATAGCCTACATTCCCCTCAAAACCTCAGCAACGCTCATTTCTTTCTTTCCTTCTAACTGACAACGCAAAATCTCGATCACACCGTCTTTGCATTTCACAAAAAGACGATCTTTATCTTTTCCCCAAGCCCCAGGAGCCACCCCAGATCCAGTATCCTCAGAAATCTTAACTTCAGTTAATTTCACTCTTTTGCCATTCCAAAAAGAATAAATTCCAGGCCACATTTTATAAGCACGATATTTATTATAAACCTCCCCAGCAGTCATAACAGTAAAATCAATTTCCCCATCTTTCTTAGTGATCTTAGAACAATAACTAGCTTTTGATTCATCTTGCAGAGTAGGAGAGATATTTCCTTCATTTCCAGCTTCAGAAAAATCCTCTTTCAAAATTCTTTTCAATAAATCAGCTCCAACCAAACCAGACTTCTCATACAATTCAAAAATAGTATCATCTGGAGTAATTACAATTTCTTCAACTCCTAAAATCGGGCCTCTGTCCATTTTCAAAGCCATCTCCTGCACAGTAACTCCTGTGACCGAATCACCATTTTTCAATGCCTCCTGCATAGGAGATGCACCACGATAAGCAGGCAACAACGAAACATGTAAATTCACCGAGCGCAATCTAGGAAAATCCAAAAACCGCTGTGGCATCATCTGCCCATAAGCAACTACGACATTGTAATCCGCCCCAAGAGAAGAAAGTTCTTCAAAAAGAGAATCTTCACTCCCCAATTTCTCAGGTTGATGTGCTGAAATCCCTTGCCCCTCCGCATAAACCTTCACCGGCGGAGCGGTCATAATTTGTTTCCTGCCAACAGGTTTGTCCTCCTGCGTAACCACCGCTAAAACTTCAAAAGAATCATCCTCGACCAAGGCCTGAAGGCATCGGGCGGCAATATCAGGAGTACCGTAAAAAATGAGTTTAATTTTGTTGTCCATTTTGATAGAGTTCGTGAGAATTAACGAAGACACTGTAACATAAAAATTATAAACAAAAAAAGGCAGCATAAATAAGGTTGCAAAGAAAATAATAAAACTTAAAACATGAGTGAAAGAATCGAAAAAGTAAACAGCATACTACTAAGAGCATTATCAGATATTATTTTGATTGAACACAATCATCCGAGTTTCAAAATGATAAGCGTTCTAAAAGTAGACACTTCAAAAGATCTAGCAAATGCGAAAATAAGCGTGTCTGCGCTAGAAAACGCCGAAGACCTAGTCAAATACCTAACCAAACTGAAGCCAGTTTTCAGAAAAAAACTAGCAAGAAAAATTAAATTAAGAACATTGCCAAATTTAGCATTTTATCTAGACGAAGATGGCGATTATTTAGGCCATATACATTCACTTTTTGAAAAAACAAAATGAGATTTCTCTCCACAACTCTAACCTTTCTTTTGAAAATAATATTTTTCACCGTATTTATAATCGGAGTATTTTTGATCGGAATTCTCCATACATATCTAAACGAAAGTTATTATGCTGATTATTTCGCAGAAGAATTCATGACCACACAATCCGAGCGAATAGCGGAGCTAGTAGCGGAAAACACAGCAAGTAGCGTGCCAATTCTAATATCAGAAACCCAAATCGAAGAAACTTTACAAAAAGTAATTAAAAAAGAAGATATCGCACAAATCTTCAATACAAGTTTTGATGCTATCGAAAATTACGAAAATGACACAATAATAATAGATCTGCAGTATTTCAAAGAAAGAGAAGCTGAATTGATAAAACGCCTTACTGAAGAAAGTACAAAATCGCTTCCCAAATGTGCTGTAACAGATATCTTGCTGGGAAATAATCATAATTGCATCCCAAAAGGAACAACTCTCAGCACAATCAAAAAAGAAGCTGATAGATTTTTCAGACACAATATAAACTTCGGGATACCAACAATGATTGAAATCGAGGTCACAAATGATGGCGTAGACAAATCTCTCAGAATCACACGATTCATAATAGGGAACCGAAACCTAATTACGACAGCATTATTGTTTGTTATGTTCTTACCTCTGATTGGAATATTCGGCTTGAATATTCATCCGCTCTACAAAGGATTTCGCAAAGTATCCACATCGCTAATGCTTGGCGTATTAGCCGTCGTACCGGAAATTGCCTTCAAAGCTAGCCTTGGCACCCTCAGCGACCTGATAGACCCTATTCTGGGAGAATCAGGCCTGAATCTAAGCACCAATCAACTACAATCCACACTTCAACTTTTATTTGGGAAAATACTGGATATTACTACTTTCATCGGATTAATGACATTGTTGGTGGGGATTTTCTTATTTGGAATCAGTATGCTTTTAAAAAGATGGCAGTAAAACAAAAACTTATGACCACACTTCAAGACATAGCGGACCAAGTGAAAGCCTGTGAAAAATGCGGCCTATGTAAAGGCCGAACTAATTCCGTACCAGGAGAAGGAAATCCAAATGCAGATATTATGTTCATAGGGGAGGGGCCCGGTAAGAACGAAGATCTCCATGGACAACCTTTTATTGGGGCTGCGGGGAAATTCTTAGATGAATTACTCGAGGGCATTGGCCTGAAAAGAGAAGATGTATTCATAGCAAATGTCATAAAATGCAGACCCCCTGGAAACCGCGATCCAGAACCAGATGAGGTCCAAGCATGCTACCCTTATCTCGAAGAACAAGTTCGCTTAATTCAGCCAAAACTCATAGTTTTACTTGGCCGCCATGCAATGTATCGATTCCTCCCAAATGATCTAAAAATATCAGAAATCCACGGCCAAGTCTTACGCCGCAAAGGAATCGCCACAGAAATGCAAGTTTATCTGCCTCTTTATCATCCCGCGGCAGCTCTATACAATGGAAGCTACCGACAAATCCTGCATGAGGATTTCGCAAAAATACCAGTTTTACTCAAGAAAATCGATTGAAATCAAAATTAATTAAAATTACATGAAAAAAACAATATTTACCCCCAGATCATTCACACGAAAATTACTTATACCACTAATGATTATAACCATTGTTTTTTCCGCTATCCTCATGGGATGTGGAGGCCCAAATAAAGGCCCAGAAGGAGATCTCAATACCGAAATAACCCCAGACCCGACTGAAAAAGTAGTAGTAAGCCCTTCCGGCGAAGCCAGAGTATCCCCTGAGAACGCAACCAAACCAGAAAAACTAGACATTCAGATTTACGACGATGCAATCATGGGAAATTTAAAAGCTCCAGTGACAATGATTGAATTCTCAGATTTCCAATGCATTGTTTGTAAGAGATTTCATCTTGAGGTATTTCCAGAAATTCAAAAGCACTACATAGAAAATGGGAAAGTGCAATTTGTGTACAAGCATTATCCAGTTTATCAAATTCATCAAAACACTGTGAAGGCTGCCGAAGCTTCAGAATGTGCCCGTATACAAGGGGAATTTTGGAATATGCATGACTCACTGTACAAAAACTGGGCCAAGTGGCAGGGAGAAGAAGATCCAACTCCAGCCTTCAAAGAACTAGCCGCAGAAATAGGCCTAAAACAGCAAAGATTTAACGATTGTATAGATTCTGAAGAAACGCTCGAATCAGTAGGAGCCGACTTTTACACTGCAGAAAAATACTCTGTACGAGGCACTCCAACCTTCATAATCAACGGCAACGTTATGACTGGCTTCAAAACATTCGAAGAATTGTCAGAAATAATTGATGCAGAATTAAAATAACATTTGGTATATACTCCCATCATAAAAATTAACTCTCTCCATTAGATGAACTTTTGCGACGAAACAACTGTAGTATTCAAGGCTGGAAGTGGTGGTGGCGGAGCCATAAGCTTCCGACGTGAGAAATTTATATCAAGAGGAGGTCCAGATGGAGGAAATGGAGGCGGTGGCGGAGCCATAATTTTACGTACAAATCCAAATATCAATACCCTGGTTGAATTCAATACTCGCAAACAATTCAAAGCAGAAAGCGGAGAATCTGGAGCAAAAAGAAATCGCCAAGGAAAAAACGGGGAAGACTTAATACTTGAAGTACCTCTTGGAACCATGGTTATAAATGAAGACGGAACCGAATTACTCGCAGATTTGAAATACAGAAATCAGGAATACGTAGTCGCAAAAGGTGGAATAGGGGGGAAAGGGAATGCGAATTTCGTATCCTCAGTGCGCCAAGCGCCCGCCTTCGCAGAGCTCGGCGAACCCGGCAAAGAAGTAACTGTCAACTTAGAACTAAAACTCGTAGCAGATGTAGGAATAATCGGACTTCCATCAGCCGGGAAATCTACTCTTATCGCGCATATTTCAGCCGTAAAACCAAAAATAGCCGCATATCATTTCACAACCCTAACTCCAAATTTAGGAGTCGTAGATATGAAACAATGGCACGGTGATCCAAACTCTAGCTTCACAGTTGTAGACATACCAGGACTCATAGAAGGAGCTGCCGAAGGAAAAGGCCTCGGACATGAATTTTTACGTCATGTTGGCCGCGCAAAATTCCTCATCCATCTCATCGATGGCTCGTTGGATGACCTCAGAGAAAAACTTGATACAATCAACAAAGAACTAACTAGTTATTCCAAAGATCTAGCAAAAAAAGACCAAATAGTTGTAATAAATAAAACCGATATATTAATCCCTGAAATTTATCCCGAAATCGAAGCTCAATTCAAAGAATTCATCCACAAAGATAAGAAGAAAAATCGGTTATTCCTCATATCAGCAGTCACCGGAGAAGGCTTGAAAGAGCTAATGTTCGCAATATGGGAACGCGTCAGACATCAACGTACCAAAGAGCAAGATGCACTTGAATTAGAAGGTAAATTCGGAGATCCCGATTGTCCTGAATTCAAAGAATCAGACCAGCTCCCAAACCAATTTTCAGAGCAATTCAAAAAATCACTAACTCCAGATAAAGAAACTGAAAATTACAAGGTATTCCGCCCAAATTTCTCTGATAATAGAAACTTCACAATCAAACTCATAGACAAAGAAGAGGTCAAAGAAGAAAAACAAGAAAAAGGCCACCGACTAACTCATAAGCAACGCCTCAAAAAGCAAGAATTAAAAGAGGAAATGCAATACGGGGAGCTCTCCGAAGAAGAATATGAAGAAACTATTTATGAGCTCAAACATGGATTCAAAAAAGGTGAAAGAGTGAACACTTACACAAGAAATATATTCGAAGTAGACGGCCGCCGCATAAACCAGCTCGTAATAATGACTGACACAAACAATGAAGAAGCAGTGGACCGCATTCACGACATCATAAAAAAACATGACATCGCAAAAGCCTTAATAAAGAATGGTGCTCGCCCAGGAGATGTGATTATAATAGCTGAGAAAAGATTTTATTTCAGAAGTAATTAAACCCGCATGAAAGTAATTATAGGACTAGGAAATCCAGGATTAGAATACATGCACACCCGCCACAACATCGGGTGGATAATTATTGATGCACTGGCGGACAAACTAGGAGTAGGGGGCTTTAAAGAACAAAAGAAATTCAAAGCCCTGACCGCAGAAACCACAATTACAAAATCAGACGAAAACACAAACGAAGAAATTACGGAAAAAATCCTGCTAGTAAAACCAACTACATTCATGAATCTTTCTGGAGAAAGTGTCATAGCTATCAAAAACTTTTACAAACTCGAAAATGAAGATTTTCTAATAATTTATGACGACATAGATCTCCCACTTGGAGAACTCCGATTCCGAGACAAAGGCGGCCCTGGCACTCACAATGGAATGAAGTCAATCGTTCAGCACCTTGGTCAAGAATTCCCACGCCTAAGATTTGGGATAGAATCCCGACCAGAAGAGCTAAAAGGTCGCATAAACCTAAGCGATTACGTACTTTCACGATTCCCAGAAGAAGAAAAAGACACTACAAAAAAAGCCATCGGCCAAGCCCTAGAAGAGATAATTAAGCTGCTGGGCTGACATCTTCTACATCCTCCATAGCCTCCTCCGAAGACCCATCTCCAAGAGCAGCCATGACTCTTCCCCAAACATCCCCTCCCATTTTAGCAATAAGTTTTGTGGAAACTCCCCACGAATACCTCATTCCTTCTCTATCTTTTAGGTTATTCCAAAGTCCCCAGTTCTCTACTCCAACCCTAGCAACGGGCAATACTTCTCCATCTAACGCCACCCTCTCCCCATCACGAACGGCAAAAATATGACCACTGAGGCTACTCCCCCTTTCTTTACCTCTCAAAGCCCCTTTTACAATTTTCCTCGCCTCCAACATTACATCTTTAACCGCCCCAGTCCCATGCACAGGAACTTCTTTCAATAAATCATTCCCATCATAAACTTCCACAACAAAATCCACATCTTCTAACCGCGCCTTTATGCTATCAAATCTATCTACCACCATCTCTAATTTTTAAAAAATAAACTCTTAAACAGAAGCATAATTAATAAAATCTCCTCCATTCATTAATCTCTCTTGAGGAGGAACCATGCCATTTAAAATAACTCCACTAGAAGAAGAAAATGCATCTCCTGATTCTTCTGTCTCTTCTGGCTCATATGCAGCCATCATATCAACAACTTTCATTCCCAACTCTCCTCTAGCAACAGTTAATTCTACAGGTAAAAGATGAGCGGTCTCCCCATCATCAGAAATCATACTCTCCAACATTCCCATAACTTCATCTCGTGCAAATTCAACGGCCGCTCCAACCGTAACGTCACTGCCTAAACCAAGATCAACAACTTCATCTTTTCCAGTACTAGGATCCCTATAACTCAACTCAAATCTTACAGTACCATCCGTTTCGGCATTCATTTTTATAAAATTAAAATTTACATCTATATATTATACCATATATTAACGAACAATCAAATCCTAAGAAAAATACTAATAAATCGTCTATTTTCCCTTGCACTCAAGATAACCAACATGTAAAATCACCGCGCTTTAGATAAAAAAGCAGCAAAAAAACTTCTAAAAAACTCAAAAAAATGTTTGCAATAGCGGAAATCAAAGGACACCAATATCAAGTAGCAGAAGGGGACAAACTCCTCATTAGTCGTATTGCTGATGCAAAAGAAGGCGAAAAAATCAAGTTTGATGAAGTGCTTTTGATCTCAGATAAAGATGTAACATTAGGAATGCCTTTTATAAAAGGTGCATACGTAGAAATGAAAGTCCTTGCAGAAGTAAAAGCAGACAAAATCCGAGTATTCAAAATGAAAGCAAAGAAAAGATACCGAAAAACTCAAGGTCACAGACAAAAATACACAGAAGTAGAAGTTGTAAAAATAGCAACCGGCGGATCACCTGCAGCTAAACCTGCAGCTAAAAAAGAAGACAAACCAAAGGAAGAAAAAGCAGAGAAAAAGCCAGCTGCAAAGAAACCAACAGCTAAAAAAGCCCCTGCTAAGAAGCCTACGGTAAAAAAGACTCCAGCTAAGAAATAATTACTCTTCGAAAATAGACAAAGAAAGCTCAATGCCATTCACATCGAGTATTTTTTGAAGGTCTTCAGGTAAATCCCCAACAAATCTAGTGTCTTTATCATCTCCAGGAATACGGAACTTAAGACTCCAAGCATGAAGGAATTGGCGCTCAAGATCGTATTTTTCTTTAAAATGAGCATTAACTTTGTCATCTCCATAAACATCATCCCCAACCACGGGATGCCCAATAGAAGCCAAATGCACGCGGATTTGATGTGTGCGGCCAGTGACAATTCTTACTTTCAGAAGGGTAGTTCTTCCCAATCCAGATTTCTTCGTAGCTTTTCCATCAGATGGCAATTCTTCGAGATATTTAATCACTTCATAATGAGTGAGAGCTTCTCTAGGATTTAACCCTCCAATGGCCTGCTTGTGACGATCCTTTACGTTCCTACCAATAGGCGCATCTATTGAGCCAGTTTCAGGTTTCAAGTGCCCACGCACAAGAGTCAAATAAGTTTTCTCAATCCAACGCTCTCTGATAACTCGAGACATATGAACATGCCCTTTGCTAGTCTTGCCAACTATCAAAAGACCTGAAGTATAACGATCCAGCCGATGAACAATCCCTGGGCGCAGCGACCCCGAACCCTCGCTCAAATTCTCTTTGCAATGATACAAAATCGCATTCACAACCGTACCAGTCAAATGACGATGACGATCAGCGGGATGACACACCATCCCGGCCCGTTTATTGATAACAAGAATATTTTCATCTTCATATACCACATCTAGATTTAAATCCTCAGCCTCAAGCTTCAACTTTACAGGACGATCCGGCAATCTAACTGAGACCACATCCCCGGCTTTAATTTTATAACGAGAAACTGTTTTTTTCCCATTTATCAAAATCCCACCATTCTCCACCAATTGCTGCAAATATCGCCTGCTATGACCAGGGAATTTTCCCACCAAAACCTTATCCAAGCGCTCTCCAGCTACAGCCTGAGATTTTATTGTAAATTCGATCGGCTCGTCTATAATATGATCGGTGTTTTCAGGCATGCCAAAAAGTTAAATTCGAATAACATAAAACCACAATGGATCTAAAAGAACAAGTAAACGATATTTTGACCCGTGGGGTCACAAATGTAATTGTGAAAGAGGAGCTTGAAAAACTACTACTTTCAGGTAAACGTATTCGACTTTATCTTGGAATAGATCCAACTGGATCAGATATTCATATTGGACATGCGGTGCCACTTCTTAAGATGCGTCGATTTCAGGAACTCGGACATGAGGTGATTTTGCTTTTCGGTGGATTCACAGCTCAAATAGGGGACCCTTCCGGCAGAACAGCAGAAAGAGAACCGCTTACCCCTGAACAAGTAGAGAAAAATGCAGAAAAATACACTGAACAAGCTTCTCTCATACTCGATTTTAAAGGAGAAAATCCAGTCAAAATTAAAAACAATAACGACTGGCTATCAAAGATGAATTTCGCAGATGTGGTGAAACTTGCCGGAAACTTCACAGTCCAACAAATGCTTGAAAGAGATATGTTTCAAGAACGCATAAAAGCCGAAAAACCAATAGGAGTGCACGAATTCCTGTACCCACTGATGCAAGGTTACGACTCTGTAGAGATGGAGGTAGACCTAGAAGTTGCGGGTAATGACCAACTTTTCAATATTCTAGCTGGACGAACTCTCTGTGAGAAAATAAAAGGAAAGGCAAAGCACTGCATGACTTTTGACCTTCTCGAGGGAACTGATGGCCGAAAAATGAGTAAAACATATGAAAACCACATCCCGCTAGACCTAGAACCTCGTGATATGTTCGGGAAAATAATGTCGATTAAAGACGAATTGATTATTAAATATTTTGAATTAGCAACATTGACACCACTAGATGAAGTTAAGGAAATTGGAAAAGAGCTAGAAAAAGGTGCAAATCCAAGAGATGCGAAAGTCCGCTTAGCAAAAACGATTGTAGGCTTTTACCATGATGAAGCTGCCGCAGATGATGCAGAGCAGGCATTCGTCAATCAGTTCGCAAAAAAAGAAATTCCAGATGACATAGAGGAAGTATCGCTAGGGGCAGACAGCATAAATCTCCTCGATACACTCCTCGAACAAGGGCTCATCCCTTCAAAAGGGGAGGGAAGGCGACTGATGGAGCAAGGCGGAGTAAAAGTAAACGGCGAAAAAGTTTCTGATCCACACACCACACTTGATTTAACTGACAAAAAAACTCTCCTCCAAGTAGGAAAACGTAAATTCTTATACATAAAAAAATAATTTAAACAAATTAACATGAGAAAGTTATTAATACTGTTCATTTTACTGACCCTAGGAATCGCTTTACAAGGCTGCGAAACAACGATAGAAGAACCTACAAACAGCCTGAAAAATCAAGTTACAGGAAGCGCCTTTGCAATCACAATTTCACTGGAAGGCAGGGTTCAAAATCCGATCGAAGCCAGAGAAGAATCTCTGACAAATGAGATGAAGGCACAAATCGAAGCAACGTTCGATACAAAAACTCACAGATATCTATCAATAATTGAACCAAAAGAAGGGGTTATGTGGGTTGATTACAAAAAGAGTAAAGCTAATTTTTTCACAGCTCCTTTTGAGGATGGATTTACACATATAGAGAGTGCCATAGCTTCACCAACAGGAAGATACATCGCATTAAACCTAACTCGTGGAGCTCATAATGCCTGGTCTAGACTTATAATCATAGACACCAAAACAAATACTTACGCAAAACCTCTTGATGACAATACTCTACTGACGCCATCTGAAGAATCGTTCTGTACGGAAATCGAAATCGTCAAAGCCCGCACAGAAGCAAATAAAATGAGTGAATGTGTGGCAGAGGCACCAAAGACCGTATATTTGCTAGACTACTGGAGCGACTCACACACAATCGAATTGATTAAACAATTCCCGAGCAGTACAATCATCTACTCAGTGGATGTTAAGTAAACACACGCTGAGCCTGGGAAGAATAATCTAAATTTATGACTGTACTCGATCAGAATCTGAAAGGCGTGCTACGAACAACCTCACGGCACTTAAAAAAGCTCGCAGAGCTGAATATTTTCACAGTGAGAGATTTTTTGATGTATTTCCCTCGCAGATATGAAGACCAATCTGAGAGCCTCATTATTGAGCTTGCACCCGGAGATAAAAAAGTCATAAAAGGACATATAAGTAATTTTTCAACCAAAAGAGCACGCGGCATGAATATATTGTCCGCATTAGTGATAGATTCTACCGGAGCTATAGAAGTTGTGTGGTTTAACCAACCATATTTAAAAGACATGTTGTCCTCCGGCGATGAGGTGATATTAGCCGGTCGAGTCAGATTTGATTACGGCAAATTAAGTATGCAAAATCCAAGTGTAGAAATCGTTGGAAAAGAGAAGGGGCACAGCGCAAATATAGTACCAATATATTCAGAAAGAGATATGGAGGGGAGGGGCCGCCTGAGCTCAAAATGGCTCCGCGAAAAGCTCCATCCCATCATGTACATGACCCAATATTTCGACGATCCACTCCCAGAAGATCTAAGACAAAGAAACTCTCTCATGGATTTCGGAGCGGCTATAAAAGAAAGCCATTTCCCGACAAGTAGAGAGACCCTCGAAAAAGCCAAGGGGCGTCTGGCATTCGATGAATTATTTATGTTGCAAGTCTCAGCACTCCAAAAAAAATGGGCATGGCGCCGAGGCATAGATGAAAATGGATTTGGAAAACGAATCCCAATAGAAGATCCAATCCATGTAGAATCACATGAAAAATTCATAAAATCTCTACCATTTACGCTCACACGCGCCCAAGAAAAATCAGTAGGGGAAATCTACGAAGACCTAGATGGCAATTACCCAATGCTCAGACTACTCCAAGGAGACGTAGGGTCAGGAAAGACAGTAGTTGCCGCAACCGCTGCGCTGCAAGCTGTTAAAGCAGGATTCCAAGTAGCCATAATGGCACCAACTTCAATACTTTCGGGCCAACATTACTCATCATTCAAAAATCTACTTGAACCATTTGGAATAAAAATCGAACTAATCCTGGGAAGCCTACCATCAAAAGAAAAAAAAGAACGCACAGCCAGGTTAAAAAAAGATAAAGACGATCCAAATAGAATTGATGTTGTTATCGGCACACATGCACTCATCCAAGACACCATTGATTTCAAAAATCTTGGACTTGCAATTGTCGATGAACAACACCGGTTCGGAGTAAAACAACGAGAAAAACTAAAAACTTTTGGCAATCCACATCTTCTCAATATGTCAGCAACTCCTATCCCTCGAACCCTGGCCCTCACAATTTACGGAGACCAAGACCTTTCTGTTATCGATGAGCTTCCCCCAGGCAGACAGGAAATCATGACCAGAATAGTGCCCGAATTCAAACGAGGCGACGCATACAAATGGATAAACGAACAGATTTCAGAAGGCCGTCAGGCATTTGTGATCTGCCCACTTGTCGAACAATCAGAAAAACTCGAAAACGTAAAAGCCGCTACCGAAGAATTCATCCGCTTACAAAACAAGGTGTTTCCAAATCTAAAACTCGGGCTCATACACGGACGCCTCAGGTCAGAAGAAAAAGACGAAATCATGGACCGTTTTTCCAAAAACGAAATCCAAATCCTAGTCTCCACTTCCGTTGTAGAAGTGGGAATCGACGTACCAAATGCAACCATAATGATGATCGAAGGAGCTGACCGCTTCGGACTTTCGCAGCTCCATCAATTCCGAGGTAGGGTAGGGCGCGGACAGCACCAATCATACTGCTTCCTTTTTCCAAACCAACTCACAGAAGATAACAAAAGCCGCCTAATCGCAATGGTAAAACACGCAAGCGGATTCAAATTATCAGAAATCGACCTAGAACTTCGGGGTCCCGGCGAAGTCTACGGAGTCCGCCAAAGCGGCATCCCAGACCTCCGAATGGCCACATTCTCAGACAGCCGAATCATAAAACAAGCCAGAACAGAAGCCGAAAACATCATAAACACAGATCCACTTCTAAAAGACCACCCACGCCTCCACCGCGCCATCGCCCGCAACCAAATCGAAGCCCATTTGGCTTAAACCAAACTTTCAAAGTCATCCAAACACGCTCTACAGGCCAATCTTATTGACAAAACACTAATTTCAATCTAAATTACGAAACCAAAGTCAAATTAACTAAAAAATCATGGGAATTAATGCAACAAGAGGGTGGGGTGCTCTAAGCCATCTATTACACACTATTGAGACCGCTGATAGCGATCTCTTTCACCAAATTGAAGGAAGTGTAGCTGAAGCCGCTACAGCGCAAGCGGAGAAGTTAGGAATAACTAGTACCGCAGAAACCAATCAGGCGGTTACAACTACTCGAGACGCACTAGAAGAAGCCCTCAAAACAAGATCTCTACACCAATTAGGAGAAATCGCTAAGAAAAATCCATCGATCGGCTATATAGAAGCACTTCGCTCAATCCTCCGTGGATTCTTCGGAACAAACACCTGGACCGAAACTCCAACCTTAGAAGAAGCAGGGTGGCGCAACCTAGATGAACTAGTTGAAGGAACCTACGATGCAGATGGATTTGCTGGTAAACTCGCGCCAACTGCAGCTGAAGCTGCTGAATTCGATTCCAATGAAAGACCAATAGCGCAAGAAATGGGAGGCCAAATACTAGCAATTCGCACGTCTGTAGCAGCTCGCAATTTAGAAAGCCTTCGACAATTAGCAACTGACCCTCCAGCCACAAACACAAGAGAAGCCCTAGTACGTATACTGAACTGTTTCTTTAAAGAACATGAAACCTCCGATGAAAAAGAATTCTGGGCAGCTATAGACGAAATAGTACAAGAAACTTATGAAACAGATGAAGTTATATCCCCGGACAGCCCAAGAGCTGAAGAGCTTGCCAAAATAAACCCAAGTAACCCCCTAGCGGAATACTACACAACTGCCGGAGAAACCATATTAGAACTACGCCAAGCAGCAACAGCACGTGACTTAAATAGAATCAAAGTACTTGCAGCACAGCCTCAATTACCATACTGTGGATCACTACAAGGAATTATAGATCTCTGTTTCGGCGAAGAACAACCAACCTCCCTAGAAGAACAGCCACAATCATAACCGCGTACTAAAACCCCTCCCTACCAGGAATATCTTCAAAAGTGATATATTCTCCGTTTTGGATGCGCTGATAAAGCGCTTCGATCTGATTTGCAATATCATCTCGACCTAATTTTTCAGCAACTACCTTCACAGACATCAAAGTCGCCACATGATTTGGGTCAATTTCGAGAGCTCTATAAAAACTATTCAAAGCCTCTTCGGTATTACCACCTAAATAATGAAACTTCCCCATATGAAGATGTGGATGAGGAAAAGAATCATCCACCTCTATAGCTTTGTAAAAAAACTCAACTGCACTGCGCAATTTCATAACCTGAAAATACTCATATCCCAAATTATTATAAGTTCGAGCCGAAGGATAATATTCAATCTCATTTTCAAAGAAACGCACAGGGTCCGCCCAATCTCTATTTCTATCCATAATCCGAACCGTCAGAAGTGCAATAATTATCAAAGAAACAGCTACAAATACAGCCCTCGAACGCTTTGATCGTAAATATCCATAAGATGCCACATAAAGAACTAAAACTCCTACCAAAGGCACATACAACCAATGATCCGCATACATAAAATTAGCCGGAATCAAAACTCCACAAACTGGCGCAAGACCTATGAAAAACATCCCAAATCCAAACATAAAAATCCTTCTCTTAAAATAAGAGACTACCGCCAAACAACAACCTCCTATCAACCCCAAAAGACCAATTATCCCAGGCCAAAAAAACGAAGCATAAGCCACAGTTGGCTTCTCAAAAAACAGATGTACTGGCCAAAAAATCAATCGGAAATATTCAGGTAGCATATGAAAAAATGTTATCACACGAACCCCTATATTATCGATATAAAGACTGGCATTATCTCCACCAAGCCCAAGCCCTCCACCGGTAAAATCCAAGACCGTAAATTTAAGCAAAAGATACACCCCAGTCATCGCAAAAAACACAGCCAAACATTGCTTGAAAAACGTCTTATCGGACTCATCAAACTCCCTAAATTTATAAAGCCCAAAAAGCAATACAAGTGGAGCAAAAATAACCGCCAATTCCTTCGTCAAAAATGCTAAAACAAGGAGTAGGGCAGACATCCCCAAAAGCCCCATTCTCCGCCTCTTAAAACCATCCCCAGCCTCAATTTCAAACCCTTTCAAAAACACAAGGAGTCCAGAAAACATAAAAGTCGTCACAATCACATCCGGCAGTCCCGCCATATAAGCAACTGTTTCAGATTGAATAGGGTGAATTACAAAAATCAATGCTGCCAACGCACATGGGATTTTCCAAAAACCAAGACGCCTCAACAACAAAAATGCTAAAAATGAATTTAAAACATGGAATCCGATATTCGTCAAATGATAGGCTGTGACCTTGAGCTCAAACATCGAATAAATCACAGTATGCACAATATTTACAATTGGACGATAAAGATTCGTATTTAAAACATTAGCGCCGCGTGAAACATTCGAAACAAAAAATTTCGGAATGTTAGAGAAGGATCGAATATAATGATTATCAACTATAAGAACCAGGTCATCATATAAAAACTCGCCATAGAGAACTGTAGAGAACCCAATAAGCGCAAAAACCGCTATAAGCAGTAATATAAACCAATTTGAATTTAAAAAACGTTTGAGGGTAGTCATGACAAAAACTAATAGAAGATGGTGGAATTCTATGTCATACAAAGGCACAAGACAACCAAAACCACCTGACACCCTACTTCGTACAAGATACATTGTGCAAAGTAAAAGGTTTTGCACAAAGATCCCCTACTTTTAGCATTTGTATAAAAAATTTATATACAAAAATTATTCCCCTTCCTTTTCTGTATCCAAAGTCACATTTACTGACACAGTTTCCAAACCATCTTCAGCAAAAGCGCCTCCTTCAAGACCGTATAACTTTTCATACAAACTACCTCCATCTGGCAAATCAGCATCGAATGTAATTTGTACTCGAACATGCTCGTCATCAACCATAACTCCAAAACGAGGCCTCAATTCAACCCCACCCGTCAAAAGTTCTCCCTCAACTCTATCTTCACCCCTACCCCTCGCTACTCCTATATTTCCAATTACCTCAAACTGATAACGGTCAAAATATTCTTTCAAACAATCTACTATAATTGGTTCAATTTCTCTTTTATCTTTTACTTCATCGGCCAACTCAACCTCTACAACTTCTCCACTTAACAATCTACTAACATTTGGCGATGCAATATACTCATCTATAAGACTTTGAAGCCCTGGTATCAGGGATTCTGCAATCTTGTCTGCCGCCAACTGAATTCTAGGCGTAACTTGGATATTATGGATATGCCTCTGAGTCGTCCCAGGGCCAGAATAAAACTGCAACCGAAGATTTCCTGTAACTGCCTCTGCAGATTTATCCAACTCTACATCGAGCTGAAGTCCTCCCTCGTTAACAGTAATAACTACAGGAGTTTCAGCTTCCGCAAGACCTTTATCTCCTCTATGTACAAAGGTTACTTCGGAAAAATCTAAACCAGAAAAAACTCTCAGACCCTCCCTCTCGCCTTCAAACAATGGCTCCAAAACAGGCGCCTCCTCCGAACCAACACGCACTTCTAAGTCATCTCCACGACCGCTAACAAAAAGTTTTTTTCCTTTTATTAACTTAGGATAAATAGCAACTCTGTCAGTATCAACCATCACAGCATCACACACTCTATCTTCGGGAAGATCAATAAATATGTTTGCAGCTCCTCTCCCCTCTCCTTGCCTGCCATGTAAACCAACCACATCTTTAGGTTTATCTCTATCCCTAATAGGTCTTCTGGAAGGCTGATGCCCACCCTTTTTAGCTTTCATAACATACTCATAAAGCGCAATCTCTTGGACAGAAAAAGAGTAATTTTCAAGAAAAAAGTCTAGAAGTCTTCTTTCTACAAGGGGTAAAACATGCTTTTCAAGCCATACTACCCTTTCTTGTAAAGCTTTCCTAAGAGGCTCTGCCAAATCGGTAAGGTGTGTATCCTTGGCAAGATCCACTTCCAATTTTTCAGGTTCTCCCCCCTCTTCAGAAGACTCCAAAGTTAATTTATTCAAATCAATAAATAACGAAATCCCCTGCCACCACTCATCAATATGTTCCCTTGAACCCGCTGGAGTCATAAGTTTCATAGCAAGATCATCATCTTCCTTCATAGATTTTATCAAATCCCTAACAATCGCTTCCGCCACAACCTCCGCCCGAGATTTTGGAGCTTCTACTACTTCCTCTACCTCTTCTTCTTCTGGTACATTTTCTACCACATCAGCCACATCAGCACGTGTCGCCTCCAACTTCGCATCAAAAGCTCTAGACAAATCCACCGGCCCTCCAGCAAGTATCATACTCCCATATTCACCAATTCTAACCGCTCCTCCAGATTCCTTAACTAATTTAGTAGCGGTTGCTACATTAACACCTCTCTCATCCAACAGTCGTAAGGCTGTCTTATCACTTGCCCTCGCAGCTTCTCTTGCCATAATCTTGATATATTAAATAATATTTATTAGGTGCGATTCTACATACATTAGGCCTACAATGTCAATTAAAATATGGTATAATAAATATGTTTAAAAGATAAAAATCAAAAATGAACACAGGAGGTCATTTTCAAAAGTCAAAAAAGAAGAAAAAGTACGATGCAGGACATGCTATTGAGTTTGATGAAGAACATAAAAAAAGAGTCGAAGAATTAAATAATATCTTGGATCAATCGACTGATTTTTTGAGTGAAAAAGACATTGAAAATATAAAAAGAATAATGGTGAAGCTAAATAAAAAGATCCTCGAAGAACTAAAGCAAGCGCTTATAAACAAACAAATGGGCGAATTTCGCATGAATGAAGTACTTCATGAAGGAGACGATACTGAGGTTTAAGCTCTCCCTACTCCACAAAACAATCCAGCTCAATATGTGGCTTCTGAAAACCAGCCAACTTTTTCAATCTATCCTCTGTTTTTCTCAAAACCTGCTCATAATTAACAAAACAAAGCCCTCCAGGCTTTAAAATTCTACAAATTTGCCTGAAAAAATGATCCATAAATTCAATATATCCTGGCATATCTCTTAACGCTTCCACCCACCCATCATTTCTATATTCAAATCCAGGCCAAACAAAATGGGGATCAATGTCAATTGTGTGAGTAATCCCAACAAGACCATTGAATTCAATCAAATCAAATTGGGAAGTCGTAAATATCGAAAAGAAATCAGGCTCAGTAATATCACCTTGAATAAAGGTCCAATCTTGGGGGGCTTCTCTCATAGGTGCTTTGTCTACCCCTGTGACAACCCAACCATCTTCTGCGGCAAAAATAGATCCATGAGGAATCCTCAGATCCCCAATAATTGTAAAGACCGTATCTGCACCACATCCCAAATCAAGATAAGTTGAAACACCTGCCCCAGTTAAACATGGTACTTCCTTACGAACAGCCCTCATAAATTCAGTGATTTCAAATCCTCCTTCTTCAGGTTTTTCCCCTCGAATAAGTGAATCTATAAATTCATTTGAAGATATTCGCTCTTGAGACATATTATTTTTTATGAGGAGACAATCTATCACAAATAAGAAAAGTGCACAACGACAGCCGAAAAAACCTACCCTCGTCTCATTTGGGCCATTTTTAGACTTAGATCAGTTACTTTATCGACTTCTTCACGAAGAATTTCTAGCAATTTATCAAGTTGCATTTCACTCATTATAGGTAGGAGTCCAGCCCACCATTTTTTCTCTGCACGAGACATAGTCGAGTACTTCAGAAGTTTGAAGAATTCTCGAGCTTTGTCTGGAGCTATACTTGTAATTGATTTATCCATAATAAGTAAAATTAATCAGACCGGAAATTAACCGACAGATCCCATGTCAGGATCAAAGTTAGAATTTAAATTTCTATCAGAAACCTCTTCTTTTAGCTCTGTGAAGCCCCCCTTCCCTCTCACATATTCACATACGATTTCCAGATCCTCGATCGAATCAAGCATCTTTTTCTCACGCTCACTATCTCCTTTGGCAATCTCAGCAACAATTCCAGCGAGAAACTCTCGGTTTTCTGGAGTAAAAATATCAAATGCTTCATCCAGCCCAGGCATAATCTGAAGTAACCTTTCTTTCGAACCCCATGGAGTCACGCGGACGAGAGCACGGAGAACCCAACTGTCATCAATAGCTTGTACGAACCCCTGAGTCATCGTATCTTCTGCCTCAAGCAAATGCGGTAACATAAATTTGATCACTGCTTTTCTATCATCTTCAGCGGTCTCTGCCACAGTCCCGACTTCTCTATCGATCTCTTCTCGATCCGCAGGATTAACAGTTTCATAGATATCAACCATCCAATCTGGAAAGAATGATAACCACCCTCCTCGCTGCTCTTTCTCGGGATTTCTAAGACTTTCAAACATAGCTTTAATAAATTCAAATTAATCGCTATATTATACCAGATTCTTCCTCCTGAAGTAATACCCAGAGAGCAATAATAGATTGCATTACCTTCAAAAATATATGCTACACATACTCTAAAACATATGCTGCACCTACTCTCACATTTCTTTACTCAAAAAGTACGATCTGACTACAACTCAATTGCGGAAAGTTTTTCCGGAACAAGAGAGACTGCATGGCCAGGCTGGGAGCTCATAAAAAAGTATTTCTCAAAGGATCGCACGGTCCTGGATATAGGCTGTGGGAATGGCCGCTTATCCCAAGCATTCCTCTTCAAGAGCTACCTTGGAGTAGATATCTCAGAAGAACTCATAAAAATTGCAAAAGAGAAATACGAAGATAAATCCAAAGGAATTTCATTTCAAAATGGCTCATTTTTGAGCCTCCCTTCTTCTATCAAACCCACCTCATCTACTGATTCTTCTTCCAATTCCTCTACCTTGCCTATCGATTCTTCTACCTCCAAATTTAATATCATTGTTTCAATCGCTGCATTTCACCACCTCCCCTCCCCCAATGATCGCAAAAAGACATTAGAGAACATTCATTCATCGCTAAAAAAAGACGGCATATTTATATTTTCAGTTTGGAATTTACTCCACATGGAGAAATACATTCCGGAAAAGAAAAAGGCCCTACTCCGATCGATTTTAACTCTTGGGATGATTCACCACAGAGACCTCCTGATACCATGGAGAAAAGGCTTAAATAAGCGAAATAGATACTATTACGTCTTCAAATTAGAAGAAGTTGAAAAATTACTGAAAAACGCAGATTTTGAGCTTATAGAAACCATTTTCGAGAAAAACGGAAAAAAGGTAGCCATAAAAGAAGCTCATAACATATACTTCATCTGTCGAAAGAAATAAGTAGTACGAACTTTACAAACGATTATTTTTCATTCTCCCTGACCGGGCCCGGTCAGGCAAGCCTTCAATACCCTTGTTGTCAAGAACTAACAATTGAACTTATAAAATCACTACTTTCTAAAATAAATTTTTTTATACCTATATCACACCTAATGTATATGTGATTTGATATGAAATCGGCCTATTTTTTAAAATTTTAGAAAGGTGGAAAAATAAAACTACACACAGTGGGGAGATAAAACCACATACAGTAGAAAAACAGAACAATATACGATAGGATTCAAGGGACATGAGAAAATTCACGTACATTCTCGGCACAAGAATCAATGCAGTAACGTTCGACGAAACGATAAAGTTAGCTGTTAGTATTTTAGAAGACAAAACCATGAGCGAACCTCAAAAAAAACATTACTTCACAACTCCAAATCCAGAAATACTTCTCAAAGCAAACAAGGACAATTCATACAAAGAAATCTTGAACGGCAGCAGTCTAAATATTCCCGATGGAACAGGACTTATATTTGCATCGTACTTTTTGAAATTAATTGGCAAATCAAACACAGCCTTACGTCATAGAGTAACCGGAAGTGACTTAACCATTGAATTGATAAAGAAGAGCAAAGAACATGGGTATGGCATATTTTTGCTCGGTGCCTCCAAGGAAAGTAATAAACTCACAACGGAATTCGCCCTAAAAACAGGAGCAAAAGTAGTTGGAAACTACACAGGAAAACCAAATGACCCTCTTTGTGCAGAACTTATTAAAAAATCAAAAGCCGATCTAGTTTTGATAGCATTTGGTGCACCAGCCCAGGAATTTTGCGCAGTGAGATATTTAGAAGAATGCCCTGATTTGAAGCTCGCAATCGGCATCGGCGGATCATTCGACTTCATCGCCGGAACTCGGCAGCGCGCCCCTCACCTATTCCAAAAACTGGGCATAGAATGGCTATACCGACTTATTCAAGAGCCACGCAGAATAAAACGCATCATAAACGCCGTAATTATCTTCCCAGCTCTCGTACTAATTAAGAGCTTTTCTTCTTCGAAGTAGGTTTCTTTTTCTTTGCTTTAGCTTCGCTCGCAGCACTACGAACCCTTTTTTCGACTATCGAAACAAAAGGCTTCGCATATTTCGCAACCTCTTTTGTAATTCGAATTGGCTGCATCACAAAAGTGTTGATCTTCTCTGCAGTATCCTTCGTCGTTTCGGTAATCTTACTAACATCACGAAGTACAAAAAGCACATAAACAAGCACAAAAGAAAGCAGCACAGTGAGTATTATCACCGCTGCTATCAGAACAATATATAAAAGCTGTACAAGTTCTAGTTCCATAGAGATTCTTTTTAATTTTTTGTTTTTATCAAGCTAATTTTAAG
>JABINC010000064.1 GCA_018697675.1 Candidatus Peregrinibacteria bacterium
CGACAGGTGGCTCCACTAGAACTCTAGATATTTCACAATTCATACATGGGTAGGTTCCGGAGCGGTCAAACGGGGCAGACTGTAAATCTGTTGGCTTATGCCTTCGGGGGTTCGAATCCCTCCCTGCCCACCATGAAAATACGATCCCGCATAGCGGGAGCGATTTTCATCAATGGTAAAGTGGGATGAGAACCCCAATAAGCCCGAAGGGCGAGGGTTCGGAATTCGAAGAATCGTCGGAACGACAATCCCTCCCTGCCCACCATCGAGACTAGAGATACGATTGATAATCTCCCTTTTTCCGTATAAATTAGGGCCATGTTCAACCAATTCCCAAACTTAAAAACTGGAGAACCTCTTTCAAAGCATTGTTGGTACGCGCTAGGCGGCCCTGCGGATTATTTTATCGAGGTTACAGATATAGATGAAATCCCGAAGTTAATATCAGAAGCGAAAGAAAATTCAATCCCATATATTATAATCGGGGGCGGTTCAAACACGGTTTTTCATGACGAGGGGCTCCGCGGACTTGTGATAAAAATAACAGCAGATAGCCTAGAGTTTGAATCAGGGGCCTGTCGCGTTGTCGCGGACGCAGGAGTTTCGATGATGAGACTTGTAAAAGAATCCATGGAACGCGAACTGACTGGCTTAGAATCCCTTTTTGGGCTTCCTGGGACGGTCGGAGGTGCTATTTTTGGCAATGCAGAAGCTCATGGAACCGCGATTGGCGGTTTCCTTGAATCAGCTACCCTACTCGACAACAATGGCAACCTGAAAGAAGTAGATAAAGATTATTTTCAATTTTCATATCGTCATTCAAAATTACACAGCACAGGCGAAACAATTCTGAAAGTAACTTTGAAATTAAATCAAATTACAGAAGAGGATCTGGAAAATGAAGAACTTCAAGTTTTAAGAAATAAGGCGGAGGAGGCCCTCAATTTTCGAAAAGACCACCAACCTACAGGGCGTAATAATGGCTCATTTTTCAAAAATCCGAAAGGGGATTACGCAGGTCGCCTTATAGATGTTGCAGGGCTGAAGGGAGCCAAAATCGGAGGGGCCTACATCTCCGAAAAACATGGAAATTTCTTTATGAATGATGGTACGGCGACCACCTCAGACCTCATTGAACTGCGAAATCTTGCCAAGAGCACGGTCAAAGAAAAATTCGACATAACTTTGGAAGAAGAGGTGCGTATCGTGATGCCAAATGGGACATATTTGAATGACGAAAATTAGAGCGTAGTGTAAATGGCTAATATTTTACTTGTGCAAGCCCCTAATCTTTGTTAAAATTAATAAGAATCGTTATAAAATCAAAACAAATAACCCATAAAAATATGAAGGCATTAGTGAAAACTATCTTCTCGAAACAAGTACTTTTGTTTCTTCCACTTTTGGCGTTAACAGTGCTTTTTGCACACATGCCAGATGTATTCGCAGCAGATCCAGGTGGTCTGATCACCGACCTTGACAATCCTAGCAGAATTGCAGGAAGTACACAGGGTGAGGACAGCATTCGTACTCTGCTTCTAACTTTCCTTGACTTCTTCCTTGGATTCCTCGGACTTCTAGCCGTATTGATGGTGATTTACGGAGGATTCCTATACCTCACAGCTGCTGGGGATGAATCAAAAACTGAAAACGGAAAGAAAGTTATTCTTTATTCAGTTGTTGGTATAGTAGTTATTCTACTAGCATTCGCACTTGTGAACACTGTTCTTTCTGGAATCGGATTCGGACAGGATCAATAAAGAAAGAGTGAATTAATTGTAAGATCAAAAGCGTCCTGCTTTAAGTGGGGCGCTTTTATTATGTTGCACCTCTACTTCTCTTATTACGCCACCTCTACTTCAATCTCCCGCACACCCTCGGTCGCGTGCACATCTTTCACAATTATTTTGTCTTCCAGTATTTCTACGATATTTTTGTGAGGAATGCTCAGCTCATGCATAGTAAACCACAGGAATTTCCGCCTCACGATCAGTGAAAAAAGCTCCATTAATTTGGTGTCTACGATGAAATTATAAACCCGCCCAAGTACCTCTCCATTCTCAGTGCAAACCAATTTATACAGCGGATTTGTCATATCTTTTGACAGGCTCTGCAGCCGAAGCAGATGCTCACGAGTGGTCAGAGATTCAGAGTCCCGCACATGGATCATCCTTTTCCATTTCAAAATATCCACAGGGCTCAAAACCTGCTTGAAACCACATTGCAGCGCAATAATTTTCCCATTTTCAGGATCAAGATGCACGCCAGTAATAAGTGAAACCACGCCCTCAGCCTGGTCGCTCACCACATTTGTCCCAATGATTTCTGAAAACAATTTTTTCATCAAAAGGGATTATAGCAAAAAAGCTTCAATGACAATACATAGGCTTAAGGGCAGGCACATCCACCACCAGGAGATACCCACTTGCTCCTATCATATTCAACTTCTCTATTAATCTCCCCATCCAAAAGAGGCTGTACAAATGCTCGCATTTCATCACCCTGAGTAGCATAATACTCTGCCATCTGACGGAGAGGTTCTTGAAGGTCGGTACGGTAATTAGATCTGGTGAATTCAGTTGGATTATCCATGCGTAGGAGGTAATTTACAACATCCATCAACCTAGGTATCTGGAGAGCCTCTAATTCATGTAATTTACCAGTATCTCTATAGTATACTTTCAAAACATCCAAAAGTTTCACGCTTGGTTCTCCGAAGAGAATATCAGGATGTCTAGGCCCCATGTTTCCATGCCTCATAGGCTCTCTAAATGCGCAAACTATGGCAAGAGCTATGGATTCCGGAGTTCTATAGCCAAGGATTATTTGAGAGAACAAATTTCTAAAATGAACCCATTCTTCGGTAACAATGTCTCGTGAAAATCTTTCTAAATTTTCATTTCCCCACAAAGGGCAACCTATTGCGAGATCGGTCAATTTCCTTAAGGATAATTCGAATTCTAATGCGCTGGCCATAATAACCAATTAATTAACGAGTAGTAACCATACGCCAATCGGTGGATTTGACAATATCTTTGAGTTGTTTGAAAAACGAAAATGTTGCGCTATGATACCTACTGAAAATAGCTTAACTTAAGAGAAAAATGATGCAAGATATAAAAAGAATGAAAAAATCTTCTCTGAAAAGGTTGTTTTTGGCGATAATTGTCATATTATTACCGGCAATTTTGATTTCTCAAATGGCTCGGGTACAGGACGTTCAGGCCTTTGAAGGGGATGAATACATGGTGGGGAAAGTAATTGAAATAGAAGAGAAACTGGAGATGGATGATTATGGATACGAGGATACTTATCAAGAGGTGACGGTTGATATTAAGAAAGGTAGTGAAAAAGGTCAGGAAATTAAGTTGAATCATGGGTATAGGGCGGAGCTGATGGAGAGCGAGCAAGTTGAAAAAGGAGACAAGGTTATAATTTTAAAAACGGAATTAGCAGGAGCTCCCATTACAGCAGGATCTTCAGCGTATTTCATAAGCGGTTTTTATAGGCTCCCTGCCCTACTCATGGTCTTTGTTATTTTTGTCGCACTCGTCGCGCTATTCGGCCGCCGCCAAGGTCTTCGTTCAATCCTCGGACTGATTTTTAGTATCCTAGTTCTCGCCAAATTTATAATTCCGATGATAATTGCAGGGGGGAATCCACTTTTCTACACGCTTGTAGGAGCTTTGATTATAATGTTTATCTCAATTTATCTCTCGCATGGATTTCATGCCAGGACAACAATTGCATTAATTGGAACGATGATCACAGTGACTATCGCAATGGGGCTTTCTGTGTTTTTCGTACATATCACAAAGTTATTTGGGACGGGCTCAGAAGATGCATTCTCACTCCAAACATTTGGGGCTCTGGAAAATCTAAACCTACAGGGACTTCTACTCGGGGGGATAATTATTGGTACTCTCGGAGTGCTCGATGACATCACAGTGAGCCAATCAGCTATTATAGATGAGCTCAAAAAAGCAAATAACAAATTAACAGTCCGTGAACTTTACGATCATGGTATTTCTGTGGGGCGGGAGCACATAGCCTCTCTCGTAAACACACTCGTTCTCGCGTACGCCGGGGCTTCGCTGCCTATCTTCATCATGTTCTCGATCAACGAAACGATGCCATTTCTCCTGATGCTAAATACGGAATTTGTAGCCGAAGAAATCGTCCGCACACTAGTCGGTAGCTCTGCCCTAGTCCTCGCAGTTCCGATTACAACCGCCCTCGCCGCAATCTACTTCGACACTCATCCCTCTCCAAAAAACACCTCCTCAGCCCACATTCACAAACACTAGAGC
>JABINC010000049.1 GCA_018697675.1 Candidatus Peregrinibacteria bacterium
ACATTCATTGAGAGTTGTCCCAGTTGTATATACATCATCTACCAGACAAATAGTTTTTGGAACATTCGAACGGGCCTCGAACGCTCCTTTTAAATTCTCAAGCCTTTCCCTGCGATTCAGCCCCGCCTGGGGTAGGGTGTCTTTGACTTTAAAGAGCACATTTTTATCAACTCTAACTTTGCCACCTAAATCATCAGAAATTGCATCAGAAAGCAGCTCCGCCTGATTGAATCCACGCCATCTCATTCTCTCTCGAGAAATCGGAACTGGCACAAGACAATCAATTTCATTCCAATCAATAACGCCCTCTACTCTATCCACAACAATTCTGCCAAGGGTCTCTGAAACCTCCTCAGAGAATTTATATTTAAACTGTTTTATGAGCCTCCCAATAAGCCCATCCCCCGAATATTCACATGCAATATAGACCTCCCCAAATTCGCCCTCCAAAACAGTCGAGCCCCCCATTTTCAATTTTATTTCACAGTCAGTACAGATATACATCCCCTCTTTCCCACACCCGACACAAACACGAGGAAAAAAAAGATCCAAGAATCTATCAAAAATAGATTTAAAATTAAACATTTCTTACAAATTTAAAATATAGTAGTCTATCCTAGCAAACAAAATTAAAAAAACTTTAAACTTTTAAGAGCAAAATGAATAAAGATACCGATACGTGTCCAACGGAAAACATGAAATTCGACAATGCCAAGAATACGGGGATCGTTTATACAAAGGAAAACATAAAGGTCGAAAAATCATGCGGGGTGATAGTTTTCAAGGATTATGAAGACGAAAAAGGTATGAAAAGAAGGGAATATATTTTATTGAAATACCCGGAGGGGCATTGGGACTTCCCAAAAGGTCATATGGAAGAAGGAGAAGATGAGTATCAGACGGCATGTCGAGAATTCACAGAAGAAACGGGGATTTCAGATATAACAATCTTAGAAGGCTTCCGAGACCATGTGACTTATGAGTTTTTTGCTGCCTTTGAAAATTTAAAAGGTTGGATACGAAAAACAGTTGTATTCTTTGCAGCAGAGACGGAAGCGAATGCCAAGACCAGCTTGTCGCATGAGCATAACGACTTCGTATGGTTGTCAGAAAGAGAGGCTAGAAAACGCATAACTTATGATAATGCACGTAAAATTTTTAATCACGCTGTGGAATTCATAAAATTAACCAAAAAATGATATGGCGACAAAAAAGATAGGATCAATTAAATTCAGTCTTGAGGTGATATTGGTGGTCGTAGTGCTTTTTATTTTATTCAAAAATTTCGCCCTTCCAAAAGAAGACCCCACTCCATCTGATCTCCAGCCAGAAGTGACAGATGGTATAAAAACTTCGACTGATGATAGTAATACATCTCGTATTAAATCCCTACTAACCGATTCAGGAGTTGAGAAGCAATACACTGCGGTAGAACTTCCCACACTCCCCTTTGAAATTAAGCTTTTCGATGCTTCAAAATTTACAGAAGCGGAGATAACAGAGTATGAGGCCGGAACTGAATATTATTTAAGTTTTATTTTCCCAGAAATCACAGATTTCGATCAATTTGCTGACTATTATAGTAAATTTGCAGAAGATGAAGGTTGGGAACTGACTCTCAATATGTATGGGATAAACGGGACAAGAACCATATTTGGGAAAGAGGATGTAGAAGTGCAGGCAGTTGCATTTATACGTATGAGTGAAGATGGTACTCCATACATAAAAGAAAAGACGAAAGTACTTGTTTTAGAGCAATAAGCCTTGCGGTTACAGCTCAATCTGATAGACTTGAGTGCGATAGTATTTAACGTTTTTAAGCAATGAACGATTTTGATCCAAACCAAGGAAACCCTGCAGATCCTGCAGGAACACAGCCAGCTGGTGGACAGCCAGTAGGTGACCAATCAGGAGCGGCAACGCCACCTCCAGCACAGCCAGCGGCAGCAACACCTCCTCCAGTACAACCAGCGGCAGCAACTCCACCACCAACAGATCCAGCAGCGGCACAGCCAGCAGGGCAGGCAGCGGCAGGGGGAGCAACTTCGGATTATACATTCGGTCAGATCTGGGATAATTTTAATACAAATATTCAATTGCCACCGCATCAGCTGCAATTCGACGAGACACGGTTTCTTCGGCTTCTTGCTGGTTCAATTTCTCTTACAAGAGATGAGAAATGGAAAATCATTCAGTTTGTACCAAAGCTTACTCAGCACAAAGTTGAGCAATTGATGAATATTCTTGAAGAAGAGCAACGCAAATTTCAGGAGCTTTCGACAGAACATGGAGAGCATTTGCAGAAACTAGAAGAAAAACACGCTTCTGAATGGAAGGATTTGGAATACAAATTCGACCAAAAGAATAAACGTGACGAAGATTCAGGTAAAGCTGATGACATCAGAAAAAGCCTCGGGCTTTAAAAGTCTAACCAAAAAACAATGAAAAAAGCATATGCAATATTGCTGATTTTTACTCTGGTACTACTTATTTCTGCATGTGGAGATAAAGACAAAACAATAGACGAAGTTGATATAGAGCCAAGGACAGAGTCAGAAGCATTGGCAGAAAGCATGACAGACAGAGGTTATTTTGAGGAAGCGCTGAATAACTCGGATGTTACTTATTGCGACAAGATCAAATTCCGCACCTTAAAAGATAAGTGCTTTTTGAAGATCGAAGAATAAAGTTCCGACACGATCAGCATTATCAATATTATCAATCACTGGGTAAATATCCTGCGAGGCAGGTTGCTTGTACGTATAAATCATGGTTACTACCGGTGAATTTTCGCGCATAACTTTGGCAGCTTTGCGGTCCTAGAGGTTTAGTACCTCTATATGGAGCTATAGATGCAACAGTATCAACATTCTGAACCCAGCCATTACAGAATATCCTTACTGCCCCTTCTGGGCATTGTGCGATTGCAATTAGATCATCATTGGAAAGAGATGTGGGTTGAGTTGTAGTGGAATCGCTGTTGAATACGGTGAAGACCATTTCATTATTCAGATCGTTTTCAAAGAAATCGGTCCTTTCAGAATTTAATATTCCCTTATTTGAAGAAGTTGAATTTAGGTTTTGATCATAATTACTAACAGTAAGGTCAAGGTGAGGTACCGTAATTACATTCATTTCATCTGCTGGCAGGTAAATATCTCCTATGAAATGTGTATTCTCAGGTTCGGCAGTAGAGCCAATATTGATAGTACCATCAGAGGCTGCTATTACTCCTGATAGCGTCAAATTTATAAATCTTGATGTATTTTCAGTGAAAAATGCCCAGGCTGTTCCATCAGAAATTGGAAGCCAAAGCGGGAAATTAGTAGAGGATGCGATGGAAGATGGCATCGATGGAGGTGAAGGAGCGGCTGGAGCCGAAGGAATAGAGGGCAATGATGATGGCAGAGAAGAAGAAGATTCTTTTTCAGAAGAGCTAGAACTGGGGAAGCTAGGGCTACTTGGGGCCGATCTCTGAGGAATGGGGGCAGAATTACGAGAGGACAAAACCATAGAGTTAGAATTGAAACTCGTAGAAACAGTGAAAGCGCCAGAAGGGATAGGATCTGTATCCAAAAAACCAACATATCCACGAGCCTGTTCTTGATCATCAAATTCGTTAAGTGCATCTATCTGTCCAAGGATCCCAACTCGTCCATACAAACCACCAGAGCCCTTGTTGTTTCCAATCATACCAAAATAATGCCCAGTGACCTTCAGGCCTCCGCGGTTTGATACTGTTTGTAGGGCGGGGATCCCATTTATAGCAGTATTGTCATAGTAAATGATAAATCTGCCACTGTCCCCGATAGTTATCCCAGTAGTATCAGCTCCGCCAAGCCCAACAGAAAGACCTCTTACATCTAAATGACTCGAAGGCGAAGGGGCGGCAGAAGCATCTAAAAAATTCCCAAGAACCCCACCTATTGTCAGCAATCCCATGCTTATAGCTACAAATCCAAATTTTATTGATCGAATATTCATTAATTTTAAGTTACACCTGGGATATTAGGACGCCAACATGAGGCAAATACATAAAATGATAAAGTTTTAGTATCTTCATGAACCATATTAGCTGTACACGTACTAGTGCCGGTTTTCTGAAGACCTTGCAGAGGAGAGCTGTTGGTGGGTTGGTCTATTCGCATATCACAGCTAATCCTTATTGAATCATCTGGGCAAGAAACAGAGTGCCCAAAAGACTGAAGGGCACCGGATGTATTTTTGCTTGGTGAGAATCTACTAGCTACCATGAAAATTTGGTTCATATCTTCATCTTGAGGGCGCAGACTAGAATAGCTTTGATTTACCCAAAGAGGCTCTGTAATTACAAGATCATACATTGAATCGATATCTCCCCATGCATAGACAGTACCATTTACTTCTACATTGTCATTCAATGTTATGGCATTTGAGAAAAAGCCAGAAACGATATTACCAGTAATTTCGACGTCACCTAAATTCGAATTGTCTTCAGTATAGAAGGCCCAAGGTATTCCTTGAGAAATTGGAACATGCTGACTTCCTGGAGCTGAGGTAGCTATTAATCCAACGGGAACGCCATCTTCTATAGTTGTTTCTCCGAGAGAAGGGTGTGGGGATGGATCATATTCAGTGAATCCCACATATCCCGTGGCAGAGGTTGAAGGTGTCCGAACAGTACCTTCAAGTGCTACTCTTCCCATTGGTCCAGAATTGTAAGAGTTTTGAGCTCTAATCCCAGATAGAGCTTCTCCACGAATACCTCCATTTTCAGAAAGAATCGAACTGTCATTTGAAGGCAATGTGATGAGTCCAACACCTGCACTTATAACTCCTGGTTGTTCCAAATCAACAAGAACTCGAGTTCCTCCAATATCTGCAATTCGAAATGAGTTAGCTGCTGTTCCATCATCTATCGTCAAAAGATCAAAGTTAGCCGTAGTATCATTATCCGTTGGGGCAGTAGAAAGTAGCGGATTGGCCAGCGACAAAACTGCTCCAGCGCCGAAGCTGATGACAATTATAGAACTTCCGATGATATAGTTAAGAGCTTTCATAGATAAGAGATTCATTCATAAATAACAGATTCAAACGAAGGAATATTTTCATGTGGGGCATAACAATAAGCATACACATGAAGTTGGACATTATTTGTAGAAGGTTTCCTGGCGCGAGCTTGGCATCCACCACCATTCATATTGGATTTATACCAATGATAAGAACCCCTATATGGGGCGGTGGTAGTAGTTCCTTCTGTGAATCCACTGCAGCCTATTACGTAGGAATCTGCAGGACAGGCAACTGAGACTGAGAACGTCTTGTCTGGGCCAAGGGTTGAATCATTCGCATAAGCGTAATTATGTGTAGTTCCGAAACGTGCATCAAGGATCAAAGGATCACTGTACTCCAATTCATCCAGCACTTTTAACGTCTTATTCGCAGGATCTTCAGGATCATTACTAATGATCAATTCTCCTGCAATTCGCACGTCATCAGTGAAAGCAAGTCCTTGTTCTGGATTGCTAATTACTCCGTCTATCAAGGTATTCCCAAGATGGGTGTCTCCATTTGGAGTGTAAAAAGCATAAAGTTCACCGCTATCTATAGGGTTGGTGTGATTGTTAATGGTGTTTGGAGGGTCAATTGGAGACTTTAAAAATCCAAGGTAAGAATGAACAACCTCATTTGCTCCCGTGTTTGAATTTTTTGCATTTAAAAATCCTTCAACTCCTATTCTACCAAAAGACTCAGCTTCGAAATCAGAAATATTTCTTCCTGCAATTGGTAGATGGATCGCACTTGAAAAAAGCCCTGCTTTGTTTGAGGCATAGTCTATTAAAAAGTGCATCGTATTACTATTGGCACCGCCGCCCATATCATTGTTCTTAGCATGAAAATTACCATGGGTTCCTATAGTTACGCCATCTTCATCGGTATCATCAAAACCTCCAGCGAAGTCTACACTGTGCAGGCTAGGGGCAACATTGTTGTCTATGAAAATCTGTTCTTCAGGCGCTGGGAAATTGTCGCCAGAAAATCCAACCGACATAAAACTAAACAACACAAATCCAGTGAGGAAGGAGAGGAGACTAATTGTGATTTTGTTTTTGTGTATCACTTGGAAAGATGGCATTAGTTCATTGAAAACAATCTAGCCAAAACCTTGAATTTCCGCAATGTTTTTTAATTCAAAATTTAATTCAGCTCATCTAGTTTGTCTGCTTGGTAGAGCATCTTTGCTATTTCTCCGAAAGTAATTGGATCGTGTGGTCCAAAACTTCCAGTGTCATAGCCACTTACAAGCTCACTGGTCGTTCCGGTATCAACGAATTTGAAAAACCATTCGCTTTTTGGGACGTCCGGATAGAACTGAAAACCACCTCGGAGGATGTCGATCTCAAAAGCTCGGAGTATCATGGCAAGGGTTTCTGCCCGACTGATTGATGCCTCAGGTCGGAAGGTCCCATCAGGGTAGCCTTCAACAATCCCTCGATTATAAGCTTCCAATACATATTTCATGTATTTATCATGCTGAGGTATATCAGAGAAAATAGGTTGATATTCAGGGGCGATCCGCCCAAGATCCAATTTTTTGATAATCATTTGGATAACTTCACCTCGAGGTACGGGAGTGTTTGGGTCAAAAGTCCTATCATGTCTGGTGTAGATAATTCCTTCATCATTGAGCTCTTTGAGGTATGGAGAAGCCCAGTGCAGTACGGTGTAGGCAATCGCAGTACCAATCTCTCCATCTTCATCTTGAATCTCGACCCTAACTCGCTGTGTTCCAACTTTTTGATTGTCATCATCGAATCGGATACTACGGGAGTATCCTTTGCTAAAAGCTGAGTCATAAATAATGTCATTGGGCCCATTGTAATCCATATCCCAGCGGAATTTCAGATCTCTGTGCTCTGTTTCATCATCAAAACTGTTTTCAGCATTCAATCTGAACAAAGTATCAAAAGTCCCAACCTTTGGTTCTACTTCAACTACTGCAACGGGGACTGTGTTTTCAAGAATCTCAATATCTTTTGTAAAAGTATGCCGACCATTCTCCGGATCTTTAACTTCTAGGGTGACCTTTTGGATCCCTTTGTATCCATGTCCATAAGTGTGCTCTACGATCTCCCGCGGCGACCAATCTGTGTCATAAACCTTGTCTCCATCGAAATCCCAACGATAAAATAACCGTCCTTGCTTGTATTGATCATCAAAAGTTTCCGCTGCATTAAATCGAAACTTCTGAGCTGGAGAACCTGTTTCTGGCTCAACTGTAAAAAATGCAGTTGGCCTCGTGTTTTTCACAATTTTTATCTGATGTGTAGTGTGATCTAAATTCCCGACTTCATCTCGTACTATAAGTTTTATAGTTTTTTGCCCGGTTTCCCAGTAAACGCGTTCAGCAGTTGGCTCTGTGAACCAGTCAGTTTCAGCTTGCCCATCTCCATCAAAATCCCAACGATATTTTAATTGTCCTCTTTCTGGATCTTTTGAATTTCTGGCATCAAAATAAAACTTTGTTCCCATAGTTCCTTCGGCTTCGCGCCCCATCCCTGCATTTGTCCATACTCGAAAACTCGCTACTGGTCGGAAATCAGTAGGATCATCATTCGTATTGTGAACATAAGGCTGTTCAGGAACAATAGCCATCGCATTTTGGCTAACCGCCAAAGCCGCAGTTAAAACCGCCATCGACAGCGTAATCCCAACAGACACCCGAATAGTATCCTTCACCAAAGATTTCATATTTTATTTTTGTTTTTAGCCCCGCCTTGGCAGGGATTTTTTTCTTATCCCAATTTTGCCTGAACTAAAGCATTTTGGCAAGAGATTCAGCAAAAAGACATACAAAATCCCAATAAACCCATTTCTAAAGAGTAAAAAATGCAGGTTTTTTCATACAACCCCCTTTAAACAGCTTCTTCCAAAAGAAGTCATTTTGTGCTATAATCAAACGATTTTATAACCAAAAAAAATATGAAGAAATACGGAAAAATTATAATTGGAGGAGCTGTCATAGTTTCGATAGCAGTATCTATGGTGCTTTTTTCAAGTACAGATAGTTCGGATTTAGAGGGGCGAGTTAGGATTCAGAAAAAGGCGACTGTGAATAAAATTGTACGCCAAAATAAAGAAATAGGTAAGGTTTCTAAAAGAAATAATTTGCAAGATATAAAGATAGATCATGGAGGAGATGAGGAGGTTATCGATCTGCAAGATTCAGTCCCGCAACAAGATAACCAAAGTGAAGATACAACAGATAATATAGCAAACGATAATGCACCTGATCTCAGTATTACGGATATGAACTTCACTCCAAACGGGGCAGTGAAAGCAAATATTCAGAACAACAATATACCATATGTTCCGGCGGGAACTGAATTTTTCAAATCATGGCAGGTTAATGGGCAGCAACCGGTTAGCCATTCTGTGAACTCAGGTTGGTCATATGTTCTCGATAATCTATATAGTCAGAGTTCGGTTTCAGAACAATACCTAGATGCAGGAAATACAAATGGGCTTTCACCATCAGATACAATTACAGCTTGTATAGATCCAACGGATGTAATCTTAGAGACAGATGAATCGAACAACTGCCTGACAAAGACGGTTAGTGAGATAGATGGTTTTGGTTCAGCATTCCCAGATCTTAGTATTACGGATATGAGCTTCACTTCAGCGGGAGCGATATTTGTAAATATTCAAAATAACAACACTCCATATGTTCCAGCAGGTACTGAATTTTTCAAATCATGGCAAATTAGTG
>JABINC010000059.1 GCA_018697675.1 Candidatus Peregrinibacteria bacterium
AAGGTAAAAAGAAAGTTCGAGTATTTTCTTTGCATTTGCATGTTGGAAAACCTCTTGAACGAATCAAGCAGTTCAAAGAAACTTTTAAGCATTTGAAATCGGGTGTTTATAACATCGTTTGCGGAGATTTCAATACTGCAGACACTCCTTATCTTCAGCCTTTTAACTGGATTATGGGTTCTTCTTTGAAAGAGGCCCTGCCCTTTTATCCTGAAAGAAAAAATCTTGAAAAATTATTTGGAGATTATGGTTTGAAAAATCCTCTCCGCGGACAACGCACACACGTTGCAAACTGTCAACTTGACCATATTCTGGTACCGACACCGGTAAAAGTCCTGAAAAAAGGCGTACAAAAAGATCCGGTCGGGTCTGATCATAAACCGGTATTTGTAGAAATAAACCGTATTACCCCCTCCTGTCAAGCCTTGACCGTAGGCAAAACCATCTAATTTTGGTTAAATGACTCCTCACCAATAAATAAAAAAATATTTCATGAGAAAGGCCTCCGAAGAACAACCCACTATCCCCACCAACCCCGATGAACAATTGGATTATCTTGTCGCACATTGGGATGCTCATAAGAACTTGGACGGAGTCGTATTACCTGAAGGAAGTAATCCTCAAGCCCTAGCTCTAACAATGATATCAAAGGGCATGTTAACTAAGGTTGGCTATCAACTATTATGTGACACGATATTTTGTCTACCAGTCGGAGAAGATCACAAACCCACAGATTGGGATGCTAAATTGGCTGAATTTCCACCCGACATGGTAATGCGCGCATTAGTCGAACATGGAACACCTGGAGCTATTTCATTAGACTTATGTCCTAATGGAACTTTAATTGCAACAGCAGCAGATATGCGAAAACATGTACAAGAAGGACTAGCCCTCATGTCACTCCAACCTCAACGCTTCTAAATCTACCCAAAACTACAACAAGCCGCAGTTCGAATTGCGTCCAGTTGGGAGAGCCATGTGCTTTTTTGGCTTACCTAGACTCACTTAAAAAGTTCCAATTCTTCAAAATTCGCAATTCGAATCGATACATCATCACCTAATTCAGTAATCCGAAAAGATGGCTCAGACTGAGGTTCGGCATTAAAAGAGTCCAAGCGGCTAAAAACTAAAGCCGGATCAGCGGGTCGATTAACACCACAACGAACTGATCCCCATGCATGGTACATTCTAAAATGCAAATGAACTAACCTACCCCTTTTATTCCCAGGATCTTTATAAAGAGTCCCAATTACATCACCCCGTGTAACCTTTTGACGATAAGAAACACTAGGAACCACATGACCATAAGATGAAATTACACCTGTACCCACTTCCCCGTGCTCAATATTTATTATTCTCATATAAGGAGGTGCATCTAAAATAACTTGATAAACAGTACCATCAGCAACGGCTCTCACGGGTGTACCTTCAGGCAAACCAAGGACGCAGCACTTCCCGCCATCTGTTAGATACGCAGCGTAATCATATGCAGGATGCCGAGAGGAAAAGCCATTGAAGTTAACCCAGCCTTCAAAGTCAGGCAAATCTTCACCCCTTATCGGAGGAGAAACGTCACTTTCAGATGACCATTTGTAATCAGATTCAAACAATTGCTAAATGATTATAAGGATGTATTATACCATACGCTTGGGTTTACGCAATGCCTTCTCCAAAAATAACCAGCAGTTCGGATATCATCCGCTATGCCGAGCCAGACAAAAACAGCGGTCGTTTAGGGCCGATAACTCTTGTCTTTCCCGCGAAACACGGTCGAACCAATAGACATACACCAAATAAAAGTTTAGTATGCGCACCTAATTGTATAGTTTTGAGGTTATAAAAATATTTTCCTGAACTCCATACTTTAGAAAAAATATTTTTTAATCCTATCAGGATGCAAGGTACAATCAAAAAGTTAGACGAAAGAAAGTTCGGTTTTATTACAGTAGAAGGCGAAAAAGACGTTTTCTTCCATTCTAACGAATGTGAGCAAGGAGTTTTCGACACTCTAAAAGAGGGGGATTCTGTAACTTTTGACAAAGAGCCCTCTGACAAAGGTCCAAAAGCAGTAAACGTAAGACTTGCTGAAGCAGCTTAGTTGTCACTTTTAATGAGAACCGACCACAATCAAACTGAATGGTCGGTTCTTTATTGCGCTCAAACCATCAATACAGTTTTAACTTCGTTCCATCTTGAAGACTATGCACCTTCCTCCTCATCAACCCCTTCTTCCACCTCCTCCAAACGCTTGATTACCTTCCCCTTCTGAGACACCCACTCTGAACCATAACTCATAGCCATTGTCTTTGGCTTTTCGAGCAACTGACCTGCTATTGTAGGATTTTCAGTATGATCCATCAAAAGTTTTATCAATTCCAGATCTCCGCTTTCTAAAAATTCCAAAGCTATTCCGACTGTCAATCCTGGATTCATACACATTGATCTATATAGATCCGATCCACCATTTCTTGCAGCTTCACTAATCGCAGTCGTTGGAGTACTCGGAGGTATCCCCTTTGACCTATCTCCTCGCGAATAAATTGATAATTCTCTAGCCATACCTCTGATCGTATGCTGTAAAGTATGTGGATTACGAGCTACTCCATAGCGAACATGTTCATTATCATGAGTTGATAATTGATCTAGTATCATAGAGGAATCAATAGCTCCAACCATTTCTGATATTTCTTCTCCAGAAAAACTCCCTGATGCCAAAAGACTATCTACAGCTGCTGCGGAATCAATTTCCGCTCCAAGACCTGCTAATAAAGTAGTTTCTGCTTCTTTTGATTCAACCTCTCGGCTTTCCTTATCGGCAGATTCTTCACCATTCCCCTTTTGTTGTTTTTCTTTTACTATCTCTTTCCTACCCTCTTTTTCCATCTTTCGAAGTTCTTTTTCACGTTTCTTTTCAGCTCTTCTTGCCTGACGCGCTTCCTTCTCAGCCTTAAGCTTGGGAAACATTGGCTTTGGCTTCTTTAGTTTTTGATCTGGTTCTGGGCTAAAACTTTCTTTCACTTTTAAGTTTATTATTCATAATTTCACATAATTATACCCTAAAAGGCCACATCCAACAACCCCCTGTCTACAGATCATTATTCAGATTCTAATTTCATCCTACTTTGAAAACTATGTGCTTTTTTGAGTTACTTAAGCCATAATATACCTTTGAGCAAGGCATTTTAACTACACCAAAATAATGATAAGTGGTATACTATACAGATGGCAAACCAAAGTGAAATTCAGCAATGTGAACTCGACTGTGCATCCTGGAATGATGCTCAGTGGAAAGAGGAACAAAGAAAATTATCTAAACATCCGTACCTAGCGTCACATAACAATGAACTCTTTCAAGGAATTGGACATGCATTAGGAAGAGTTGCCAAATTGAGAGGGTACATAAGCACAAACCCATATGAGCCTGATACTCCAAATCAAATAATTGATCCAAGATTGATCGTACGAGCACCAAGCTTTGCCAACTGGTCAGATCAATACCATCAAGCACATTCAGAAGAAGCAAGGGAAAGAGGAGAATTAAGCGTGATTGAAATTGGAAGAAAAATAGCTTCCAGATCAACAGGAAGTAAAAATAGTAACCAATTACTACAATCACTTGATGATGTATTTCGAGAAGAAGATAGAGTAAAACTCCGGCAAATTAATGGCCCAAGAGGACCAATATATTTTGTAAACGATGGAAGTCATAGAGTCGCAGCTGCAAAATTAACTGGTTTGGAAAAAATCAAAGCTGGCGTAGGAACGTATACTCCACCTGAAGGTGAAGAAGATATATTGTGGTTTGAAGCCAGACATCTGATGTCCCCTGAAGCATGGCAGGAACTCAATAGAGTATATGACCTCATATATCCTCCTACAGCAGACATAACGGCTTCAGAGGCTACTATTGAAAAAACAGTACTAGGCCAAAGAGAAGATTTACTCATGCTACAACAAGAATATGAAGCTGCAGATGAAGAATTAAGAAAAAAGAGTACAGCTCAACATCTAGAACGAAAAACAAGATTCGACAGAGCTGAGAAGATATATGAAACCTTAAAAGGAGACCCTACATTTGAGACTATTCGTAATCAAGCTGCCATTGAACATATAACAAGTAACATACTTCCAAACGACTATTTTTATAACGAATATAATGGTGAAATATCTTCAGATGGATATCTCATGAAAAAAGATGGAACTGAATCTAATTGTAGAGCAATAGGATATGATGTCGGACCATTTTCTTATCAAACCGTACTCGCAAATGCTGTAGATAAATACGAAAGCCAATTCCCAGAACGTATTGCAGAAATATTAGGAAGTGAAAACCTTTCCCCAAATCAAAAACTGACTCGCTTATTCAATGAATTTGGCATGCCACTGAACAATGATCTACAAAACATGCTCAACGAAGATGAAGATATATTTACAACTCGCAGAGGTGCTGGATTCAACCAAGCCATTCACTACTTAGCGAGAATTATAAATTCAGGAAAAGGAGAAATATTCAACTACGATTACATTGAAAGTTTATATGAAGCATTTGACGATGGAAAGACCCCCATGCCACCTCTAAAAACCCTAATTCCAATAGATAAAATCATAGCGAAACTTCCTGAGTTAGAAGAAGAAGCACAATTAGTTGCACAAATGATAGTAGATCTTGTCATAGGATACACTCCAACGGAAACTGATATTAACCTCCCTGTCTGGAATGAAAAACCAGATGCCGGATGGTGCAGTACTGCAGAATTGTATTTTCTAGAATATGCAAATCACATTCATAAGATCACTCGACCAATGGCAACTTTTAATACAATAACCGATTCTGAAGGAACCCCCATAATGGTAGAAAAAATTGGTGCAGGTAATCAATCCGCAATAACGTTAAAAGAAACTGTTTTAAATGGAGTACGTATACCAGCAGGTTCACTTGTATACATAGAAAGAGATAAGAAATTATCAGGAGAATTCCCCATCACAGAATGCCATGGAGTACATTTCCTCAGATGCACAACCCTCGCAATATCACCTGAAAATCGAGAAAGAGCTTTTGGGAAACAAATCGATTTCCAAAGAAATAATGCAATGCCAGCATATGACACAACCACAATAGAAGGACTTACCGCCAATACCGATCTATTTTCAACTTGGTAAACATCCATTGCATCCAGTCCCTACTCATATTACACTGCAATCTTACAAGCTAATTTAGCTATATGACAAATTTTGTAGAAACTATTGGAGGACGCTCTCCTCTAACTATAGCGGCTCCACATTCAGCAATACTTCAAGAATTATTGAATGATCCAAGTAAATTGCCTCCAGGCATAGATGGAAGAATGGTTGTATCACTCGATGAACTTCCGGATTCAGTAAGAGAAAACCTAATGCTTGGTCAAAGAGGTCTTGTAAGAGATACAATTATAGGAGCTGCAGATGTAGCTGCCCCTGATGTAGCAGATTTTTTCCATCAGGATAGAGCAACTCGAATATGGACACGATTCCCAAGAGTAATGCTAGATGTAAATAGAGAATTATTTGACAATCCAGAAGATGGTTTAAAAGAAATCGATGGAAACTCAGTAGAGGGTCATGGACCACCAGCTCACGCCAACGGAGTAATATGGAGCCGCACTGCTGATCGATCTAGAACACGTCATATTGGATTACCATTGGGAACCTTCCTAGGACTATTCACCAATTGTAAACCAATGATAAAACGTCCATACACTCAGGCAGAATTCGATGAGCTTTGCGCCGTTGCAAGAGACCCATACTTTGCAGCAATTGAGGCTGCTCAAGAAAGCAATAAGGCACGATATGGCCACAGCATAACACTTGGACTACATACTTTCCCCGCAGCAACAGCAGGGTATATCATGAGAGGCCCAAACAAAGGAGCCTACCAAATAGGTCCCATGGCAACTAGACGAGCCCCTTTTGAACTAAAAAAAATACCAAGTAAAGCTATTCCTGATGCAGTAGTTATGTGTCAAGCAGGATGGGATGGGAAAGGGGAAAGATCATGTCATACACGCATCACAGATATTATATTGAAAGCATTCAAAAATGCCGGATGCATAGCTCACGTGGGAGAAACAATATTTGGAAGCGGAGGAGTTCCAAAAATACTTGGGAAGCCTGGAAAAGGTCATCACGTAGTTGATATCGAGCTATTCGGAACAGGTCGAGGCAAAGATGCACTAGAACCAATGAGAACCAAAGGAGGACTTGAAATAAACGGAGCCCAAGTAGATAAGCTTCGCCCAATTTATAATAGAATTATACGTGAACTAGCTACACTCGAGACCAGAGACTTAAGATAGCCGCTCACCTTTTCATTGTAACCATCAAATGGGGCTTGTATTATCATAAACGATAATTAACATTTAAAGACTATTCACATGAAAAAATTAGCACTAATCTTGCTGATGCTTGTATTTATCACAGGATGCAACTTGCCAACTGACCTACCAGAAACTTCAGAAACAGAAGAAAAAGACATTAAAATCATTGAAGAAGTTAAAGCAGAGCCTGCCCCAATTGTTGAAGAAATAACTAAAAAAGAAACTGAAATCATAGAAGACGAGGTTAAACTTCTATCATTTGAACATCGTAGTAAACGTGAACCAAATATGCTCTTTTGGGATGTTACATACGAAAGAGGTGAGCGAGAAGGGATTATGACAATTTACGCACTCAGCGGAAACACACCAGGAATTCATGTAAATATCGCAAAAATTCACGTATCAGAGGTCTACCGATTAAAACCAAAAGTTCTTGATGATAAAATATATTTCCTAAACAAAGGAACATTATACGCACTCGATCTAGAAACCGGCGGACTTGAATCGATAGAAATTAGAGTAGCTACAGAAGTAGCGCTCAGAGAACACCTTGAAGCAAATCCGGACATAGATCCCAACTCAAAATGGGGAATATCAATAGGTCACACACAAGAAACTATTTTTGATGTACACATCACAGACGACACAATTGTATACTTAGCACGCAGTTGTGAAGAATGGGGATATTGTTATCTCGGAATGTTCGATCGCAAGACAAGACAAAGCCGACTCATAAGTGATGATCTATTTAAACAAAAGAAGGGAAAGGCTATGTTCTCAAGCTTCAAAATACAATCTTACGACCCTGCAAATAATAAAATCATCCTCTCCTTACGTGGTGGAGACGGCGGCGGAGCTCACATTTTCTTATATGAGGTTTCTTATTCCGGAGATTTCAATCACATGAATGAAGAAGGATTCCCAATTGTATTAACTCAAAAAGCAAAGGTATTTGAAGATAATTGCGAATATGTAGGAACATTCTGGGACACACATGAGCAATGTGAAGCAGAAAGAAAATTATTCAAAGAATTCTGGACCGCCAAACCAGTCACCTGCGGAACTCATTCATTTATAGCCAAAGAGCCAACTAGAGAAGACGATAGAATGGGCATCGTAAAAACCAATCCTTATGGACAAAAATCCCTAATGGAAAATGTTCACATTCTAGGCTGCAGAGAGTAATTTAAACAAGATAATTAAACCCATATCCGATTGCTATAATTCCAACTGCAACTATTGCGAAAAAGATTCCAAGTAATCGAAATTTCATGACACGTTTTAGAATAATTGCTTCTGGCAAAGATAGGCCTGCAATAGACATCATAAAAGCAAGAGAGGTTCCGAGAGGAACTCCATTGGCTGTAATTGTAAAAATCAAAGGAGCAATCATTGAGCACCCTGCATAGATAGGAATCCCCAAAACAACTGCAAGTGGCACAGCAAACAAGTCATATTTCCCAACAGAATTCATAAAAAATTCCTGTGGGACATAACCATGAATAACAGATCCAATCGCCACACCTCCAAGCACATAAGGCCACAATTTTTTAAAAGTCCGCCTACCCTCTTTGAAAGCAAATTTCAATCGTCCAAAGAAACTGCCAGGCATAGTTTTTTCTGTAAGATCCACTGCCTTATTTTCCAAAATAATATCTCCTTCTAAGCCCAATTTTCCAAGAAAAATCCCAGCAATAACACCAAGAAAAATACCTGACAGAGCATATAAAATCGCTAGCTTCCAACCAAAAAGGCCACCCATAATCACAAATGCCACTTCGTTTACAAGAGGAGACGTGATCAAAAAAGAAAATGCAATTCCAATAGGAATCCTTGCTTTGATAAAACCAATAAAAAGAGGAATTGATGAGCAGGAACAAAAGGGAGTGAGCGCACCAAAACTTGCTGCAGCTAAATTCCCAAGTCCAAAACGAGATCTTAGCATAAGCCCTTTGAGCTTCCCCGGTTTAAGAAAAGTACGCACAAAAGCAATGAGAGAAACCACTGTAAAAATCAAAAACAAAATCTTAAAAACATCATAAAAGAAAAAGTGCACACTAGACGAAAAAGCAGCCCCTTCCTGCAATTTCAGAAGATCGTAAACTAAAAAATCTGCTATTAATTCAAACATAATAAATATTTAAAGGCAGGATACAACCTACATTGAATTGGAATAATAATGCAAGTATACTGCGCGCGAATTTCATTAATAAAAATTATGCATCATCACGCAGAAGAAATACATCATCTTGAAGAAACAATTGAATTGGCTACACAAATCGAACCAAAGGTTTGGCTTTATACATTAGTCGCTGTGGTAACTATAAGTCTTATATCGTTCATCGGTGTTTTCACTCTCTCGATGAGCAAACGCACTCTTTCTAAATTCTTAATGTACATGGTGAGCTTCGCGACAGGGGCATTACTTGGAGATGCTTTTTTGCACTTACTTCCAAAGGCCGCTCATGAATTTGGATTTGGACTGGATACATCAATATGTGTTCTCGCCGGTATAGTGGTTTTCTTCGTAGTAGAGAAATTCATACACTTCAGACATTGCCACAGAGTCCCGGATAAAAGCCATCCACATCCATTTGCAATAATGAATCTGATAGGGGACTCTATACATAATTTCATAGATGGATTGATCATCGCAGCAAGTTTTGTTGTCAGCATAGAAGTTGGGATAGCAACTACACTAGCAGTTATATTTCATGAAATACCACAAGAAATAGGGGACTTCGGCGTACTCATCCATGGAGGTTTTTCTCGAGGACGCGCACTACTTCTCAACTTCGTAACTGCCTTCACCGCCGTACTCGGAGCAATCACCGCTCTTCTGATTGGAACCCACACTGAAGGCATATTTGAATTCCTAATTCCATTTGCAGCCGGAGGATTTATCTACATAGCTTGCTCGGATTTGATACCAGAAATTCACAAAGAATCTCGTCTTCCGAATTTGATTTTACAATTCACAACATTTGCACTAGGTATAGGAGTTATGGCACTACTCATGACAAGCCATGCTCACTAATCTAAAGAAGTTTAAGTCCATTTATAGCGACATACTGAACAGTGAGCATAAGAGCGATATTACCCAAAATCAAAGGTAAAATCATTTTGCGAAAGGGATAATCTGCCACAGATATTGAAAGTATCAAAAACTCATTTGGCAGTGGAGTAAAACCGAAATACATAAAAGCAAGCGCCGGAATAACCACTCGAGGCTGCTTATTCACCCACTTTGAAAACCCATTTACACGCTTAGCGTATTTTTCTGATATAACCTCCCTACCCTTGTAACCGATGTAAAAATAAATCAAATTTCCAAGAGCCCCAGCAATCCCTCCAATAAGAGCCAATAGGAACATATGCATTCCTCCAAGAGAAAAAGTGACAAGCACAGGATAAAGAGAAGTAGCCAGAAAAGCTGTAAATCCATGAAAAAGAGCCAATAAAAATACGACAAGGTATCCATTCGTCACACCGATAACACCAACTAATTCTTCAGGCGTGACAAACAAAAGCACAGTAAAAACTGCAATCATCAATGAAACTACTAAACCAAATTCGAAATATTTCAGAGATTTTTTCATAACTACTCTAGAACAGTAGTAGTACCTTCGATAACCTCACGAGTCTTGTAAGAATATCTCTTCAGATGGACATTGTCACCCTCTCTCAACTGATTTCTAATGCTAATTTCAACTTCACCACCTTTTACAACATACCGACCTCCTTGATAGTCTCCATTCACATAAACATACACATAAGAATTCTGATAAGTTTTATCGATAAGAAGCGTCAGAGACTGCTCTCCAGCTTGCAATGGTTTTTCAAGAGTAAAAGGACCAGCAGGTACACTCATATTTTCCGCTACAAGTTCGATATTTTCTCCACCGACAATCACCGGATTACTACGTATGGTTTTTCGCGCATTATATGCCCCAATATCTACATGAACTTTATCACCCTTGTTTAATTCAAAATCCAAAGGCATTTCAAAAGAAGTACCTGTTTTGAAACGTTCATAATTTATATATGAATCATTGATATATAAATAAACAAATACATCCGTATAATCATCATCAAATCTACCAGTTATCGAATCCTGCCCAACTTCAATCGGCTCATCAAGACTCACTCCATCAACTTCATCTCGAGCTGCCGCAGTAACCAAAGAGGTAGAGCCAGCATCAATCGAAGAGATCTTTATCGCATCATCATTGACAGTCGCCGAATGCAGATAAAATCCACTTCCTACAATCGCAAGAGCGAAAACAAAATAAGATATATATTTTCTCATAATTTTTTTATTTAATAAATCATGGCTCATGATAACAAACCGTATACATTTGAGCAATCTCTAGAAAAAACCTATAAGCACTTCACCATATAATCTCCTTCCAGTTCATATCCAAGTTTATGATAATACGCGCGCGTCCCAATGGCCGAGATCACAGCTATTTTTTTAAACCCTTTTTGTTGAACAATTTCTTCTGCTCTCTGCATGAGCTGCCTACCATATCCAAGGTGTTGAGTTTTGGATTGCAGATCATCTTTTTTATCTTGAGAAAGGCTTTTTTGCCGGCCATAAACATGTAATTCGCGTACAATTGCAGCACCTTCCAATTCAGGGAATTCTTCGAGTAATTCTGACTCTAACTTATCTTTCAATCTAAGACGCAAAAGCCCAATTAGTTTATCATTTTCAGTATCTTCGAAACTGAGGAAGGCCTCAGCCCCATCGTTCACATCGTATTCTCGCGTCACCAATTCAACATTCTCCTCATCAAAACTATCCCCTTTAATTTCTCTACAACGCACACAACAACATTTAATTCCACGATTTTGCATAACTTGTCGAACATTGAGAAGTTTCGAACCTTTCAAAACAATTTCTGACGGGAAATCTCGAAGCAAACGAATAATCCTACAATATTCAGGAACCTCACTTTTTATAGCAGTTAAAATCTCAATCAATTCCTCATCAGAATATGGTTTATAAATATTTGGGTCCTCTTCACACATATCTTTCAATCTAGTGTACGGAAGCACCATACATGGATAAATTTTCAAATAATCTGGATTCAAAATCCCTTTCGAAAAAAGATCCTTCACCGTCCGCATATCTGATTCTATATTCGACATCGGCAAGTTTGGCATAATATGATGACAAATTTTCAAGCCCACATCTCGACAAAGCTGTGTAGCCCGAATCGACTCAGCGGTCCCATGTCCACGCTCACAAAATTCATTCACCTTATCATCCGTAGTCTGAATTCCAAGCTCAATACCCGTCACCCCAAATCTACGAAGACGCTTGAGCTCTTTTACATCCACCCAGTCAGGCCGAGTCTCTACCCAAAGACCAACACACCGTGAAGTCGCTATTTCATTTTCCTTTATCAATTCTTCCAAACTCAAATCAGACAAAATTCCTTCAATCTCCTGCCTCGTTTTCGTATCTCCCACCCCTTCATTCAGAGCAAAATAAATTCCCTTAACAAAATCCTCCTGATAATCCTTCGCATAAGATGACCAAGTCCCACCAGCTGTTCGTACATCAATTTTTGTCACATCATGCCCCTGAGAGTAAAGCCCATTCAATCGAGCTTTCACCTGAAGATATGCATTGAAATCATTTCTCACCGCTCGCATCATTGCAGGCTGCGTAGAAAAATAACTCTTTGGCATCCCAGGCTGAGTTGGACAAAAAATACATTTCCCCGGACACCCCCACTCTTTCATAAGAACAGTAATATTTGCAATTCCTGAGAGAGTCCGCACCTTACGCTTCACAATCACAGAAAGAACTTCTTCACTCGATTCAATTTCACCACTTTTGACCATCTCTCTATAAACCTCAACAAGCTCAATATTCTTCGGCACCGCCCCCTTCAACCTTTTCGTTACTCCATTTCGAATTTTCTCAAAAGCCCTCACATTCAACATCGCTACGTCATTTTCTGCCACAAACTCATACAGAGCCAAAATCACCTCATGACAAAGCGGCTTCAAATCTCGCCTCACTTTATAAGCAGAGGATTCCTCCTTCTCAAATAATTTTTCAAAAGAATTATTCATGACGCGACCATACCCAAAATCCCTTAGAAAAGCCATAAAAAATGTGTTATAATAAATAAAGAAAAAATAAACAAAAACATGCATAGAAGAACCCCCATAGCATTTGCAATCGCAAACATAATCGGAATCCATATAGTTGGAACCGTGCTTTTTCATTTTTTAGAGGGATGGAAATTTATAGATTCTTTTTATTACACCGGGATGATAATCACAACCATAGGAACTTCCGAACCAGTACCAACAAATCCACTTACAAAAGTTTTAGCCGTATTTTTCGCATTTTATGCAATAACCCTAGCACTTTACTGCTTAGGAGTAATGAAGCCACGTGTAGATGAGATATTGACGAAGACCTTCGATAAGATTATCTTCTGGAAGAAAATTGGCTAGATAAAAAACTTGGTACATACAACTAAAAAATCGAGCGAAAGACTCAAGCAGAGAACTGCGCTTTTATCTGTGTGCACTGCTACCTTTCTGGCAGCTCTGAAACTCGTATACAGTATTCTCACAGGGTCACTAACCATGCTCGCTTCCACAGTTGACTCTATTTTTGATATCTTAGCCTCTCTCATGAATTTCTTCTCCATACGAGAAAGTGCAAAACCTCCAGACGCAGAACACAAGTACGGACACGGTAAAATAGAGAGCTTAGCCGCCTTATTTCAAAGTGTTATTATTTTTGCTTCAGCGGGATTCATAATATACAAAGCTATATCCAGCATAATCCACCGCACAGAAATTACCCATATCGAAGAGGGTATAATAGTGATGTTCATTTCAACCATAGTAAGTATCCTACTGACATTAACCCTTCGAAGAGTTGCAAAAAAAACAAATTCAATAGTCTTAAAAACCGATTCACTTCACTACGAAGTGGACATTTATCAAAACCTCGGAGTTCTACTCACAATCACAATAATATATTTCACTTCTTGGTACATAATCGATGCAGTAGTCGGGATCTTAATCGGCTTTTACATTATAAGACAGGTTTGGAGGATTTTTAAACAAGCATTTGACTGCTTGATGGATCACGAATTACCAAATGAGCTAAGACAAAAAATGAAAAAAATAATTCTCTCACATAATGATGTCCACGGAATTCACAATTTCCGCACAAGACAAGCGGGTTCTACAAAATTTGTAGATTTTCACGCAGAGCTTTCAGCAGAAATACCTCTCGAACGTGCCAACATAATCGCCCATGAAATAAAAATGATCCAAGACCAATCCCCTCACACAGAGGTTCTAATTCACTTAGACCCATACGACGACTCAAAAATAGACGTCCTCAGAAAAAACAAGGTTTATGGAGCCTAACTTCTCAAACTTCTAGCAATACAGACTCTGTAATTAACTATTTTCCTACCATAAACCTTTATAGGAACCTCTTTTTCAGTTACTTTAGCCAAAAAAGATTCATCCTCTAGCAACTCACCATCTTCATCAATTCTGAAGATTTGAGCTCCATCAATTATTTCACGAACACACAAATTCCCCTCATTCAACATAAGACTATTCCCAACTAACACCTCACTATCAGATGGCACTATATTGCCTTCTCCCTGTTCCGCATAGGCATAAACTCCAAATAACTGATCTGACAAACTCATAGCTAAAAATTATAATACTTTCAAGTGTTAAGTCTAGAAGCCTTTCAAAAAAAAACAAGACTTAATTTTGCAAAAAACAATAAAAAGCGTAGAATTCCACCTGATTCCAAATCTCTAAACCAAATTATCATGTTTGAATTGTCACTTATCATGGGTATTTCAATGCTTACAATTTCACTAACTGTCCTTTTTGATAAAAAAAGAATGGAGCACACCCTCAAAAAAATCCTGGAAAACGAAGGACTTATTTTTCTCATGGCATTCCTAAATATAGTTTTTGGACTGGCAATGCTAAGCCAAGCACACAGGCTTTCTCTAGATCTTGTAGGACTTTTCGCCTTAGTTGGATGGCTAGGATTTCTAAAAGGAATCACCATCATGTGGTTCCCAAAAGAGATGATGAAATTCTCGAAAAAACAATTCAAAAAAGGGAATCTACTCACAGTTGCAGGAGTTGTACATTTAATATTGGGATCCGCACTCACATACTTCGCTTGGACAATTATATAAAAAAACATTAACTAATTTTCAACAAAATGGTAAAAAAAATCTTTTCAATACTCACTACTGCAGCACTACTGCTCACAGTTTCATCAACTACCTACGCAGGCTCAAACAGCACCACTCCAGAACAAGTTATTCCTGGAGATATGGACATAGTCATCGAACTTGACCTAACTCAAAACACGGAAATTACTTCACTACTATTGGAAGCTTCCGATAGTACAAAAGAATTTTTCGAAATGATCACAAATGTAGCAGGAGCTAGCAAAGTGATTGCTGGTTTCAAGAACATGGATAGCTACGGAGACATCTGGGATTCAAAAGAAATTTACATAGCAACAAAAATAGGAAATCAAAGTTTCAAAGATCTGAAGAGATTTATCGAAGAAGGTGAAGGGGAAACTTTTGAAAAAAAAGGTGATATCATCCCTTATTACTGCATGTTCGATGGATGTATAGCAAGGCTCGGGAGCTATCTATATGTCACACAGTACGAAACTAATATGGAAAATCTCGTAAGAAATTTTTACAAAAATGAAAGGGATGTATTGAGCTCAAATAGTAATTATACAGAAGCAAAAAACAATGCCCTAAAGCGAAGCCTTCTCGACATCTACATCAATTTTGGAGATGTACTTGAAGAGGCATTTTCAGCATTGGAAGATGAACTATATTTATTTCCAATGGGAACAGATAGCTTTGGTGCTCTAGAGAGCCTAATGAGCAGTATCATCTACGAAAACATCAGTATAAACATTTTGAAAAATCGTTTTGATGCAAAAATAGACGTGAAATACGATGACAAAAAAATGAAAATGGCCGGAATAGACTATAGTGATTTCGCATTCCAACCATCACTTCATAATTATTTTTATGGACCGGATATAATGTTTTTCATGGAAACGAGCAACTTAGCAGAAAGATTCGATATGGCAGAAGAAATGATGGGAGAACTATATCTACCAACTGAAGCTGATATACCTCTGAAATTGGTTTCACTCTTAGACAAAAGGCTAGCTTTCGGAGTAGAGGTTGTCGATGGAAGCTATCTCCCAAACTTCACACTTCTTGCTGAAATCGGCAGAAACAATGTCTGGAAAGCAAAAAAACTCGTCGATTCAATTACAGAAATGATCGAAAACTACATTGCAGAAGAAGATTTCATACAACTCACAAACATTGAAGATGCTCTCTACGAAGCAACAATCCCATTTGATGAATACGATGCAGAGATATACGGAACCGATTCTCTGACAATAACTTTTGGAATCAACGAAAATGACATGCTAGTAATTTCAAACAATGGAGCAGCTGAGAATAGAATCAACAACAACAATACTTTTTTTGAACAAGAAGTGGGACATCAATCTCGCAGTCTAGGACTCATATATTCAGACTTTTATGCAGTCTACGACTACTTGGAAATTCTCAATCAAAGGACTCCAATGGACGAAGCTCTAGAAACCATAAAAAACCTAAATTACCTAAGCATAAAATCATTCCACAAAAAAGATTCTATCAGAATGAATATGTCACTCCATTATCATGAAAAAGGTTATAATTCACTTCTTGAGCTTTTGAGGAATCTTTAGAAACTTGCTTTAAGAAGCCATTGACTTCAGAAAACGTGTTACATATACTGCGCAAGCTTAATTAAAACAATTTTATCATGACGAATAAATCATCATCACATCAACACGGACTCGTTGGGAACATACGCCCAAAAAGCAAGCTCCGAAAAAGACGTAACAAAGCAAAGGCAAAGGAAAGAAAAGAAGCAATCCTTGCTGAAAGAGCAGCATCTTCAGAAAAGAAAGCTGCATAAACTCTACTTTTTTTAAAAAGGTGGTGCTAGAATTAACCGGCATCACCTTTTTTATATGATTTTCAAAAAACTAAAAAGAAAAAAAGCAAGGCTCTCCAAGTATACAAAATACTCAAGCTATTCTAGAACTCACAAAGGACAAACTGTAGAAAAAGTTGCAAAAAAGAGGAAAAGGAATAACACAAAGCGACATTTCATAAACTTAAAATGGTTTTTAGTGGGAGTTGCCTCCATTGGTATGATTATTTTTGGTGTGTATTACATATTTCTATCTGGAAGTTTCATCGTAGAAGAAACCGCCCTGTTTGAAAATAATATTCGCATAGACCACGATGTAATTTTAAGTGAAATCAATGTCTACAAAGGCGAACCAATTCTAAGCATAAACAAATTCTTACTTATAGAAGAATTAAAAGGCAAATACCCTGAAATAGAGCATGTAATAGTAAAAAAACGGCTCCCAAACCGCCTACACGTATACATCTCAAAATACCCGATAATAGCAAATTTAATCGTTCACGTAGACAATATTCAAAGAAAATATCTGGTCAATCAACGTGGGATGATAGCCATGGCAGACACAGAAGATTCGAACTTACCATACATAACGGTACAAAGAGATAAGGCTTATAATTCAAAAGAGGCTGTTTTTGAAGAGGGTGATATAGAATCAATTATAAAAGCTAGGAAACTTTTCGAGCAAAAATTCAACATGCAAGTCACAGAAATCCTGTACCTGGACAAAGCTAGACAGTATCATCTGATAACAGAGAAAAACTTCCATATTTGGCTAGATTTAACGCAAAACTACGTATCACAATTATCCAAACTCAAAGCTGCCGAACAAAAACTCAACATCCACTCAACTCCACTTGAATACATAGACCTTCGAATAGCCGGCAACAATGGGGAGAAAGTGATTTACAAAAAAAGGTAATTCCCCTTAAAAAGGCTTGAAATAGAGAAAAAGATTGTGCTAGAATTCCCGCTCTGGTAAAATTAAAATACAAATTTTGCAAAATAAATATTTCCCTACCCCCTCACCCAAATAAAAATGGAAAACAATTCATCAGAAATCATCGCTCTGATTAAAGAGATGATTGATAATGCCGAAGCAAGCATCAAATCAGCCAAGAACCTCCTCCTCGAACTAGCTGGAGGTAAAATTGAAAGTATCAAGGATTACTCAAGCTTTGCGGCTTCAATGAAGCAAGAACAAACCGACGAAGGCACCGTTATTGAAGGAGTTTTCAACGGAGAACAAATGGTCGGCCCAAATGACAAACTTTATCCAGTTCCTGCAAATTACGCATCAAAATCAAAACTTATTGAAGGAGATGTACTAAAACTAACGATCAAACCGGATGGAGTATTTTTGTATAAACAGATCGGCCCAGTTCCTCGCAAACATGTCATCGGCCCACTTGTAAATGACGACGGCCAATACAAAGTTATAATCGACGGCAGAGGATACAAAGTTCTACTCGCTTCTATCACATATTTCAAAGCGACAATAAACGACAACATAACTCTAATAGTCCCCGAAAGCGGCAACTCCGAATGGGGCGCAATTGAGAATGTA
>JABINC010000066.1 GCA_018697675.1 Candidatus Peregrinibacteria bacterium
ATTTGAAAAGTTAGCCCCTTTTTTTCGTACGCTGCCATGTAAAAATATCTTTATGTTTAAACAAGCTTGCATATCACTAAGTGTTACAGTTCTGATTATAGTACTTTTTGGAGCTGTGTTTTTTGTTGTGAAAAACAAGAGTGCTCCTGAAATAACTCTTTTTAGCGAAGAGGATGCTAAAGAGATATACCTTGAAGAAGGTGGTCTTGTTGAAATTGATAACACCTATTACGAAGGAAGCGAAGACTATTACATAGATATTAGCAATGAAATAACTGAGGGTTCAGATCAAATTATACGATCCAAGGCTACAAAGACATATTCAACTTTAAATATAATCATTTCTATTGAATGTGATTTTCTTAAAGGGGAGGGTTTTACAAAGTGTAATAAATATTATGAGCCAAATTTCAATAAGGAAGTGGGTGAGGATGGGAAGTTCGAAAAAAACAGATCACCTACTTTTTCTCCAGAAAAAATTATAGAAGAGTTTAAGGAGCTAAAGCTAATCCTCAAAGGTGATATGTTGTAATTTTGGAAAGAAATTATTAAGTAAAAATCTCGTTCATTTCATTTTCAAGATTCTGTTCCTTAACAAATTTAAAGGTAGTTTCCTTTAGTTTAGCGGGGAAAGCCTCATTGTTTGACCAGCTTCTTTGAATTTTACGTTGATAAAGTTTGGTCAGTTCTCGTTTATAATTCGTGTCTGTATTTCCAAGAAGATGTCCTCCCTTTGTCTCAACAAGGTAAATTTTATCAAACGTCTTTGAAGTATTCTTTTGAAGAGTAAGGATGAAATTAGGGTAGAATTTATTTTTACGCCATGCCACTAAGAAGAAGTCTTTCTTCGCTTTGTTCCTATACCACCAGAAGGTTTCTTTACCATCTTCCATTTTCCACACAGTCTTATCTTCAAGCTCATTTAAGTCTTCATCCTCTCACACACAAAACTTGTCCCCACTTGCGTGAGGCCAACTTCTGTGTGGCGGAGAGACAGGGATTCGAACCCTGGAGACCGTTGCCGGCCTAACGGTTTTCAAGACCGCCGCATTCGACCACTCTGCCATCTCTCCGCAGCCCGCATATTATTCCAATCTCACATTCAAATTGCAAGAGGACATTTGTTTATGGTAGAGTGCCATCTCAATTTTACGATTCAAAACGAGATTTTTAAAAATCTAACAACAATGTTTAAAGATAGTATTGTCGCATATCCTGAGGAAAAGCTAGAAGTGGTCACTCCTCATGAAGATGGCCATGGAGCTGCATATTCAACCCCTAGAACAGCAGGATTATCATTTAGGCCAGCTTTAAAACGAAGAAGTGATGAGGGAATAGATGGCAAGGCCTTTTTGTTAGAAGATGCTAGCTTCAATTGCTATGGAGAATATCCTTTGCCGACCAATCAGCAATTTGCGAATAATTTACGGTATAGACACTTATTATCTATAGACAAGGATACGGTTCTTTCATTGTTTTTTAGAAAAGCACAAGAAGTAGGTAAATTTGTAGCGGTTGATATAGCCGAATTATTTGCAATGTTCAGAGATTTTGCCGTACTACCTGGTGTTGGTCAGAAGATTGAAAGAAATTATGTAGATCGTGTAAAAAGAGAAGCAAGAGAGAAGCTTGGAAAAGTAATAGAATTATTAAATGACAGTGATCATCATGGAGGTGAGAGGTACCACAGTGACCTTATCCGAAGGGTAGTGGCGGGAGAAGTCAGAGAGGCCCTGCAAACCTCCCTGCGTTATGGTCGAAAATATAGTAACAATGAATTTGCATACGCAAATGGATTAACATCTGACTACATACATGGGAGGCATGCTTATGCAGGCGAATGGATTGGATTATTGGATGCTCTATGTCATAGCGGTTCCTTAAGGCCAGTAATTTTAGACGGGAAACTGGGATATGAACTTACACAAAAAACGATAGATGATTTGATCGCAACAACTCATTGTACACATCGCCGACAACGATAGGTTTACAAAAAAAATCATTATGCTAAGCTCCGCAACTGATTTTACAATTTTAAAAAATAAGAAATGGAATTAGATAGAGCCACAGGCTACCCAGCCTTAGAGAGAAGAGAAGTGCCAGGCAGGCTTGAAGCGCCATCTAGATCACGAGAGCCAATTGCAAGAGCGACTCAAGAAGTAAGAAAAGGTTTTTTCGAGAGTCTTAAGGCAGGCGATAGGGTATTCTGGGAAAGAAAAAATCCAGAAACGGGAGGAATGGAAAGTGGGAATGGATTTTTTGTTAAACAATCAGGCTCACATATGCACTTAAGAAAAGGTGGAGCAATTAGTCCTGTAAGTGTTGGAGATAGAACCTGGTCACTTATGGATTTTAATAAAGGTCGAAGGCCCCGCGATTTTGAAGTTCGTGACTAGTTACATCCTCTCCACAGTCTCAATCCCAAGTAAATGTAGGCCATTTGCGAGAACTACCTTGATAGACTTCAATAGCTGAATCCTGGCGGCCTTGAGCCCTTCTTCGCTGTCTGCCACTCTGTTGTTTTCATACCAGCGAGAGAATTCGGAAACCAAAGAAACCAAGTAATGAGCAGTATTGTGAGTTGTAAATTCATCTGCAGATTTAGTAATTTCTTCTTCAAATCGAAGAAGTTGTTTTGAGAGCTCCCAGTCGAGGTCGTTGAAAAGTGAGAAATTGACGGCACATATTTTTTTGCCTCCAGCAGTTTCATTCCCCTCAACCTTATTCAAAATTGAAACAATACGCGTGTATCCATATTGGAGATATGGCCCGCTGTCTCCGGTCAATTTCAAAGATTGCTCCATATCAAATGCAATATCACGTTTAGAATCCGCATGAAGCATAGTGAATTTCACCGCTCCCAGAGCGACTTTTTCAATCATCTCTTTTTTTTCAGAATCAGACAAATCAGAACCATTTTCTCGAAGAATTTTTTCAATTCTTTCTTTAGAATCATCAATCAAACTTTCTGCAGTGACCACGTCCCCAGTTCGTGAGGACATTTTTCCAGAAGAAAGATTTACCATTCCGTAAGAGATATGCACCTGCTTATTTTCAAGCTCAGGTTTGATAAGCTCAATTGCCTTGAAAACAACTTTAAAATATCCAGCCTGTTCGTTAGCAACTATGTGAACAATTTTATCAAAATTGAATGTCGCATATTGAGTTTCAGCATTGGCTAATTCCTTCCCTTCGTAGGTTGTATTTCCCTCGCTGGTGAGGAAAACTCGGGTATGTAATCCATAATCTTCGCCGCGAAAAACTGTAGCTCCATCGGATTCTTCAAATACATCTTTTCCACCCTCGCCCTTGATATTCGCCTTCACAATTTCAGCCCCTCGCTCGTACATCTGACTTTCGAAAAACAGGTGATCAAAATGACTTCCAAATCTCTTATAAGTATGTTCGAAATAATCCAAGCTCCAGCTCCGTGTAACCTCCCAAAGAGGCATGATTTCAGGATCTTTTAAATAAACTTTTTTATTGATTTCACGCACGGCATCTTGAACTCCGCTCGAACCATCTTTATCTGCTTCATAAGCCTTTCCCCCGTATGCATAAGCCGTTCCAAGGTATTGAACCTTTCGTTCTGGAGTCGTCAAAAACTCCGCTTCATAAGCCCTCGCTTCTTCCACACTTCGGATAGGAGAAAAACCATTTTTGTCTGGCATGTTCATCATCCCCCAAATACATTTTGCGACATGTGGACCGATATCCCCTTGGTAATTTGCACGGAAGACATGAGCCCCCTGAGACTCCAAAAATCTCACCAAAGACTCTCCAAGACAAATATTACGCAAATGTCCGATATGAAACGCTTTATGAGTGTTCGGATGAGCAAATTCCATCATAATTTTCAATCCTCCGAGATGGTCTGAATGTCCAAATTTAGAGCCTTTTTCGACAGATTCAGAAATCGCATTTTCTAGAACCGATTTGCAGATTCGAATGTTAATAAATCCAGGTCCGGCGATTTCTAAGCTTTCAATCAGCGCTTCAGCGCTTTTCCCTTTTTCGATCTCCATCTTTTTTTCAATAGCTTTAGTCAAAATTTCAGCCACTTCCCGAGGATTCATCCCCAGCCTTCCAGCCAGCTGCATAGCGCTATTTACCGCATAATCCCCATGATCAGGATCTCGAGGATATTCGACAGTAACTTGGAAATCAACAATCCCCACATTCAGCATTTTCTCCCAAAGCACACTCTGCTCAAGCACACGTTGCACCAATTCCTGAATTTTTTCTAACGTAGTCATAAGTCATTAATTACAATCAAAAAAGAGCTTAACAAAAAGAATTTGTTTCTACAATTCAAATAAAATGGTAGAATTACAAGAGTAAAATCCTAAAAATACAATTAAGCAAAAAAATGGACGCCCCCAGTATCTTAATATTAGTAGTTTTAATCTTTCTTTCGGCATTCTTCTCGGCATCAGAGACTGCACTAACGAGCTTGTCCCCGGCCAAGATACGTGACCTTTGTGACAAAAAGGTCAAATTTTCGAAGCTCGTAGAGAAGCTAAAGGCTGATTCGAATAAACTACTTATCACGATTCTAATTGGGAATAATGTTGTAAACATTCTCGCATCTGTTTACGCGACGGTGGTATTTACAAAACTTTTTGATTCAAATGCGATCGGGATTATTACAGGAATTATGACCCTACTTGTTCTAATTTTTGGAGAAGTGGTGCCAAAAACATTTGCAGCGAAATATTCAGCTAGTTTTTCGCTTTTTGTAAGTCCATTTTTATATGTTCTTTCAAAAGTTTTGGCTCCAGTGATATGGGCACTTAACTTAATTGTAAAAGGAATTGAAAAATTGACAGGAGCAGAGGGAATTAAATTCCAAGCCAGTGAGGATGAGCTTCTTGCGATGGCAAACCTCGGGGCGGAGGAAGGTTCGATTCAGGCTGAAGAACGCGAACTTATCGAAAACATTCTCGAATTCAATGATATTTTTGCAGAGCAGGTGATGACTCCGCGCATGCTAATTGAATCGCTGCCATCTAGCACGACGATCAAGGATGCAGGTGAATTTGCACTCGATCATACGCATTCTAGAATCCCGGTTTATGAGCACAAACAAGACAATGTGATCGGGATTGTAACTGTGAAAGATATTCTTTTTCACCTTCAAAAAGGAGAGTTTGACAAGAAGTTAAAAAACCTAGATTTGCAGCAAGTACTGCACGTTCCAGAGACAAAAAAAATCAATGATTTGTTCCGTGAATTCCAAAAAAGCCACATTCATATGGCGATGGTTATGGACGAATATGGGAGTGTTACAGGGCTGGTTACTTTGGAAGATTTGCTTGAGGAAATTGTTGGAGAAATTATTGATGAGCATGACAAAGAAAATGACGTAATTACAAAAATCGGTAATTCAGAATGGGAGGTTAATGCTTCAGTTGAGATTTACGACCTGAATCAAGAACTCGGAGTCACCCTCCCCGCACCTGAACACAAACCTTTATCTTTCCTCATCCTACAGACCCTCAACCGCTTCCCCCGCAAAGGCGAAAAGATCGAAATCAGCGGCTTCACATTCATAGTCGACGAAATGCACGGCAAAAGAATCGAAAAGATTTCGATAGAGAAAAAGTAGAAAATCCCTTTTATGATAGATCTATGCGAGCACTTCTAATTCGCGAATTAAAGCGCTTAGGGATGTCTTTTCATCTATCTGAATACTGATAACACGAGCTTCTGACTCATCGATAGAAGGAATGTATACATTCACTCTGTGCACATTAGCTCTAGGCTTAATAGGATAGCTGCCCCTGTGATTAAATTCACCTTTTATTCCACGAGCACGTTCAGTTGCCCATCGTTTTAAAGCTCCTTCAAATTTTATCAATCGCCCTTTTCCTTGAGTATTTTCAATATCAATAACTTTTCTATCGGCAGTTAGGAACTCAACTCTTGCACCAGGATCTACAGCCGGTCGTTCAACAATCGTCAAATTAGGATCACGATCTGTAGAATTTCTTAGCTCCTCGGCCTCTTCTCCAAAACGTAAAAATGCAAGTTGCTCATCTATAAGTTCTCTAAGTCTAGCTTTTAACCTTAGAGCGCTTTGTACAGATTCTTCCGGCTGCAACGCAAGCATAGTGTGTCGATTACATCTGACATCAGCTTCCGAAGGGTGTCTGAGTAGAGCATCGGCGAGAGCATAAGTGCCTGGAAAATGTGGTTGAGCCCTTCTTCGCTCAGCGGAGTCCACTAGTTGCTGGGTAACATTATCATTGAGTCCTTTTAACTCCTCTACTACTGCATCATCACTCATCAATAGGTCGAAAATTATTTCTCGCACTTCTGTTAAGAATGATTCTCCGTTCGCACTTTCTCTTGTGCCCACGAGTGCTAGCCAAGTTTCTGGTGTTGCCCCCTCAGGACGTGAAGCTAGAGCCTCTCTAATTTCTTCCCCAATTCGAACTTCTAAATCGGTACTCATAATATTAAAGTTATTTTTAATTCAAGGAAGAATATTACTTTTTTGTCAAGAAAATTGCAATAGAAAATGTTATTAAAGCACATTATTCATCCCCGGGCAAATCGACATTTACCGACAATCCCCTCTCCTCATTTGTCGTACAAAACATTGGAAAGGTCTTTCTCCCAGGCTGTCTTTGACTTCAATGCAACATCCCTTGTTAATAGCAGCTGCCATAAGGAGCTCAAAAAGCGTCCCATACCCTCTCGTTGAGAGTTCTTCTTTTAGGTTCATAGAAAAATCACCGATAACAAGTGTACCTTCTGCAGGAATGCGCATTTCATCAGGACAGTCACTTTGATCGATGCCAATAAGTTGATTGCTATGGGCGGGTAAAACCTCCATTCCAGTTAAGGTTACAGGAAAAGGATGTTTTAACTCTCGTAACGGAATTTCAACTTTTCCCCCAGATTCTTTTGCTTTCGCAGCAGCCTCAAGCAATCGACCTACAACAATCTCCAGCATTTTTATTGAAAAATCAGAATATTCTGGAAGTTCGACAGTGGATTTCGAAGTAGTATCGTCTTCAAGAGCTCCCATCTTAACTAATTGAACTCTAGAAAGTCCTTTTTCTTTCGCAGCGCTTGTCCTTCTATCCAAAACTTCTTGACCAAGGGCGTCTCTGACAAATCGAGCAATTGGTTTTGCAGCAAACCAGTCATCGTCTCTCAATTGAACAACATTGGATAGATGCAAATCAGTATCATCAGGATTTGCATCAGATGCTTCTTTGTACGCTGCTACTACAGCTTTAACTCGCCCAATTCCCTTAAAGTCTTCTACAGTATCTCTTGAACGTCTTCCTGAACGTACAGAACCTTCCGTAATTGCCATAACATTTTTAATTAAAATTTAATTTTTGAAGATCAAACCATACCAAATATCTAGCATTACGCAAGAAAAAGCCATTTTATTACAAAACAATACAGCTTTGGCGTCAATTCCGTGTTAATGAACGGATTTCCATTTTCTGGTATAATCACCTGATTAAATAGATGAAAAACAGCTTAAAAACACAAAAATAATTACAAACAAAAACAATTAATTTTTTCACCCAAAAAAAAATGGAAACAAAAATCTTTAAAAGAAGAAGTTGGAAAAAGCTTCTTGCGGGAGCTCTAAGTTTTCAACTCATAGGACTTATGATGTTTGGATTCACTTCTCTTGCATTCGCAACTGAAGCTGTAGACTTAGAACTACCATCGGATGTAGAAAACCTGATTGCTATATCAGGAGATGGCGAAATATCTCTTTCCTGGGATGTCGCTACCGATAATGTCAACGTCGAAGGCTACAAAGTCTACTACGGACTTGAATCAGTAAATGAAGAAGGCGGAGAGTATATTCACGAAATAGAAATAGGAGATGTTATCGAGTACACGGTTGAGAATTTGGAAAACGAAGTCGAATATTTTTTCGCGATAACTGCATTTGACGCAGCGGGAAATGAAAGTGAGAGCTATTCATACGAAGACAGCGCAATGCCATACATGCCAGCGGTCGAAGAGGAAGCAGCGCCAGTTCCAATGGGGGACGATGGGGCTTCGCCAACAGTTCGACTCGCAGAGAGTTATTCAAATGTTCAAGTGAGGATTGATTTCTCAGAAGCGGTACAGCTTCCAGGGGATGAGCCTCAGACAGCATTTTTAATTCAAGATAATTTGACAGGAGACTTCCTTCCGCTACTTGATGCGGAGATTCTAGACGATGAGCCAAACGCAGTTGTTATCGAAACAGCAGCTCAAGAAGTTGGAATCGAATACATTCTTACAGCAGGAATCACAGTCGAAGACGTATACGGAAATTCAATCCGCAGCGGAACTTCAGACACTGCAACTTTTCTAGGAGGAACCGGAGATTACATTCCAGTTAATGTTGAATTGCCGGAAGAACTTCCAGAAGAAGTAACTCCAGAATTAATCGAAACTTCAGACTTGGAAGAAACTCTTTTAGAAGATGAAGAAGATTTAATGGAAGACCTAGAAATTCTTACAGAAGAAATGGATGAGCTTATGGAAGGATTAGATGAAATGATTGAGGAGGTAGAAGCAGTTGAAGGCGCAGAGCCAATGTTGATTGCAGAAACAGAAGATTCGAGCCTTGCAGAAATGGCTGATGCTCTTTTAGGAGACTCTGAAGAGTCTCTGCCAGAAGGAGTTGACCTAGTTGAAGCAATTTCAGAAACAGATGTTCAAATTGTATTCTCGGAAGTAGTTGAGCTTCTCGAAGCAGAGACTCACTTCATAGTTGCGGAGGATATCGAGGATGACCCAATGACAGAAGAAATTGAAGAAGCAGGCCTTCTTGCGATCGGCGCAGAAGAGTTGATGGTTGATGGTCAGACAGTTGTTCTAACAGTTGTAGGACTTGAGCCAGGCAAAGATTACCTTCTTTCAGTTATGAACACGGTTACAGAAACAGGAATAGTTATTGATTCAGGAGAAGGGATTGCATTTCAAGGACAACTTCTAGAACTTGCAGACTTGATTCCTCCAGCAGAAATCACAGATTTAGTGGCGACTATAGAAGGTAAACTAGCGCGTCTGGCGTGGACAATAAGTGTTTCAGAAGACGCGATTGAACAGTTGATTTACGAAAGCTCAGAAGATTCGGCTTACGAACTTCGCACCGTGCTCCCACCACTTGTTTCAGAATTAGAACTTGCTGATTTAGAGGCAGGTCTAACTTATTTATTCAAAATTACTTCGAAAGATGCAGCAGGAAACGAAAGTGATGGAGTTGTAGTTGAAGTAACACTTCCAGAAACAGGGCCTGGTCTTGCCCTAGTATTCGGTCTAAGTGCCCTTGGTACTGCAGTAGTAAGAAGGCGTAAGAAGCTCAACTAGCCGACGCACCTTCGCTCAACGCTCCAGTACATTTTCAGTCAACACGCGTTCAGTCGATCGCATTACGTCAACGCGCACCCACCGAAAATACTAAAAAGAGAAATAAACTAAAAATATCACCTTTTTACAAGGGATATCCAAAAACAAAAAGGACTTCTGGCTTCAAAATAGGTTCCCGCTCCAAAATAGAGCAGGCAACCTAAATGTCCCCACTCCAAAACAGAGTAGGTGACTACGAAGTCAAAAATCCAGACAAACAAAAAGGAATAATTCTTATATCTTCGTTCTCAAAAAAGTGCTCACCGCGGAAGGTGAATCATGCGAAATCTACTGCAGAAGGTGAATCGCACAAAACCCTACCGTGAGGCCAAAAAGGGACGCATAAGACAAAGAATTGATTCCCGGAAAAGGGTCACTGAATAGAGAGAGGTGACCTTTTTTCTATATGACACTTGGGCGGCCCCGGTTTTAAGTCGGCCTAGGTATCACGTCTCTCCCTCCTAGCAGATTTTCTATTCGATGAAAAATTCTCAAAAATTAAACCCACAAAACAATCTGAAATAAATTACAAACTCATCCCAGGGTAAGTCAACGCTCACCATGAAATATTATTCAAAATCGTCACGTCAAAATACTGATTTTCAGCTCTCTCAAGCCATAATTCGCTAGCTCCAAACCCTGGCTCATGCTACTATTCTATCCCATATGCCGCACAGCCAAATTAGTCCCATTCCCACCTCTCCAAACCATATAACTTGACCTGATAAAATCAACTTCAAATCCAACCCAACCCCAAAATCATAAATTAATTAATAAATTAACCCCCTCAAAAATGACTACCAAACAACAAATAAACGACCTTCACAAACAATTCCAAACCTACGGACAAAATGCCAAAGAATGGATGCGTAAATGTCAACTAATGCTTCCTGAAATACAAGAAAAAGAAGTGTGGCGCAAAAAAGGTTTCACAAGTATATACGAGTATGCAGCGAAACTGGCAGGGATGAGTACACATGCCGTGGATGACGCATTGTGGATAATGAAGAAGCTTGAAGGCAGGCTTCATCTCAAAAAGGTAGTAAAGGAAAAAGGTCTGAACGCCGTGCGGCCAGTGCTTACGATTACAACGGAAGAAACAGAAAAGTTTTGGGCAAGCAAAGCAGCGAAATTAGGCAATAATGCATTGAGAAAATACGTTGAAGAAGTGAAAGCTGATCCAGGTGTTTTAGGTGAATCTTGTGATATCACGAGTCAGAACTCAGAAAATCGCATAACAAAGTCGATTTACATGAAGCTCGATGTGAAAACCATCGAACGCCTCAAAAAAATAAAAGGTGAGAAAGAATGGGATGAGCTGCTCAATACAATGTTAGATGTGATGGAATCCAGTGACGTAGGTGCGGATGATGTCAACTCACAAAAGGAGGCTGTGGAACCAGAAGAAAACCCAATTCCAATAAACACGGGCAAAAGATACATTCCAGCCAAAATTAGAAAACACGTCATCAAAAAAACAAGTGGCCTTTGCGCATATCCCGGTTGTGCGAAATCACACGATATCCTGCATCACACAAAACGTTTCGCCTTAGATCCAACTCATGATCCGGATACACTAGCTCCCCTCTGCAAAGCTCACGAACGGCTTGCCCATGCGGGACTTATCAAAAACGAGGAAATGGCACCGGTAAATTGGACTCTTAAAAAAACTCCCGATACGGATTCTGCAAAACACAAAATCGATGGAAAAGTACAAGAGTTTTATTAGGAAAACATCAGGGGGACAGTTCCTCCATTCCCAATTGACTATTACGCCATATTTTTATAGAATGACAACTCGTCAGTTTGGGCTTTTCAGTTGAAAGGTCAAAATCCAAGCACAAAACACAAAACATTCTAATAAAACTCCATTAAAAATGGGAAAAGGCCCAAAAAATCGTCCTTCAAGACTTGCAAGGGAACTCCAAGCTCTCAAATACAGACACGTAACGGCCCGTATAGATAGAGTAAGGTTTAGGATGAAAAAGGCTGCAGCACAGGTAAAAAGAATAGGGATTGAAAATATGGATGTAAGGAAAGCTCTGGCTGAGATTTTACGTGACCGTGAAAAACAGGGACTTCCACCTATAGGGGAAGTAGTGCCACGTGGATTGGTAGAAGGGCAATTGCCATACACAAGGAGAATTGGTCCATATGAGGACATAGAGGGTTATAGGCCGTTTTTTAAAGACCTCAAAAGAGGGACTATAGTTTACAGTCCTTTTGTTTATATAGAGGAAAATAATGGTTGGCAGCAAGCCATGGTAGGTCCTGGCATAATGACTTGGGCAACCAAAGGTGAAAGATGGGAAAGAGCACGCAGAATAGGTTTTTATCTAGATTATGTAGACGACGGGAATTCTCAAACGATGTATTACATAACACCTGAAGGACAGTTGAAGAAAGCTACAGGTGAGTATGATGTGCTAACCATGGATCCCAGAAGAGCCTGGAGGGTGGTTGACGAAGAATCTCAAGAAAACGCAGGACTTAACTAGAAAACAATTCTGATTTACAACAAAATGAAATTTGACAATCAGCTCTGGTTTTGTAAAACTACGCTCTTGTATTTTGTTAAATAAAATTCGTCATGGGAAAGGATAGAAATAGGGGGAATACACGTGCTCCACGAGGCGGTTTAAATAGTGGAACATCAAAACACAAAAAACACGAAAGAGGGTCACAAGGTTCAAAAGAAGCATCAAAAAAACAATCACAAGAAACCCAAGAGCCAACAGCAATCGCAACAGCTTCTTTGGCAAGCCAAATCACCGATGCAAGAAATAAAGCAACAAGATTAATGGAACAGTCTCGCTCGGCAGGGGGAAGTCGTCCACGAGGAGTCAGAAAAGGTGCGCGCAGGGCCAAGGCGGAATTCAGAGAATTAACATCTAGAGGAAATACTCAAGCGGAACAATGGGAATCTGTAGAATCAGTCGATCCAGGTTATTGGCGAGGTCA
>JABINC010000034.1 GCA_018697675.1 Candidatus Peregrinibacteria bacterium
AACGAACCCCATCTACCAGAAGAATCAGACATCGAAGCTGCTGTACGAAGATACTGTGAGGAAAACGGAGTTCCAGGAACTTTTTATAAAGGCAATGGCGAGGAAACCAAGGTAACCGACGGCCATTTCTTACGAGTAGATGAATTCACTCCTAAAGGAATAACAACAAAAAATCTAGCAGGATTTTTAACGGAAGGATGTGCTTATGATGGGACCTCTCTGCCCGCATTAATGGAAGCTCAAAAACCAAAAAGGGGAAGTAATCGAACCGTGATAATAGAGACAAGTACCGGAGAAGAGGTAGGTCTATACTTTGAAGCAGAGGAAGAACCTGAGCCAACAAGATTTCATAGTCAAATTTTGGATAAAACAGATCATGCAGTTGTACAAAACGGAATACAGTTAATAGGATTTGAATTTGCCGAACAGGGAATAGTGTCAGATGCCTTTGCCACCTTCGTCAGTTCAATTTCAGGAACGGAAAACGTATCTATTTCACCAGGCGAACAATGGAAAGCGATGCAAGAAAGCCAAATCCCAGCTGATATTTTAACTAGTAATGACCATTAATCCTTCTTCCTTCTAAGAATCCCATACCCACCTCCCAACGCAGCAACTCCAATCAAGATGTACCACCAAGGGAAACCTTGTTTTTCTTGTGCTAAAACTTCTTTCGCATCACCGCCAAGATCAATTGCTTCTGTATCAATTTCTTTGGGGAGATCGCGGTCAAGTGAGGTCGCGGAAGCTCCAATTTTTAGCCTATAATCTGAATATCTGTTATCACTTTTTATATTCCTATCTTTGAGAACAATCATGTCTCCGGGCTGAACATTTTCACCTGTGACAAGTACCGCCTTATCAGTAACTCGGTCACGTAATTTATTGTTTTCATCATAAATATCCAACTGTGCTTTGAACTCTGGATCATCAAATTCAACAGTAAAAACATCTGCAACCTGAGCGGTTTTTGGAATGATAAAAGTATCAATTTCATCCTGAAGTCCAAGTCCACCACTACCACCATCTTCAAGCTCATCCAGAACAGCAGGCTCGTCCTCAGAAATATCCTCGCCTGTAGTAACATCGTAGTGATCCTCAACCTCCACCGAGAAAATATTATCTTTGTGCACATCCCCGAAATCATATCCGGTCTCGATTATGAAATCTCCATCTTCCAAAATAGCCACCGAAGCACTTTTCAAAGGATCAGCTGTAAGCGGTCGAAAAGTAGGATTTTTACGTCCCTCGAAGCCTGGAACATGCAGTGTTACATCAAAAGTTGAACGAAGACCAATGTACTGCTCAGCGTATCCTTCATCAGCATTTCCAACAATAGACGGCCTAGCAGCCATCCCATAAACTTTCACAACTTGCCCGGACTTAACAGGAAGTTTGAAAAAATATTTCTCACCTTTTTCAAGATGCCTATCAAAAGTATAAGCACCTGGCTCAATCGAAACGGCCTCCTCTATAGTTTCCCCACCAGCTATCGGATTCGTAAACAAAGTCGGACAATCATTCACTTCACGAGTCGCTTCTTCAACAATATGTTTGAGACCTTCTTTAAGCTCAGCCGAAGAACCAGCATCAATATATGTGCCTCCAGTCACTTCAGAAATAGCCCTCAACTGCGCAGCAGTTTCCACATCAACATCAAACCCAACAGTATGCACAGTCACCTCTACCCCACTCTCACGAAGCCTCTTCATCACGCCTACAGGATCACCATCACAAGTCTCCTCTCCATCACTCAAAAGCAAAATCACTTTATTATCAAAATCCTTCAAATCTTCTGCTGCTAATTTCAAAGAAGCGCCAATTGGAGTCCAACCACGAGGCAAAAGTACATTCACATTATCAATAACATGTTGAACACGCATGGCATTATTTTTAGATGCAATATCAAAGTTGTCACCATAAAACGGAATAAGCAATTCAATATCTTTACACGAATTAACCTGATCAGTTTTAAGAATACGATGACCATAAACACGCAATGCAAGATCTATATCGTCTGTAAGATTTTCAAGTGCAACACCCAAGGCTTCCCTTGCCAAGTCAATCTTCGCCTTACCCTCAACCTGCCCAGCCATAGACCCCGACACATCCAAAATTACCTCCAACCCAGAACTAACTTCTTCAACCTTCTCAACTTCCTCCAAAGTATATTCTTCATAAAGAACCTGATCACCAACCTTATATGGAATCTTACAATCCTGCTCAAAATTCTCAGCCAAAACATCTTCGACAATTTGTTCTTCCACACTCACTCCAGAAATCCCAAAATCTCCAGCACCAGCATTCAAATCATCCATCGGAGGAAGATCAAAATCGCTTGGGATATTCGAAAAAGCATCCGCCAACATATCTCCAAATTCATCCGGAACATGACTACTGTAAAAATCTCCACCGGCAGCGTCCGCCAAAGCTTCAAGACTCTCGGACTCCTGATCATTTCCTCCAAGATACAATGCATCTAAATCAATCCCCGCATCTTTAACATTCATTCCAACTTCACTGATATCCCCTTCGCAAGTTTCCTGACCATCCCCAATTACAATTATTTTTTTCAAGCCACCCGCAGGCAATGCCTTCAAATCCTCAGTCGCCTTCGCAACAGAATACGCCAAAGGCGTCATCCCCACCGGCTTCAATTCATCCACCGCCACCCCAATTTCATCCCGATTCGACAACCCAAAATCCACGAGAAGCTCACTCGATTGACAGTCACCTTTCACTAAACCATACGCCCGAAGTCCAATATACGCCGAGCCCTCAACCTCTTCTAAAGTCTCTGACAACGCCTCCTTTGCAATATCTATTTTCTTACTCGAATAAAGCCAGGAACTCATCGAGCCAGACCCATCAAATATTATTTCCACATAAGTAGACTCAACATGAGCCGCAGGCTCATGCGTTTCGGCAAAAGACATCGTAGCCCAACCACACACAGAAAGAATTAAAAAGACAAAAGTAATAAATTTCCTCATATAAAAAATCTTAAAATTTAAAATCATTCACAACTCTATCAAAAATCTGTGCACGTGCACAGAAAACGTACAACTTTTCGTACAAAAAAAGCCCCCAAGAAATCTTGAGGGCCTAAATATAAAAATTAATTCTCCACCCTTTCATATTTATTACACCTCAATGCAAGGCCAGACACAACGTCATTGCCAGACCAATTTACAGTACGGACATCCACCCCTGTCAAAACATCAATTTCATAGGTAGGAGAAGAAAGAGAGCTTTCAGAATTTCCAGTACAGTATCTGCTTTCATTGGCATTTGTAGTAATAGATAAAGATTCTACCGCTGTCAGCCAAGATCTACTAAAAGTGACCGACTTAATATAAGCGTCTCCAACTAATTCAACCTTTCTAAGAACAAGTTTTTTTAAGAATTCCTTTCCAGCAGTAGTATGATAACCTTTAAGTCCAGTCAAAATATGACCATTATTATAACTAACAATAGTATTACCAGGATTTTCCCCCCAAATAACATTCGTAACATTATTAACACGTGAAAGAGGTCCAAGATGAAAATCGGCACAATAAAGTTTCAATCCAGTAATAGCTTTCTTCCCTGCAATATTACGAACCTTCGTAGCAATCTCAACTATCATTTTCCCATTAGGACAGTCCCTAGTAACAGCATTCGACTCTCCAATATCACCCAAAAAACCACTAACAAAAGAATCTTCAGGTGCATCCGCCCATTTATAAGTAGCATTTGCATTCATACTGGTTTTATGAACCGTAGGCTTCTTCATAAGTTTACCTTTAAGCTTACCTTCCATATCCTCAGAATCCGCACCTCCACCGAACACAACCATACCGAGCACCAATGCCGCTATAAGCGCAAGTGCTATCCACAAAACTTTTTTGTTTTTCATGTTTTTTGTTTTAAAAAAATAATTACTAAAAAACTCGCCAGGAATTATACCATAACCGAATTACCAAGCAAAATTTTCCTCTCAACAAACTTTTCTCTTTGACAAATGAATATTTTAAGAGAAAATACTTACAAAATATATTTTTTAAATTTCCATGGAAAGAGACCCTCTATCAAACGAACCAAAACGAAGACCAAACCCACTAGCAGGTATAGATAAAGGATGGTCGAGCGCATTTTCTGTCGTCCCAACAAGAAGAACAACTCCCCCTGCAATAACCGATGAAGCAAGATCAGCGCAAAGAAGAAGAATAGAAGAAAGAATAGGGCATCTTATACCAGACGACGATCTGATCTAACCCTCCCTATCAAAGTACAAATGTAGTCTATCGTTGAATTCGATCTTAACTGCTTCGTAAGTATCTTCGCCGAGGAATTTCATTTCGACTTCACCTTCTTCATCGTTCCAAAGGCCAAGCGACATGAATTCTTTGAAAATTCGATGTAGATTCATAGCAAACGAACCTTCTGGATAAGTCTCTGTATTGATCTTCGCAAACATGGTTTGCAGAACCATCAAAGCTGGGCCATTCACAGCCATCAATTCAACCATTTTTGGATCAATTTTGCAGGCAAATTTATGCTTCATTACATAAAAATTTCCCTGATCGGTTTTCTTAAGTTTGAACTTCCGAGTTATCCAAGGAGCATCATCATCATTTTCAGAAAGAAGTTCAAAATCGAATTCAACAAAACCTCGGAACTGACAGAAATTATTAACATAACTTGTAAGCCGAGTTGGATGAATTTTTACATCACTAACATTCGGAGACTGCGGCACTTCTCGGGAATCCCAATTATAATAATCGTTCTCAAAAGACATCCAAAACGCTCTAGCATCCATTCTCATAGTGGCATCTTCTAAGTCAATCGTGAGCTCCAGATCTCCGCGGACCGGCACCTCAAGCTCACCCTCATTCATAACAACCTGGAAAGCCCTATAAGGATCCGGACCAAACAAAGTTCCCAAAAAATCACCTATATAAGTATTTTCACCACTTCGATTTGTAATAATTAGCATCACTCGATAAAGCCCTTCATGAGTGCTCCGCCCAGCTTCATCGCACACCTCGTTATTCGTCATGCAAAACATAACATATTTACGACCATCAGGATCTTCTTCGAGAGAAACTTTTTCGTAAATATGACCGGAAGAGTCATAAAGGACCGCTGAGATCTCTATGTCATCATTCTCTTGATTTATCTCCTGACCAAAATCAAAACGCACAAATCCACCCTGCCCAACTATTAGAAAATCAAAGAAATTCATAGACATTTCTCCCAGATCTAATTCAAAAGGATAGGCCTGCCCCACTCCCTCTATATCTTCTTCTGTGTATTTAGTGTTGAGCGGAATTACAGTGTCGTCCACTGGCTCAAGTGCTGTCCCATCACTATACAATTCTTGAATCCCAGAAACGTTCAAAGCAATCTGATGAAACTTATCATGAAGCATGTCCGCCTGAGCCTGATTATCTCCACCATCCTGATATGCAAGCATCTGACTACTCGTCACCCCCTCCCCAAATTGCTCATAAAGTTGATGCCAAAAAAGCGCTGCATTATATTCTCTATCAAACAAACTTTTACTAGGATTTCCAGCATAATTTTTGAAAAAATAATGAGTATCTTGACTCGGCATATTCGCCAAATACTGACCAAAAACAGCACCCCCTTCAAGCATCCATCTCCTCCTATCTCCATCACCAACATTCTCTAAGAAAATCTCAAAAATATTCGCCTCCCCTATATTAAGGTGCTCTTGAAAACAGTGAAAAAGCTCATGAGCAGTCACACTTTCGATAGCAAAATCACCTCCATTATATGGCACATAAACTCGCTGACAATCGAGAGTCAAACCAGATGCCCCACTTACAATACTTTGAATCACATACATCTCAACGGGCTCCGAAAGATGCTGTCCAAAAAATAACACAAATCCCGGATAAGCTTGATTCGCCGCCACTAAAATTTGCAACGCCCTGAACTTCAAAAAATTATAATTCTGCTCTGCCACATCATCGCCTAAATGCGATGATGCATCCGAATCCACATAACCCGAACTTGGCACCAAATCCACACCCGGATAATAAACCCGAATGTCATAATTCAGACTGTTAAAATACTCATAACCCGAAGGGGCCGCAAAGTGCTCAACAGAATCCTCGTCATCCAAATCATCCGCAAGAGCCCTCTCAAAAATAAATTCCAAAAACGCACTTTTCTCACTTTCAATTTTCCAATGCCTCACATTAAACGCACTCGCCTCATCCGTAGGCTTCAACATATAAGGCAAAAGCTCTCCCTTCACCTTCGCACCCAACCCCTCCCAACTTCTCGCCGCCACCCCAAAAGACAAGGGCTCAAAATCCTTCACATCACGTACCAAGTCCTCCTCGATATATGGCCTCTGACTTGTTTTCCCAACAACAATACTTGGCTCCAAATTCTCTTTCACCAAAGCCTCATGACTCGCATACTTCATTCTCAACTGCTCAATAAATTTGTCATCCACATCACTTCCTCCAAAGAAAACCCCTCGCCCAACAACTCCGACAAAGAGAATCAAAACCGCCCCAACTAAAATTTTCCATCTATTCATAAAATTCAAATTACATGATCCAGGACATCATAGTAATTTATTCCAAAAGTGTAAACCACGTTCTAAGACACCCTATCACTCAATTTATCATACTTAGCAATTTGCGCATCTATAAAATCTGCCATCGCTTCAGCCTCTTCTCGAGGCATCCCCGAGTCACGATTATGCTTGGCTAATTCCATTCTAATACCTTTCTTTGCATGATAAGAATCAATCAGACTTGGACCTTGCTCTTCATCCGAAATTTCACTTGTTTCATCAATAGTGAACCACCTGTTCTTTTCGGGATTAAAATAAAAACCTAATTTAGCATCCTTTGTAAATAAAAGTTTGAAATCATCCGTATCCCAATGATGATCAACATATCCATACTTTTCCAAAACTTTATAAAGAACAAACCATTCTTTATCATGAGTTCCGATCAACTCTTCATCAGAAGGTCTTTCTACATATTTCAAATATTCATCCCCTTGCCGCATTGCAAAAGCAAGCTCATCAGGAATAAACTGATTGGAGTCCCTATGGCTACGACCCCGGCCCCTAATAACCGCAAGTTTCATATAACCCAATGCATCTGCAAGATGAGCAAACTCTCTCTCTTCTCCTATTTTAGAAGTAACTTCCCAAAGTTTTTTTGATCTATCGAAACGCAAATGGTTCTGCGGCACATCTGAAGAACTTTCTGAGAAAACATCTAAAGGGGGCACCGCTCGGCCTTCATTAGCGGGTAGATAAAATATACTATCTCCCTTTTCATCCACCAAAACATCAATTAAATCATCCAAAGAATCATCAATCGATACAGCAACTGTTGGCCTATACTTCCTTATAGTTGCATACATAATATACTTATCCATCATCTCACCTCGCTCAAGCATCCCACGAAGACCAGGATCACTCGGCCTTTCATCCAAACCTACACCATGTTTCAAAACTTCTGACACCTCTTCTTGCAATTCAGTAGCTCGCGCAAAAAGTTCATCAACAGTTTCTGGAGCATCAATCCCTTCTGTTATTCCTACTTCCCTTCGGGGGATTTCCCCTCCACTAGTACTAGTATTCATTTTTAATCAATTTAAGATATAAATCCTAGAATTATACCTTATTTCAACAATAATTACCATATCCAACTTAATTTCCACTGGCACTTCCCCATGCACAGTGCTAATATACTTTTCGCAACAGACATGCGAATGCATGTTCTAAATATAATCAAATATGGACAGACAAATTCAAATTTTGCAGGCAATTGTGGAGCAATTCATCAAAACTGCTGAACCAGTTGGTTCCAAGACTATTGTTGTCCGGTTCAATCTGAATGTTAGTCCTGCGACCATCAGAAATGACATGGCAGCGCTCGAGAAACAGGGGCTTATTTTTCAACCTCATACTTCAGCCGGACGTGTACCAACAGAGCAAGGGTACAGACTGTTTGTCGACCAACTCGCAGACTACAAAAAAGCGCAGAAGATAGCCAAAACTACGATCGCTCATCTGATCGAACAGAACCAAGCGCACAAGGCAAAACAGAAGCTTTATGATGCTATGAACATACTCTCTCAAGCAGTTGAAAACCTATGTTTTGCAACGGTTCCGGACAACGAGAGAGCATTCTTCCTCGGAACTTCGAAAATCCTCCGAAATCAAGAATTCTTAAACAAACCAATGCAAGCAAGCCAGGTAATTGAAGTACTCGAAAAAGGAACAAGATTCAGAAATACTCTCGATCACTTGGACACAGATAACACTGTGAAAATTTTCATAGGAAAAGAAAACCTAATCAAAGAGATTGAAAGCTGCTCGATAATCGTAACTAAATACGAACTCGACGGCTACTCGGGCCACATCGGAGTTCTCGGCCCAACCCGAATGCGCTATGCATACAACAAAGCCGTACTAGAAGAAGTTAAAAAACTTTTAAACTAACATAATTAAAAAATGACAGACGACACTCAAAATGACGATTCAGCTATCGATGAAATCAAAAAAAGAATTGAAGAAGAGAAACTAAGAGATCAACAAGAAATGGAAGTAGCAAATGAAGATCTTCAAGAACAAGATGAAAAAGACGCGAAAATCGAAGAACTCACCCGAGTAGCCCAACAGGCAACGGCAGATCTCACAAATTATCGCCGTAGAGTTGAAGAAGAAAAAAAGAACTTCGCATCTTACGCAACTTCAAATTTGGTACTAGAACTTCTACAAGTAACCGATAACTTCGACCGCGCCCTCCAAAACATCCCCGAAGAAATTCAGGGAAGCGAATGGATACAAGGGATTAAAGGAATCGATCAACAATTCCACGCAATTTTAGAACGCCAGGGCGTAAAACCAATCGAAACAACCGGCCAAAAACTCGACTTAAATCTCCATGAAGCAATGATGACCGGACCTGGAGAAAAAGATACAATCCTCGAAGAATTCGAAAGAGGATACATGATAGGAGATCGCATGCTCCGCCCTGCAAAAGTCAAAGTAGGAGACGGCTCTTAAATAAATCCACTCATGAACAAGAAATCATGCACAATCTGTAAAAAACTTGGGGAAGAATGTGAAGTTGGATATCTCATACCTCTTCCTGGCGAAAAAGGAGAGGAGTACAAAGATTTACCCAAGGAATTTTATAAACTAGAAAAACTAGATTCAGATTTGGAACCTTATTTCAAATCACAATACGAACCAATGGATTTACTGATATGCCATAAATGTGACAACTATTACCACTACAGAGAACGAACTCCAGGAGGAAGTGAAGATGCGATGCGCACATATGTTTATCAAACCGTAGAACGAATAGACAAAAAAGAACTTAAAAAACTCCTCAAATCTGCTCTCAAGGAAATTAAAAGAGAATGGTGGGGAAAAAATTACAAAAAAGACATACCTAAAGTTAAAGCAGCGGCAGAAAAATTACTCGAAGAGCTTAAATGAAAACATCATGCTTACAAGAAAACAATTAGCGATACGGTTCCTAATTACATTTTTAGTAGGTTGGTTTTTTATATTCGTGACCTACATAGACTGGATGCCAGAATTTCTATTTCTTGCTCCAGTTATACCAATAATGGCATTTACCGTAAAAGCATCCGGAGTAGACGAACCAGTATCATTCGTATCATTTATTGTCACACTTTCAGCAGTTTCAAGCGTAATATTGGCACTAATATTCAACAATAAACCTCGCATTATCAAATGGGCCAGATTCTCCCTTATTGCATACATCGCCTGGGTCATAATCATGAGCCAGTTTATTTAAAATAATCAGAACACTCCCCCGCTTAAGCAAGTTTCTTTGAAACGGTTTTGCATCTTTAGAGTTGCCTACACAGCCAAAAAACTGTATAATCAAGTACTAATATTAAACTTATGCGAAATGGCAGACATAGATGATAATGAGGTTCTCGACGAAGCTGAAGAAGTTACTGAAAAGGACATTTCTGAAGAGCTTCGACTAAAATTACAAGAAGAGCGTATTGTAAGTGGAACGAGGGGATTCGACCACATCAAAACAATAACAATTCATGATGACAATGTACGACATGAATTCTATCAAGAGTATGATCAAGAACGAGACGACTACATCTGGATAATGGAAATATATTATGATGACCCAAAGGGACTAAGAGATGACCCTGATAAAGAAGCTATTATCGACAAAGAAAATGATGTACTTTTCTTAACTGCACTCAACAAAAGCGATATACCAGAAATTGTTCGCCGTGCACTACAAGAAAAACGCGTAGTTTGGTATGACGATCACGGTGAAAGAAAAATCATAGAAGCGAGAGACGGCGAAAAAAAATACAAAGTTGAATACCATAGTGAAGAATGGTCTATAACAACATATACCGGAGATTCTTTCCGAACTTCATGGTTACAAGAAGAGGGAGATAGTGATTTCCTTGATGAATTAAATACCCATGATTTGCCAGAAAGCCTTAAATTAGAACTGAAAGAAAACGGTCAGTTTTCAAAAGAAGATGGCTACAAAATATTAACCGTGAGTTATGAAGGGATTTCTTTCAAATTTTACCAGGAAGACACCATCCCAGGACTACCAGGAGACCCTGAATGGAGAATGCATTTCTTTTATGAAGATACACCTAATGACGTAACGTATTCATACGTAAGCTCCACTGATGACATACAATTCCTCAAAGAAACTTTCGCAACACCTTCAAGACAGGATGAAATTGATGCAATAAGAAAAGGCCTAGAATAAGGTCATATGAATCTAAGCTCAAAAGCGCAAGCCATTGACATCTGCGCCTAAAAACGTACAATGCCATCTTATAATTGCAAAAAAACAAGATGATCGACCTAGACGAATTACCCGAACTAAGATTAGAGGATGTGGAAGAAGATCTGGGAACTATGCCAGAAGAACAATTCCATGCCATTGCAAAACTGTTTGAAGTAGAAGCCGATGTGCAAGAAATTCTAGAAGCTATGCGGACATACCGAGCACGAGTAATCGAACTTGATGAAGATATTCTTCATGATGGGCACTGTTCTGAAATGCCATTAGAACAACAATTAAGCGGATGTTATTCATATTTTGGAGGAGAATTAAGAAAAGGAAACGAAGGAGACCTAGAAAGACAGAGGGACTTAATGGAAGAGCTAACATTGGAAGAATGGGTAAGAATAAAATTACTGGAAACACTTGATAAAAATAACCCAGATACTTATCAACAATTATTCGCACACACTATTTTACTTCCAGGAAAAAGAAAACAAAAAGATGGAATAAGACACACATTGCCTAAAACAGGAAATGACATAATCAAAGAACCCCTAGAGCTCGCAATGACATTTATTCCAGAAAAAGTAAATTTCCTAAAAAATATCGAATCAGCTATTGCACGAAGTATCCAAGCTTTTAGAAGAATGGGACACGCCAAACATATGACAAATGAACAAATCGATAAAAAAATCCAAAATCTAATTGATCCATTTGGACAAAGCCCAACTCCACCATCAAGAGGGGGGAAATACCAATTGAAATTATTATAACTTTCTGAATTTTACCCTTGACCGACAATCTTTAGCACTCTATAATACGGAGTGCTAATTTATTGAACACGCAAACGGCAACAGCTTCGTTTGCGCAATAAAGAAGCGAAGCTAACAATGTTAATAAATTCTAATTAATATAACACTATGGGGAAAATAATCGGAATTGATCTCGGAACTACAAATTCATGTATGGCTGTTATGGAAGGAGGCGAAGCTACCATCATTACAAATGCAGAAGGTAATCGCACCACTCCATCGGTAGTCGCAATGAAAGATGGTGAGAGATTCGTAGGAACTCTGGCAAAACGCCAAGCAGTTACTAATCCAGAGCAAACAATTTTTTCTGCTAAGCGTTTCATCGGAAAAACTTTTGCAGAAATTGACAAGGCCGGACTCGTAAAAAGAATGCCTTTTAAAATTGTTAAGGGTAAGAAAAACGAACCAGAAATTGAACTTGGAGGTGAGCAAAAACGCCCTGCTGAAATCGCAGCGATGGTGCTTCAAAAGCTGAAAGCAGACGCAGAGGCATACCTCGGCCAGCCTGTTACCGAAGCCGTCATCACCGTCCCGGCATACTTCAACGACTCACAACGCCAGGCTACAAAAGACGCCGGGAAAATCGCCGGACTCGAAGTAAAACGTATTATTAATGAACCAACTGCTGCTGCCCTCGCTTATGGAATCGACAAAAAACAAGGAGAGCACAAGATCGCAGTATTCGACTTCGGAGGCGGAACTTTTGATGTTTCAATTCTAGAAATCGACAACGTAGATGGTGAAAAACAATTCGAAGTTTTATCGACAAATGGAGACACAACTCTAGGTGGAGATGATTTCGATGAGGTACTTATCGACTACATTATTCAGGAATTTAAAAAGGAGTCAGGAGTCGACCTGAGCAAGGACAACATGGCTTTACAGCGTGTGAAAGAAGATGCTGAAAAAGCTAAAATCGAACTTTCTACAGCGCAAGAAACTACAATCAATCAACCATTTATCACAGCGGATGCAAGTGGTCCAAAACACCTTAATATGAAGATCACTCGAGCTAAATTTGAAGAGCTCGTGAGCGATGTTATCGATAAAGTTGTACAACCTTGTAAAGACGCACTTAAAGATGCAAAACTGAAAGCAAGTGACATCGAGGAAGTTCTACTCGTTGGTGGAACAACTCGTATGCCAGCAGTTCATGCAAAGGTAAAAGAAATTTTTGGGAAAGAACCGCACAAGGGTATCAATCCAGATGAAGTAGTTGCTCTCGGAGCAGCGATTCAGGGTGGAGTTTTGCAAGGAGACGTGAAAGATATTCTACTTCTCGACGTGACGCCTCTTACTCTAAGTATCGAAACAGCTGGAGGAGTTGCAACTCCAATGATTGAGAGGAATTCAACTATTCCAACTTCAAAATCTCAGACATTTTCGACATTCTCAGACAACCAACCATCAGTTGAAATCAACGTACTTCAAGGAGAACGTCCAATGGCCGCAGACAACAAAAGTCTCGGTAGATTTATATTGGATGGAATTCCGCCGGCACCGCGAGGAGTACCTCAAGTCGAAGTAACTTTTGATATTGATGCGAATGGAATCCTGAGCGTAAAGGCCAAAGACAAAGCAACAAGCAAAGAACAACATATCACAATTACCGGAAGCTCTGGACTTTCTGACGAAGAGGTTGAGAAACTCAGAAAAGAAGCAGAAGAACACGCAGCAGATGATGAGAAAAAGAAAGAGCTCGCCGAAGTCAAAAACCAAGCGGACTCACTCGTATTCCAATCAGAAAAACTACTCCGCGAATCAGGCGACAAAGTTTCAGAGGACATCAAAACTCCAGTTGAAGAAAAAATCCAAACCGTTAAGGACGAACTCGCAAAAGAAGAAATAGATATCGACGCTCTAAAATCTGCAACAGAAGCTCTGTCCGAAGAAGTCCAAAAAGTCGGCGCCCAAATGTACGAAGCTGCAAAAACGGATGAGGCGAATGACACGCACGAAAGTGCGGCTTCCAATTCTGAAGAAGGAGAAAGCACCGCCGAAGGCGGTGTGGACAATAATGAAGAAGAGGCCGTTGAAGGAGAGGTTGTAGAAGAAGAAAAAGAAGATTAAATTCACATTTAGATAAAATACTATTAAAGTCCTCCCCCATTGTGTAAAATTGGGGAGGATTTTTTTAAAACCTAAAATATGAAAAAATTACTCACCCTAACTATCATCTCCACCCTACTCCTAACTGGATGCTTATTTTCCAAAAACCAAGAACCAGAAATCATCTGGGAAAATAACCTACTTCAAGAAATTCAAACAGACGCCCACATTTACTATGCATACAAAGATGGTAGACATCTAGACACAGAAAACCAATTTGTACCAGATCCGCTCAACAAAAAATTTGACCTAAAAAAATCAAAAAGGGAGCCGCTCAGCACAATAACTCCAGACGAAGATTACATCATATACATGGATTCAAATGATCTCATGGCATTTAACATTCTTGACGGAGGAACATACTTGCTCATGGAATTACCGGGGAAAACCGAAAAATTTCAATGGAATAAAAACGAATTAATATTCGAAACTTCGAAAGAAAAATTCATATTGAAAATAAATATGGGAGAAATTGAAAGTACAAAAATAATTAAACTTAATGATTCAAAAATGGAAAATTTAACTTATGAAACACCAGAGCAAATCGAAATGACCGAAAGCCCTCAAGATGCAGTTTTTTACGTAGCGCTTGAATGGACTGGAGGACCTGCAGGGGCTCCGGTGCTTAATCTAGAAACCGGCCAACCAATGGAATTTGAAGAGAACGATATTTACATAAACAGTGAAGGCTACGACAAAATTAAAGAATCAACAAAAGAACAAGAATTTCTCCCAAATCACTTAAAAATCTCAGCAAATATAACACTCAATCCTGATGCTTCTGGAACAATTGCACTCCCTCCAGGGCCTGATGGGGAAATCCCAACCAAAGACTACACAGCCGTACAAATCAACGAACTCTATGACGTACTCGCAGTAAATCAATGGGGGGATAAACCAGAATAAAAATTCTCAAAAATGACAAAAAGTTATTTCAACAGAAAAAGACAACTCAAAATAGACGAACTT
>JABINC010000062.1 GCA_018697675.1 Candidatus Peregrinibacteria bacterium
TGCCAACCGCTTTCAGCCTTTAATAGAGTTCCTGTTGCAGATATAAATGCTGATGGTGAGCCGGAAATTATGCTGGTTGGAGGAGATGGAGAGATTTTAGTTCTTGATAGTAATGGGCTGGGAGAGCTTAATCGTATTCCATGGATATCATCTGCTTTGCCGTCTGTTGGAAGTTCTCGTGATTTGGAAGCTGATAGAGCTGCACCGAGGGTTATTACCACTATACTCGATGGTGGAGAGACGACCGATGGAGCTGTTCTTTATTTTACAGAGAATGATAGAGGTGGTTGTAATTGGAATTTGCCAGATGGTGGTATTGATTCAAATTGGAAACCTGATGCTGTTAAAGTTGACGATGATGATTCTAGTAGCCAGGAGTAAGCTTTTCTCTTTACTTTATTGGGGGCAGGGGTATTGTTCTTGATGTATGAGAACAATATTCAAAATTTTGTATAAGAATGTGGTGAAGCCGGTGGTTTTTAAATTTGATCCGGAGTTTACTCATGATGTTTTTACTTGGATTGGGGAGATGTCTGGGCGAATTGGAATTGTGAAATGGGCAATGAGGAAATTGTTCGTGTATGAGAATGAGATTATTTCTCAGGATGTTCTTGGGGTGAAGTATAAAAATCCTGTTGGGCTTGCGGGTGGGTTTGATAAAGATGCGAAGTTGACTCAGGTGCTTGGTTCGGTTGGATTTGGGTTTAATGAAATTGGAGCTGTAACAGCTAAGGCGTATGGAGGAAATGCGAAGCCTCGTTTGAAGAGATATATTAAAACGAAGTCGATTTGGGTGAATTATGGATTGAAAAATAAAGGGGCGAAGGCGGTTCATGAGGATTTGAAAAAAATGTTGGATGCAGGGCGGAAATTTGAGATTCCACTTTGGATAAATGTGGCAAAGACGAATTGTAGCGCTACGGCGGACCAGGCTTATGCTGTGGAAGACTACTCCGAAACTGTGCGAGTTTTTTCTGATATGGTGGATGTGTTTGTGATAAATATTTCTTGTCCAAATACTTTTGGAGGGCAGCCTTTTCATAAACCTGAACAGTTGGAGGCGCTTTTGTCTGGTTTGGATAAAGTGAAGACGGAGACTTCTTTTAAACAGCCTTATTTCTTGAAATTGTCGCCGGAGTTGTCTGAGGCCGCGTTAGATTCTATTTTGAAAATTTGTGATCAGCATCAAGTTGATGGGCTTGTGATTTCGAATTTGAGTAAGAAGAAAAATATGGAGCGTATGCATGAATCAGAGCGAGTAGGGGTGCCAGAGCATGGGAGCTTGTCTGGTAAATATGTGGAGCCTGATTCTGATAGGGTGCTTGAATACGTGGGGCGAAAAGTGAAGAAGGGAGAATGTAAAAAATATGTAATTGTTGGAGTTGGAGGGATTTTTACGGCAGAGGATGCTTATAAGAAAATTCGATTTGGAGCTTCTTTGGTGGAGCTCATTACGGGTATGATTTTTGAGGGGCCGCAGGTGATGTCGGAGATAAATGAAGGATTGGCTGAGTTGCTTAAGAAAGATGGATTTAAACATATCAGCGAAGCAGTTGGGGTGGATTTGTAGTTTTTCAAAGTGTGAGTTTAATCACTTGATGATTTTTGAAAGAGCATTTAAGCTGTGAAGGATCTTTTTTATAAATATTTTTTAAAAAATTAAAAATGGCTGGAAAACAAAATTTTAATCCATGGATGATGTCTACGGTTGTGCTTATTGCTCTAATTATTGGTTATGTTGTTGGTGGTATGGGTGGAGGAGGAATTACTTTTGAGGGTTCTGGAGATACGGCGGATGCTCCTGAGATTGCACTTGGTGAGCTCTCTGGTGGAGAAGGGCCGATTCTTGGAGACAGCGACGCTCCTGTGGTGTTAGAGGAATATAGTGATTATCAATGCCCTTATTGTAAGAGGCATTACACAAATACTTTTATGCAGCTTTATAATACCTACGTGAAGACTGGTCAGGTGCGACTTGAGTTCAAGGATTATCCTTTGAGTTTCCATGCAAATGCTGTGCCTGCGGCTGTTGCGGCTTATTGTGCTGGTGAGCAGAAGAATTATTGGGGGATGCATGATGCTCTCTATGAAAATTTTGATCTTTGGGCGAAATCTACGAATCCAAATGTGGAGTTTGTGCGTATAGCGAAAGCTCTGAAATTGAAGACTAAGAATTTTGAAAAATGTCTTTCTAGTGGAAATTACGATGCTATCATCGATGCAAATCAGGCGGAGGGTGTGAAAAAAGGTGTAACTGGAACCCCGGCATTCTTCATAAATGGTAAAAAAGTGGTTGGAGCACAGCCATTCTCTGTATTCAAGTCTCTGATCGAAGAGGCTATGGAGCCTGAGGCGGTAGAAGAGGAGGTTGAAGTGGAATTGACTGAATAGTGTGGTTTAGCCCAAAAAAAGTTGACTTTAGGGCTTTACTCTATATAATTCTCAAGCTTTTTTAAATACGCGGCCCGTTCGTCTAGTGGTTAGGACGCCAGGTTTTCATCCTGGTAACAGGAGTTCGATTCTCCTACGGGCTACCATTTAAAAATACCCTATGGTCCGTTCGTCTAGGGGTTAGGACGCTGCCCTCTCACGGCGGAAACACGGGTTCGATTCCCGTACGGACTACCAAAGAGGTGAAGTTGAGTTTTAGTACTTAGCAGTTCTTGTCGATCCGACAGTGTATTCGATGTTGCTAACTTCGACCATCTTTCTCATTTGTGCGGTTTTTTCGAGGGTTTTGAATGCTGTGGCATCCACGATGTGGGATTCTACTGACTTCGATTCATCTTTTAAGCTTTCGTTAGTTAATTGGAGTTGTTTTAATTTGTATCCCAGTACGGTTTTTTGTCCGTTTATCATCAAATATGCTGCGCCTACTGCTAGGTTCAGTACGATTACGGCTACTATCAGCATTGCGTATCCCGAACGGATCTCCGCAGAAAGTGAGCGCTTTCGGCGCGCTTTTTTTCGCTTTTTGATCTTTTCTATATCTAGTGACATATAGTAATAGTCTTTATGTTTGTTTTCATAAATCCCCTGCTTTTCCGAATGGTATACCATGGCGTGAAGTTTGGCAAATTTTAAGGGATGTAAATAATCTCGTAATATACTTGGATAACACCCCTAGAAAGTGGGCTTATTGTTTCGAATGCAGTCTTTGAAAGGTCGACTACAAATCGTTTGTCATATGGGCCGCGGTCTGTTATTCGGACAACGACTGATTTGTTATTTTCAAGATTTGCAACTTTTAGCATTGTTCCAAATGGAAGTGTTAAGTGAGCGGCCGTGAATTCGTCTTGTCTGAAAATTTCTCCAGAAGCTGTTGTTCTGCCATCAAAGAAATCAGCGTAATAGCTAGCCCTGCCGTAAATTTGGTCTTCTTCTAATGAATAAAATCGGTATATCAAATTTGCGATTTCTTGGCGTGTTATGTCTTGCTCTGGGTGAACTCTGAGGTCCATGTTCGCTATTAATACATAGTTGTTTTTTGCCCATTGTAAATATGGAGCATACCATTCGTTTTTGTATGCATCCTTAAATGGGTCTTTCACTATTGTGTCTGGATCAGGGAGCTCGACATTATTTGTTTCAAGTAACATCTTGACTGCTTCGGCGAGGTTTACTGTGTTTCCTCCTCGAAAAGTTCGATCGCTATATCCGCTTATAATATTATTTTTGAAAGCTTGAAAAACATATTTGTAATACCAGGCTTCAGTCGGCACGTCGACTAAATCGAAATTCACATCTGTGTTTGCTGATGACTCTTCCATAAATAGAACTTCTGCATCTTCTGAAGCGGCGCCTTCCGTCAGGATTTTCTGACTGAGTGTCAAAATTTTCAAAGCTTCTGCACGATTCACTTCTCTACTTGGTTGGAATGATCCATCCGAATAACCTTGGACTATTCCATTTTGTTTTAGAAATCGTATTGCTGGTAAATATGGATGATTTGAATCTACATCTGTGAAAAGTACAGCACTTGCTGTCTGTATGCTAAACAAAGTAACCAATGCTAGGGTTGAGATCGTAAGTACTAATTTGAATTTTGAGAGGGTCTTCATTTAAATGTTTTAAACCTTTAGAAAGATTAAGCTCTTCTCAGCTTTAGAACGACTTTTCTGCGATTTCCGTTACCGGTACTTTCTGTTTCGATATCTGCAAATTGATCTGAATTTAGATGGGTGTGTACTACTCTTCTGAAAAATGGTGACATTGGGTTCAAGGATTGAGGTTTTTTTGAATTTCTGAGGAAGTTCACCTTTCTCTCTGCGAGAGCTTTTACGTTCTCAATTTGTTTTTTTCGGTACCCATCTACATCTGTTATTAGGCTGCAGGTGACATCACTTTTTCGTTTGATAATTGTAATAAGTAAAACCTGCAAGGCTTGCAGAGTAGCTCCATGTCGTCCAATTAAGTCCTTCGCTTGGTCGCTATCGATGTTTACATAATATTCGTTTTCGTCTTCCTCGATTACTTGGATGCTTGAGAAGTCGATTCCCAATTTCACTAGTAGTTCATCGAGTATGTTTTTTATGATTGTTTCCATAGTCGTAAGCTTAGAGTTCTTTGTAATTAATTAGAGTGTGTAAATTGCTTAGTTAGTACGAATTGCACTTGTTTCAATTGAAGACTGTAAATTATAAGGTTCTTATTTTTTCTTTTTACTTTTCGCTTTAGGCAAATATTTCTCCTTTTCATTTTTTTCCACTACTTTGACAGTTACTTCAGAAGAATTATTGGATTTATTCTTTTTGTCTTCTGGCTTTTCACGGTTGATAGCAATGGTTTGTCCGATACCAAATAGGGTTGAAGTTCCCCAATATAATCCGACTCCAGCAGGTAGGCTGGCGGTGAAGAATGCGATCATCAGTGGCATTGCATATGTCATAGATTTATTCATTGAGCTCATGTCAGGCATGCCATCTTTTTTCTTCTCTTTTGGTTCTGGAGTTTTTGATTTCTTGAGGCTGAATGTGAGTTTCATTTGAGCGAATTGCAGAATCCCAATTGTTATTGGTAAGAAAATCTGTTCTCTTTCTGCTAATTCCAAAATGCCTAGGAACATTGTTTGAATTGTTCCGAAGTCAAAATTTTGTTGAAATTCATATAGCATGTAGCTGTTTTCCGCTACCGCTACTTCGCGCACTGAGAAATAAAGGGCGATCAATATAGGAAATTGAATCAGCATTGGTAGGCAACTTCCTAGTGGATTGGTTTTGGCATTTTTCCAAACAGCCATTGTTTCCATTGCGATTTTTTCTTGATTTCCTTTGTATTTACGTTGGATTTCTTGGATGCGTGGTTGAATCTCTTGCATTCTTTTTTGTGAACGCAGTGCCCTACTAGATGGTACTAAGAGAATCAATCTCATGAGGAATGTCAAAAGTACGATTGCAACTCCGAGGCTGTGAGTTGGATTTATCTTCGTAAAGAATATAAGTAGGTTGTAGATTGGTTTGTGGAAGAATGTGTCCCATCCTCGTTTTAATAGTCCACGTTCTTTGATTGTAAATTCTGGAGATGAATATTCGATATCTTCTATAGTTAATACCGCTTTGTATCTTCCAATTTCATTGAATAAATCGTAATTCCATTTTAAGAGGCTATATTTGCCTTTTTCTCCTGAGGCTAATATTAATTTAGCTTCTTCCTCTTCTCCTACTTCAATTTTTTCTAGTGCAACCTCCTCCCATATCCCCGTGTTGTAGAAAAACACATCAAGCGCAGGGCCTGAGTGACAGGTTTTTAATATATTTGCCTCTACTATGCGCCCATCTGTCGTTTCGATTGTTTCATCGTAAGGTCCAGTACAATTTGAAATTGCAACTTCTTCGCTGCTGTGGTTCTCAAGTTTCAATATTACCTCTTTTCCAATTGCGAACTTCTCTTTGGTTGCCTCTATTAATATTCCAGAGTCCAGATCTGTAGGTACTTCTTCGGTTTTCTTTCCTATTCCAAAGACGCTCATTATAAGTTCAATGGCGAGAAAGAGAATAATCCAAGTCAGTATGAATCTTTTGAACTGTCTTTTCATAGTTTGATGTTTTTTACTTCGGCCTCGATTTCATTATAAGGGGTGTCAATACAGTTGCGATTTACAAGTAGTACGACGTCGAAGTGGTTTTTATCAGAATTTAATTTTAGGCTGTGGTTTCTCAGGGCTTCGTGAATTCTTCTTCGGCATTTATTTCTTCTTACTGCTCTTTTTTCAACTTTTTTGCTTACAACTATTGAGAATCTATTGAACTTAAGTTCGTTTGGGACTGCTTTACATAGAAAAAACTTTCCTGAAAGAGATTTCCCTTCTTTTATTATATTTGAAATATTATCTCTCTTTGTGAGTCTAAAACGTTTTTTCAGCATTCATTTGACGTTTACTTCGTTTGATTTTATCAAACTGAGAGTTTCTTTCGTCCTCTAGCTCTTCTTCGAGCAAGGACTTTGCGACCTCCCGCTGAAAGCATGCGTTTTAAAAACCCATGTCGTCTATTTCTTCTTCGATTTTTTGTCTTTGAAAGCATGTTTTGTGGCTTCAATAAAAAACTAAGCGACCGTAAAAGGCGTGGGGATTTTAGGGTAGAATATGGGTGGAGTCAAGAGAATATGTGTATATCTTACCTTAAATTTCCAAGAAATTTCTTAAAATATTTTTCCCTTCAGGAGTTCCTATTGATTCGGGATGGAATTGAATGCCGTAAATTGGTAGAGAAATGTGTTCTACAGCCATTATTGTTTCGTGATCGTTCTTCAAAGTTGCTGTGATTTTTAGATGTTTCCCAGAGGGAGTTCCTATAAGTGAATGATAGCGCATACCTTCGAATTCTTGAGGTATACCCTTGAAAAGGGCGCTATTCCCATCGTGTTTTATAATGCTTCTTTTGCCATGTACGATCTCTGGTGCTTGCTCAATGTCGCCGCCGAATTCTTTGATTATTCCCTGGTGTCCTAGACAAACCCCTAACAGAGGTGCGAAAGCAGATCCTTCCCCTTTTGTAATATATGCCAATATATCTTTGCACACTCCAAAATCTTTATCATTTTCTGCAGTTCCTGGGCCTGGTGAAAGGACTATATGGGTAGGTTCCAAAGTAATTATGTCTTCCAAAGTTATGTTATCATTCCGAAAAACTATTGGATTTCCTCCGATCTCTCCTAAAAATTGATGTAAATTAAAAGTAAATGAATCATAATTATCGATAATTAGGGTTTTTTTCATGTTTTTACTGTATTAATCTATTGAAATTAGGGTCACATCTAATGTAGATTTACTAGCGGCATCGGTATTTGACGATGACATCAGTATTTTACTCTCTCTAAACATTTTTTAAAGTTAAAAGATGCATCTTACGGTAAACAGTGACTTTGTTGTTTTTGGCAAGGATCCTAAAAAAGGTTTTACTACTAACTTTTTTTATTCGTGGGAGGATGAAAATCCTTCTCACCATTCTGAGCTTTATATAAATTTCTCTATAGACGGTGACGATATTGATGGAGAGGAATTTGCACAAGAGCTTTTTGAAGTAGTTAGACATGAATTCTTCAAGAATTTTGATAGAGATATTCATGAGCGTTTTGAAGAAACTCTAAATGAGGTAAATAAATTATCTTTGGAATGGCGTGAGAAAAAGCAAATTAAGTTTTTCTCAAATATACATGCTGTGATAGGAATTTTGCATGGTGAGGAATTATATCTGACACAATGTGGTAACGCTGAGGGATACTTGATTCGGAAACGTCATCTTACTGTAGTTTCTGAAGGGCTTTCTGATCATGATAAAGATAGAGATAGTCTTTTTGTTAATGTCGCAAATGGAAAATTAGAAGATTATGATACTGTGATTTTTACAACAAGCCGTTTACTTCGTTATGTTTCAAAAGGTGAACTTGCAAAAATATTTATGCGTGATTCATCTCTAGCATCTTCATTCTCAGATTTGAAACATGCTGTTGAAATGGAAATAGATCATCAAATTAATGTTCTTGCATTGAATATTATTAACCAAAAATTTGAAGGAGACACTATTGAAAGTAAGACTGGTAATAGTAGATCAAAGTCAATATTTGCGGGGAAAATCCCTACTGAAAAATTAAAAGTTGTAGTTGCTAATTTGAAAGGCAAACTTGGCCAATATAAGAAAGGTGCGAAAGGGAAAGGTAAATGTGCGATTGAAAAGAGTGCAGAAGAGCTCCATGTAAAAACTCGTCCGCAACATAAGAAACCGATTTTAGATATAGAAAGCTTGAAAGATTTCAGCACATTTGGAAAAGACAAGATTTTGATTTCTCTCGTACTTGTAATTGTTATTTTGGTAGTTGGGTTGTCTGTTGTTCGTGCTAAAGCTGAAAATCATAAAAGGCTGACTGAGCTTGAGACTTTGCTTGTGCAAGTGCAACAAGATCTAGATGAAGCTTCTACTCGTGGAACTTTTGATAAGGATACTGCTGCAGAGCTCATAGACCAAGCAGAGGACAAAATACATAAAGTCTTGGATTCTGGAGAATTCCGAAATAAAGCACTTCTCTATAAGGAGGAGATTAAGGAAGCTAGAGATATGCTGGATAATATTATTCGAGTTGAGGAATACACGCAGCTTGCAGATTTGACTGAGAACGATGCTGAGGTAAATGCACTTGGAGTGCTGCCTCTTGGCGATATGCTTTATGCTTATGAATACGATACGGTACATCCAGTTATGCTGGATAAGTTGCAGGCATCTGTTACAGTCGATGAAAATGAAGAATTAATCGATGGTGTACACTTCAAAGATCAGGATTCGCTGCTTTTTCTGACCAAGTCACATAAGATCGTTGAGTTTGCGGATAATTTTGTAAAATTCATGGATACGACTGATCCCGCTTGGAAATCGGCGATTGCTGTGGATGCTTATGGGCCCAGAGTTTATTTACTTGATCCATCTGAAAATCGTATTTGGAGATACAGACGTGGACGAGAAGGGTATGCTGGAGCGACGGAATATTCTACCGAAGGAGATGTAACCAATGCTGTTGATATCGCTATTGATGGTTCGGTTTATGTACTTCTAAATACCGGTGAGATCGTCAAATATTACGCTGGTGAAATTGAGACAGATTTCTATGTTGTGCGTGAGCCTATGGTTCCTGTAGAAAAACCAACTCGTATATTTACCGAGCTTGAATTTAATCAAGTTTATGTACTTGAGCCGACTGCAAGTAGAATTCTTATTTACAATAAAGATGTGAAGAGTGGAAATTTGGTTTATTCACACCAATACCAATTTGATTCAAGCTTTGGAGTCCTCAAAGACATGTATGTCGAGAAAGATTCTAACAAGCTTTATGTTTTGACAGAGTCAAAAATATATCAGATCGAACTTTAAAAAGTCATTTCTTTCACTGATGCTGGATCATCGCCGTGTTCGTAGATATATTTCTGGTGAGCTCTTAAGTTGGCACAAATTTCTTTGCAGAGTTTCTTGGCTTTGCGGGCAACCTTTTTGTTTGTCTTGGCACCTTCTTTTATCAGATCCATAGCCAGGTTGTAACAATCCACTTTGTTCGAAACTTTGATGTCGAATGGAGTGGTGGTCGAACCCATTTCGTTGTAGCCATGTATTGTGAATCGATGAGAGCTGGCATATGGCCATAGAATTTGCTCTATATCATTTGGATAGCCATGATATGCGAAAACAACTGGTTTATCTTTCGTGAAATACTTGTTGATTTTTTGTTCTGTGAGTCCTTTTCTGTTGATTGGACATCGATCTCCGAGGCACATTCCGGTGAGTTCTGAGACGTTTACGTATCGAACTTTTAGTTCTGGAACGAGTTTTTTCACCATTTTTACAGCCATGATTGCCTCTTTTGTGATGTAATCTCCAGCTGAAGCCATGATTACGTCTGGTTTTTTGCTAGCGATTCTGCCGCCTACGAAATCCCAAATTCCGATACCATTTTCAGCCTGCGCCCTTGCTTCTTTTAGACTTAGCCATTGTTCTTGTGGGCGTTTTCCTGCGACCACAACTGCTATTGAATCATTTTGTGTAGCAATTTCTTCTAATGCTGCGAGCATAGAGTTTGCATCTGGTGGATAATAAACTTGGCAGAACTCGGAGTGTTTTAGAAGTACGTTTGAGACGAAACTCGGATTTTGATGTGAGTAACCATTGTGATCCTGTCTCCAACTAACACTTGAAAGCATGTAAGTTGCTGTTGGAATTGGTTTTCGCCATGGTACATGGAAGCTTTGTTTCAAGAATTTCGCATGCTGATCCACCATACTTGCAATGATTATTGCGAAGGCTTCATAAGTGACGAAAACTCCGTGTCGACCGCTTAGAGTGTATCCTTGCAGCCATCCTTCGAGAGTGTGTTCTGAGAGAATTTCTGACACCCTTCCATCGTACGCTGTATTCTCTGCATTTTTTGGGATTGGCCAAGTGTAGCCACGATCTGTGGATTCAAATATGTTTCCGAGTTTGTTTGATACGAGCTCATCCGGACAGAACATTCTGAAATTGTTCGGATTTTTTGTAACTAGGTCTCTGAAATATTTACCTGCTTGTATCATTGAACTGGCTTTTTCTTTTCCTCGGCCTTTGATTTTTGTTTCTAATTTTTTGAGTGGTGGTGTTTTTAACTTTTCAAAGAAGTTTCCTCCCACTGCATGTGGGTTCATTCCCATTCTGTATTTTCCTTTTGGTATGAATTTTGTAACCTCTGGCTTCGGTATGCCATTTTTATTTACAAGTTCTTCGATTTTGTAGCTCTTTAGCCATTTTTTTACAGCTTTGAATTCATCTTCGTTTGTGTGGGGTTTCCCGAATGGAATTCCGTGAGAATGAAAAGATCCTTCGATCGCTTTGCCGTGGAAGCGATGTACGCCGCCCCATCCTTTTGGAGAGCGAAGTAAAATTACCGGCCATGTTGGTTTTAGTAGAGGCTTCTTGGATTTTCTTGCAGCTTTTTGAGTTTTTCGAATCAATTGATAAGACTTTTCACAGGCATCTAACATTTTTTGATAGAGCCCTGACTCTGCCCCTCCGACTATAAATGGTTCATATCCGTGTCCTTTGAAAAGATTAGTTAATTCTTTGTCAGACATTGTTGAGTAGAGAGTGGGGTTTGAGATTTTGTAGCCGTTGATGTGAACGATTGGTAGGACAGCTCCGGACGTTTTTGGATTCAAAAATTTATTACTCTGCCATGCAGCATTTAGTGGTCCTGACTCGGCTTCACCGTCCCCTATGGCCACTGCAACTATCAAATCTGGATTGTCGAGTGCCGCTCCAAAAGCAGTGGATAAGCTGTATCCGAGCTCTCCACCTTCAAGTAAAGATCCTGGGACAGTTGGTGTCACATGGCTTGGGAAAGGGCTGTGTGGCCATGAGAAATCATGCATAAGTTTCCCAGTCCCTGCTTCATCTCTCGTATAATGAGGGTAAAATTCTTTCATTGAGTCTTCCGCGATGAGGCTCGCGAGGGTCGATGGAGCTCCGTGCCCCGGCCCTGTCACAAATAACATATTGCATTTATGTTTTGCGATCAGATAATTCATATTCGCGTATATAAAATTCAGCCCTGGAACAGTTCCCCAGTGCCCGAGAATTCTTGGTTTGAAATTTTCAACTTTCAAGGGTTCTCGGAGGAAATAATTTTCCTTCAAATAAAGTGAACCCGCCGCGATGTAGTCTACATAACGGAGATATTTCTTCATCCAGGCGATAGCCTGAGTATCAGTTTTTGCCATGCTAATTGTATTAAATTTTGATTTTTGTTTTTCGCTCGTGATTGTAGCAAAATGACTTATTTAAAACAAGTGGAGGGTTCTTTTTTTAGTGATTTTATGGTATAATTCTTAGATAAAAACATTTTTTAATTAAATTTATTATGAGTGGAGATGGAAAACCTGGGGAAGATGTAGTGTCTACTGTAGAAGCTGGGAATGAAGTTGTTGAACAGTCTGATGAGGCTGAAGTTGCCCTAGAAGATGTGGTTGTACCTGAGAAACTTGGAGAAGAGGTAAAGGAAGTCAGGGAGGCTGTGAATGATTCTTTGGATGGAACTGAAGGAGTTGAGGCGGCAGTAGAAACCGCTGAACAAATTGCTGCTAGATGGGCAGAAACTATTCCAGAAGAAGATCGTCGATTGACGGAACCTGTTCAAATTAGTAAGCTTCTCAGTCTTTTAACAGATAGTGGGTGTAGTAATGCTCTTGATTCTGGTGATAAGTTAGGAAATCTACCTACGTCTATCAAGCAAGCTGCTCGTGCTGGGGACAAAGAGGAAACGGTTAAATTGATGCGTCAATTCGCTGAAGATCCACATGCATTTATTGAAGAAACAGATAAAATTTCTGAGATTGGGGGTAGAAGTAATCTTCCTTCCTCTGTTCAAAAGGCACTTGCATCAATTGTTTTGAATGAAGGGTCTAGGCCAGCAACTGTTTTGTTTGCTGATGTTGCTGATGCAATTGAAGCTGAAGTAACCGGTGAAGAAGATGCACCATCTATATTAGATGCTTTCGGTCCTATTAAGAAACGTGCTCAAACAGAAGATAAAGGCAATGATCGATTACGTTATAATGCGGTAAAAGCCTTTGCAGCTGAAGTATACCCAGACCTTGTTGCTGCTCCTGAAATGCAGCTTATCAATGAGATCCTGGATTTAGATTATGACTCTCGTAGTGATGTTTCAATCGTTGGATTAATAGCCTCACGTTGTGCGGCAATGGGTGTTGTTATGGATGATGATGAGTATGCTGAATATAATTCAGAAGCCGCTCTACAAGAAGGACTTGATTCTCGTGAATTGAGACCTTATCAAGTGATGAGTGTTCTTGGTGAATGGCAGGATGCCTTAGAATCACATTTTGTTAATCGTTTAGTTCAACCTGAATAGGAGTTTTTATAGATTTCTCGCAATCTGCAAAGCCTCATTTGTAGGGATTACAAACACTTTCACTTTGGATTTTTTGTCGTGAATAAGTTTGAGTTCTTTTGGATTTGTGCAGGCTGTATTTTTTCTATTGTCGAGTTTAACTCTCATGTACTCTAGATATTCACATACCCATTTTCGGATATAGTCTGCTTTTTCTCCGATTGTGGCGGTGAAGATTATTGTATCGAGACCGTTTAGGGAGGCGGCGTAGCCGCCGATGTATTTGGCGATTCTATAGCAGAATAATTGCATTGTTCGATTTGCTTTTTCGTGGAGCGCGCGCTCCGCGCGCGATAGTTTTTTGAATGGTTTTAATTTTCCTTTTTGATCTCTTATGAAATATGCATCTCGCAAAACTCTCATGTCATGTGAAAGTTCTGAAACACCCTTGAGGCCAGATTCTTTTTCGAGCATCGTGTGGATTTTTTTCAATGATTTCTTGAGTGAAGTTCTTTTGGTGCTTTTTGCTAAATGGAAGATGATGGCGGGATCTATATCTCCTGATCTTGTGCCCATTGGGATGCCTTCTAAGGGTGTGAAGCCCATAGATGTGTCTACTGCGACGCCGTTCACGCTTGCAGTGATAGAAGCCCCGTTGCCGAGGTGGCAAGATACTACGCGTGTAGGTGAGTTGCTTTTGTTTTTCTTGAGATATGAAAGTGCTTCATTTACTACATATTCATGACTTGTCCCATGAAATCCATATTTTCGAATATCATGCTTTTTATAAAGTTCAAAAGGTAGAGCGTAGAGATATGCTTTTTCTGGTAATGTCGAAAAATAAGCTGTGTCAAAGACAGCTGTGTGAGTTGCGTTTGGAAACAGTTTCATGCAGGCTTTGATGCCTGCGATGTTTGCTGGATTGTGAAGAGGGGCGAGTTGTGACAAACCTTCCAATTCTTTTAGAACTTTTGCAGTAATTCGTGTTGGTGCAGTGTATTTTTCACCTCCATGTACAACTCTGTGCCCGACTTTTCTAATATTTTCTAATGGAAATTTGTCTTTTTTCAATCTTTTTAATGCTTTGCGTAGTGCCGTCTTGTGGTTTTTCACTTTTTCTATGTATTCTTTATGCAGGATTTCGAATTTCTCCTCAAAAATAGTCAACTTAATACTCGATGAGCCACAGTTGATAACTAGTACATATTTTTTATTTTTCATATTGATTTTTGTTTTAAATTTTTGCTTTTGAATTCTAGCAAATACGCATATTCTTAACAAGTTTCTTAGTACGACCTCTTGATTTCCATCTCTTCTAATAGTAGGATTTCATCTTCTATTAAAATTTTATGAATGCAGAAATGAGATCTCAAAATTATGCTACTGGGGATTATGAGCCTAGTTCTTTATTCTTGGAATTTTTTGAGACTGTTAATGGACTTGAATGCCCACATCGGTTACTTCATTCGGATTTTGCTTTGGCAGATCAATTTGAATTGGATGATGACATGAAAGATAGGGCAGCTTCTCGTTCTGAAGAATATTTATCATTCACATTCGATGGTCCTGTTGATGATAGACCATTAAGTGGAGAAGATTCACATGAGAGTTCATATGAAAGGTCATTACGTATTCGTAGAGATGAATTAGAAACGATATTATCAGGCCATGCAGATTCTTTAGGGCGTTCTCTCGCTTTGCGAGATATGGGTGTTGGAAGGGCCAGGGCTTGGCAATCAATGTTGCATTTGGAATCTGTTGATAAGGGAAAAAGTGTTGCTGTCGGTTTGCCAAATGATCTTTTTCGAAATTTAACTGAAACTCAGTTAAGAGAGCATAGGATTGTTCTTGCGAATATTATTAATATAGCTCCAAAGGTTAGGGCGGATATTCTTTTTTCAGTCTTTGGTGTTTCTTCATACCATCCGCTAAATTGGGAGGTTTTGACTCCGGATAATGATGTGGTAAAAAATATGTTTGCTATTTTGCATATGATAAATTTGGTTGAAGAGGGTGGGCTTATATTTGATAGTGAAGCTAATTATTCGTACTATTCTCATCCTTCCGATGATTGTTTTTATCCTGAGTTGCTGGGAAGAGGTATTCTTGCGAGAGTTGAAGAATTCTCAAGGTTTGCTAAATCCGATTTTCATGTTTGTGTGACACGATTAGTTCGAAGACCTGAGCCAGAAGAAATTCGTGAAATGTTAAGAGTCGGTAAAGACAACCTTTATCGTCATTGTGGTGAAGATCCAAGGGTTGGACAGGGTCATTATATCTTCTAGTTTTTAATACACTTCTTTTTTGTAACAGCCGTCACAGTATACCCTCTCCCATCCTTTTGGGGAATAGGTTGAGTAAAATTGGTTTTGGCAGTTGTTTTGATCGCAGATGCGCTGCCAGAATTTTCTTGGATTTCGGAGTTGCATTCGAGCAGAGCGTCGACAATTAAAACAATATCTTGGAAGTGGGTAATGATTTTTTTTGTAGAATTTGAGTTCTTTTGCAGTGATTTTATAATTTTTCTTACAATGCGAACATGCGAGAACTTCATCAATTATGTCGTCAGATATTTTTTGTATTGTGTCGGGTAAATTCTCTATTTCAGTGGTCTCTTTCCCATAGGTGCCAGGCAAGTCATCTTCCCAGTTCCAGCCTTTTTCTAAAACTTGTTGCTTGGTCATTGGATACCATAATTGTGCCATTGTTTCATTGTAAGCGGTGTGACTTAAACTTGGAGAAAAGAATTCTCCGTATTCATTTGTCTGCTTCATATGTTGAATTATTTTGGGTACGAGTGAATTATATTCTTCTTCAGAATATTGTTTGTTGAGTATGCAGAATTTATTTTTCTTGAGCCCTATGCATCCGAAGCAATTTGAACTGTTGTTATATGTATTGATGCAGTAGGTTACATTTGAAGTTTTTCCAATGCATAAAATCCCAAAAAGCACTTTGTATACATCTGAGCCTACCATTGCTCCTTCATAGCAAAGTTCCATATTGTTTCCGAATTGGTACATGTCATAACAGTATTTTGTTCCGAGTTGAACTTGGCTTATGAATTTGGATTCTTCTATGTTGTTACAGTCGAAGCAATAGAATGCGTTTTTTGCTTTTATCAAATGATCCCCGCTTCCATTTTCCACCATTGTATTTTGGAGGTGTCTGAATCCGAAAGTTTTTAAAAGTTTTATGTATTGTTGCCAGAGCTTGGTCATTTGTATATGAGAGCCTGTATTTATAGTGCTTAATTTTTCTTTATATTCTTCTTGTGTCAGCTGTTTATTGAGAAAACAGAATTTTTTATTACGTAATCCGATACACATGAAACAATCTGTGCATCCTATGCAATCTTGGAGGAATCGAGAGCTTCCACAGTTGAAACAATCTTGTGCCCATCCTAGGTCGTAGCAATTTTCTATATCGACACATTCATAACAAAGTGTTGATTCGAATGCATTGTGAATATCAATGCAGTCTTTGTCTTTTTTAACTCCATATCCGTACATGCAGTCTTCGTTGTAAGTTGCATGAAATATGAAATAACAATTTTTGTTGCGACCTGCATGATGTGTGTATTCGCAGTTTTCATCCATTTCTGTTGAAACAGTTGGATGTGGAATTTTCAGATCGAGTTCGTGAAATTGTTCTGCAAAAGTTTTGTTGAAATCAAAATCTTGTCCGTAGTCCGTTGAATTGTATTTGTCTGACCACCAACATTGCACGCAGTATCTAGTGCGTGGATTTTTTGGATTGAATTGGCTTACAGTTTGTTTTTTACATGATGCGCAAGTATCTGGATAAAGCACTCCTTCGTTGCACCATGCCATTCGTCGTATTTCCCTGCAGGGTGGACACCAAGTGGGTTTTGGCACATCAATTTTCGCATAAAAAGCGAGATCTTCATTGGTTATCTCAAAACTTTGACTGCAGTTTTCACATTGAGCCATTTAGAGATGGGTTAATTTAGGACTTATTCCTCTGTAGTTTCTGGAGTTACAGTTTCTTCATCCTCTTCGGCGACATCTATTTCTTCTGTGGTCTCTTCTTCCAAGACTTCGCTTTGCTCCGCCTCGTCGTCAGGCCCAATTTCTTTCACACTTTCAAATGCCTGATCTATGGCGTCTTTTGCTTCAACCACTGTTTCGACCGCTTCACCAATTGAGTCCGCGGTTTCTTTTACGTCTTCAACGGTGTTTTCGATATTTTCTTTGGTATCTTTGACTGTGGTTGTAACTTTCTCAACCGTTTCTGTTACAGCATCTTTTGTTTCTTGAACTTTTTTAACTGTATTTTCTTTGGCTCTAGTTAAATCGTCTTTGATAACGTCTGTGTTAAACCAGTTGCAACCTGTTAGAAGGAATGCAGATATGATGGCAGTAGCTAGTAGAGTTTTTGTAATTTTCATATTATTTTTTTTCATTAGTTATTATTAATTTAGTGAGGTCTCCGTTAAATTGTCCGAGAAAGTTGCGCATGTCTAGCACTTCGTCTGCAGAGACTTTTTCTCCAATTTTCCAATAATGTCTTTTGCTTGTGGAAATTTTTCTATGCCTGCGTTCGATTGTTACATTCACAATTATTTCTTGGCTGCACTCTGTGCAACTTGCCAAAAAAGCGCCACTTTCTAATGTGGTTCCGAGTATTCTAATTTTGCGCTCAGGGTATGCTTTTTTACAATTTGGACATTCTAGTTCATGTCGTAGTTGTCGAAGCACTATTCTGAGTTCAAATAGATTCATTAGTTAGCTTAAATTAAAGGTTTTCGATCTTCGGTTTCATTGTAGCAAAGTGCGGGCCTAAGTCCAGAAAAAGTTAGTTTGTCCCAGTTGGTGGGAATGAGTCTTCTGGGGCATCGTTTGCGGCTTGTAACTCAGCGTGGCTTGTTCTCAAATCCTGAACAGGCCTTGCTAGTGGATCCGATATTGTCACGGCTGGCACATCGTGTACAGTATCTTCTAGATTTTCAGGTGGGATTTCCGATTTGGGAATTTCTTCTCCACTGAGGATCCTCCTTAGTTGCTCTAATGTGTATGGTGTTGTCCATATATATTTTATTTCTTCATCTGTTATGTCTGGCAAAATAATTTCTGTTATCAGTTTAAACATTCCTTGATGAAGTCTTTGGTAAAGATCTGTTATCAAGACATTTTCTTCTTCTAATTGAATAGATCTACTTCTCATCCATCCAGGGCCTCCAAGTTCGATTAGGTAGTCGTTTAAATGTTTAAAAAGCCATTTGGCTATTTGTATGGCAGAGTTTCTGTCTAAAATCCCTAGTTCTTCGCTTTCGCGTGTGTATTCTGGAGAGGCTAAAATTTGTTCGTCGGTTAGGTGTGGATGTTTATTTTTCAATTTTAAGAGTATATGTTCATCTACAATTGTTCGCAAGCCTGTTATTAACCATTCAGTGATATCCTTTATTCCTTTGAGAAATCTGGAATTTGGGTCAAATAAAGGTATCTCTAAGGCTTGTATTTCCCAGAAAATCTTTGGGAATGTGCTTCCTTTGAATGCTTCTTGCTCTACTATGAGTGATTGTAGGCCTTCTCTTGGAAAATCGATTTTTTCGGAGACTCTCTCTGTCATAATGAAAAATTAACTGGCCTAGAATTCTATGCTTTTGGGTGTGCTTTGTCAATTTTTCAAATTTCCCTAGAAGAGTTCCAGGGCTTGTTTTAGCCGTTTTAGGGATTCTTCTTTTCCTAGAACTGTAAGAAGCTCAAATACTCCAGGCGAATATTTTTCTCCAGTCATTGCAACTCTTAGCGGCCAGAGTAGGTGGCCATTTTTCCATTCTAATTTTTGTACATGAGCTATGAGTGCCTCTTTGGTTTTTTCTTCTGTGAAATCTTCTTCTGGTAGTTCTTCTAGGACTTTTAGGCCTTCTTCTATAGCTTTCTTGGCAAGGGGGAGATCGATTTTCATCTTCTCATGTGGATATATAGATGTGTCATGGGAAGTCACTTGGAAATATGATTTGATCGCTTCGCCTACGTCCGAGAGAGTTTTTAATCTAGCACGGAGATCTGTGAGAGTGTTTTTTAGGAGGGTTTTATCAGGATTTTTTTGCCAGAAATCTTCTTTTTCGAGATGTGGGAGTATTTTTTCAATTAATTCTTCATCGGGAAGTTGTTTTATGTAATGACAGTTGATCCATTCGAATTTTTGAAGGTCAAATACGGCTCCGGCTTTTTGAACTCTGTCGAGTGAGAATTTTTGTATGAGTTCTTGTAGAGAATATATTTCTTGGTCACTTTTTTCTTCATGCCAGCCGAGTAGGGCGATGAAATTTATGATGGCATCTTTTAAATATCCTTTGGCGAGATAATCTTCTACGTTGACGTCTCCTTGGCGTTTGGAGAGTTTGGTTCGATCTGGATTAAGGAGCAGTGGAAGATGTACGAATTCAGGAATGTCCCATCCAAATGACTCATAGAGCGCGGCATGTTTTGGGGCTGATGGAAGCCATTCTTCACCCCTAATTATGTGTGAAATTTCCATCAAATGATCGTCTACTACAACTGCTAGGTGGTATGTTGGAAATCCGTCCGCTTTCATAAGGACGTGATCGTCCAGAGTGTTTGAATCGAACTCTACGTGTCCGCGGACAGCATCTTTGAAAGAGATTGTTTTGTCAGTTGGAATTGCTTGGCGGATTACATGCGGAGTGCTGGCTGCCAGAGCTTTTTCGCAGTCCTCTTTTGGAAGGGTGCGGCAATGTTTGTCATACATTGGTGCTACCTTTCTTTTCTTTTGGCTTTCTCTCATTTCATCTAGGCGATCTTTGGTACAGAAGCAGTAATAAGCTTCGTCTTTTTCGATGAGTTCTTTGGCGTATTTTTGGTAAATTTCTAAGCGTTCCGATTGAATGTATGGTCCGTATTCTCCGCCTTTGTCTGGGCCTTCGTCATAGTCGATATTCATAGTTGAAAGCACTTCTTGTAAATGAGTGGTGGCACCTTCAACTAAACGCTCTTGATCAGTGTCTTCGATTCGAAGAATCATTTTCCCGTTGTGGTGACGTGCAAAAAGATATGCATAAAGAGCCGTGCGAAGTCCTCCTACATGCAAAAATCCTGTTGGAGATGGTGCGAAACGTGTTCTTACTTGTTTATCCATGTTTGTTGTTTAAAATTTCTTTTGCAGTATATAAGTATAAGAAGATTTTTACTAGAAAAATTCAAATGTAATTTGAATTTTGCAAACCTTTGCTGGTATAGTACAATCTTAGGGTGATTTTTATGTAAAATTTAAGATTGATTGATGGTCAGAAGAAAACGTATTGCGAGGAAGGCTGCTACGCGGCGAAAGACCACTCGTGCAACTAAAGCAAGGACTACTCCTAAAACTAGGAGAAAGACTACTCCGAGGATAGAGCTTAAAGATCGCGTAAGAGCTGAGATTTGGGCGGTGATTTATCTATCTTTGGCACTTCTTACTTTGATGAGTATTATGGGGAAACTTGGGTTTGTTGGGGAATTTGTGGTGAGTTTTCTAAATCCTATTTTTGGATGGGGAATTTATGCTGTGCCGGTTGTGTTGCTGGGGATTGCGATTTCTTTATTTTTTATAGAAACAGTGAGGCTCTCTGCTACTAAAATTTTTGGAATAGGGCTACTTTTTGCATCTGTACTTGGTGCCATGCATATGGCCGTTCCTATGACTGAACTTTTTGAATATGCGAAAGCTGGAACTTATGGAGGTTATATTGGATTTGTGGTGAGTTTTCTTTTGCAAACCGTACTTGGAACGACTGGTTCTTATGTGATTTTGGGAGCGGCTTTTGTGATTTCATTTCTTATTATATTTGAAATTTCTATTTCGGATGTGGTTACAGCTCTGCGGCCTGAATTACCTATGAAAGTTGAAAAATTGGATAAAGGTTCCAAGGGGAAAAAGAAGACAGGGATTGTGACAGCTGACCTTGAAGGTGAGGATGATATCAATATTATTGCGCCGGAGTCATTGGATGAACTGCGGGTTAGTAAGGAGGCAGAGGAGTTGATGAATGCGGAGATGTCCGAAAATGCAGCGATGCCTATTGAGGTAGAGAGTGTCGACGAAGCTAATTCAGAAGATCTCCTTATAAAAGAATATGAAGAGGCGATGGCTGGAGAACGGGCAACTATGACGGATAGTAGTGATATTGTTATAGATGAGGAAAAACCGTATGAACCGATTGAGTGGGAATATCCGCCACTTAGTTTACTTGATGATAATAAGGAGGGGATCACTATTGATGATGAAGATTTGAAACGAAAGGCGGAGCTTATCAAAAGCAAGCTCTCAACTTTTGGAATAGATGTGATTATGAAAGACGTGCATGTTGGACCAACGGTTGTGCAATATACACTTAAGCCCCATGAGGGCGTGAAATTGTCGAAAATTACGACTTTGAAACAGGATTTGGCGCTCGCGCTTGCGGCTAAGGCGATTCGTATTGAGGCGCCGATTCCAGGTAAAGCACTGGTTGGGATTGAAGTGCCAAATGATGAGCGAGCGACAGTTTATATGCGAGATTTCATGGAGAGTCCAGAGTATAAGGCTCATCCTTCGAAGTTGAAACTTCCAGTTGGGCGAGACGTTTCAGGTAAGCCGGTTATTGGAGACCTTGCGAAGATGCCACATATCCTAATTGCGGGTGCTACTGGGTCTGGTAAGTCGGTTGGAACGAATGCGTTTTTGATGTCACTTCTTTATAATAATTCTCCTGAAGAATTGAAATTGATATTAATTGATCCGAAGCGTGTGGAATTGAATAACTATAATAATATTCCTCATCTTTTGACGCCTGTGATTACGAATCCAGAAAAAGCGGCGACTGCACTTCGTTGGGCCGTTGCAGAGATGAATAGTCGTTATCAGATTTTTGCTGATGCGAAGCATCGTAATATTTCTGATTATAATGCCGATCCGAATATGGTTGTGAAAATACCGAAAATCGTGATTGTAATTGATGAGCTTGCCGATATGATGATGGCTTCTGGTAAAGAAGTTGAAGCATCGATTTGTAGAATTGCGCAGATGGCGCGTGCTGTTGGAATGCATTTAATGATTGCAACTCAGAGGCCTTCTGTTGACGTAATTACTGGTCTTATCAAAGCCAATATTCCAGCACGTATTGCATTTACTGTAAGTTCGCAGGTTGATTCTAGAACTATTATTGATGGAGTAGGGGCAGAGGATCTTCTCGGTCAGGGTGACATGCTTTACCTTCCTGGGAACATGGGTAGGCCAACTCGTTTGCAGGGAATTTTCATTTCATCGCCTGAGATCGAACGTGTGACAAATCGTATTAAACTCACAATGGAACCGGATTATCTGGAAGAAATTACTTCTCGTGAAACAGCTCAATTGAAGGTGAATGGAGTGCCAGGTGGGGTTGATGGTACGGATGATGAGCTTTATCAGGATGCCATTGAAATTGTCCGTCAAACCAAGAAGGCATCTGCTTCGTTTCTTCAACGCCGTCTCTCGATTGGTTATAACCGCGCTGCTCGATTAATCGAACTGATGGAAGAACAAGGTCTAGTTGGTCCACAGGAGACTTCGAAATCCAGAGAGGTTTTTATGTAGCGAATTGACAAATCATTGATTTCAGGGTATGTTTCCACCTTGTAATTTTTTGTTATGACATCCGGTCCATCAAGACATTTTGTGAAGAGACATGAAGCTATGGTTGCAGCTGGTGAAGCTGCCGTAGCTAGGGTTCCGATTGGGCTTTTTGGCCTTCATAACATAGATGAATTAAGAGATGTGGATTTCGATGGATTGTTTGCTGAACTAACTGGAGATGAGACTGCATTTGCTAAAGTTAGAGCGCAGGCGGATAAAAATCGAAAAAGAATTCAAAGATGTTTTCAAATTCGTGCTGCGATTGATGTTATGGAAGAGGGGGATTCTTACGTGGCTGGGGAAGATGGTATTCGTATTTATTTTCCTGGCAAAGTTTGTAATGGGGGGCTTTCTGATGGGCTTAGAAAATGTGGTGTGACAGATGAGGATATGGAAGGTTTTTATTTTGATGAAGAGAGTGGACTTCATATATTTTCTCTGCCTGAAGGAAAGGCAGAGTTGGATATGAGTACAAGGCGAATTCATGTAGCAAGAAATGGAGAAGTGAGCCTAAATGGTCAGGTTGGCCTTTTTGGTGGTAGAAATTTAATAAAAGGAACTGGCCTTGATCATTGCGAATTTGGACTTTCTCATTGTGCTGGAGTCGAAATTGTTGTTCCGGAAGGCTCTGAGGCAGATCCCATAGTTGTTGTCAGCCCGTTTCTTGTAAGAGAAGATGATAAATTCAGAATAGGGAAAATTCCTAAATATGGATCATCTTCGCAGGGGAAATTGTTTGGATAGTTCTACTTCTTCCTCTTTTTCTTAGCCTTCTTTTTTGCCTTTGGAAGATATTTTTCGTCGGGTTTCGCAAGGTCGGTTTTGGCTGGAGTACTTATCTCAGTTTTGGTTGGGGCGGTTAGTTCGACGGCTGTTGGTGTTCCTAATTCTTGTTTGGTTTTTGCTAGAGCTTTTGATTCTTCTTCTTTTTTCTTTGCTTCTGCTTCTTCTTTGGTTTGGACTTCAAGTTGTAAATTTAATAAATGCCCGACTGTGTTGCGGCCGATGTTGGTTAAAAGTTCCTCTAGCATTTCAAATGCTTGGTTTTTATATTCGAGTAGTGGGTTTTTGCCGGCGTAACCTGCAAATGCGACTTTTTCTCGTAGGCGAGACATTTTGTTTATGTGATCCATCCAAAATCTGTCCACGATTTGGAGTCCGAGTGATTTTTCAATTTTTCGGATGAATTTTGGAGCAGGGAATTCTGCCTCTTTGCGTGCGTATTGTTCCCAGAAATGATGCTTCACAAATTCTATGAGGCCTTCTCTGCTTCTGCTTTCTGCTTTGAGATCATCTAATGATAATGGTGCGGCGGGATCTCTGTATAAAGTTAATATGGAGTTTAGCATTCCTTCATAATCCCAAGCACCTTGATCTTTTCCTGGCGCATTTTTCTTTACTAGGTTTTCGGCTTCGCGTTCCATCAAAAGTAATATGTCGTTTTTGACATTTTCATCCAGCATGAAGTGGTTTCTTTTTTTGTAAACGATCTCTCTGTGCTTGTTCATTACGTCATCGTATTCTACGAGATGTTTTCTTATATCGAAGTTATGTCCTTCAACTTTTTTCTGAGCTCTTTCGATAGAGTTTGATATGAATCTGTTTTCAATCGGCATGTCTTCTGGGACTCCCAGGCGTTCCATTAGAGCTTTTACTTTTTCCCCACCAAATAGGCGCATAAGATCATCTTCTACAGATACGTAGAATTGACTGGCTCCAGCATCTCCCTGACGACCTGAGCGTCCGCGGAGCTGATTGTCTATGCGGCGTGCCTCGTGTCTCTCTGTTCCGATTACATGAAGTCCACCAAGCGCTTTGACCCCTTCTCCGAGTTTGATGTCCGTACCTCGTCCTGCCATATTTGTAGCAATTGTTACAGCATTTTTTTTACCTGCGTTCATTATTATTTCCGCTTCTTGTTCGTGATGTTTTGCGTTCAATACTTTGTGTGGAGTTTTAAGTTTTTTGAGTAGATTACTCAGAGTTTCGGATTGTTCGATTGATACTGTTCCGACTAGAACAGGTTGCCCTTTCTCATGAAGCTCTTTTATTTTGTTTGCGACTGCCTGGTATTTCCCATTTCTGGTTTTGTAAATCACATCTGGGATGTCATTTCTAACAACTGGAACATTAGTTGGGATTACCAATACCTCCAATCCGTAGATTGATGAAAATTCCTCCGCTTCAGTCATTGCCGTTCCCGTCATACCTGCTAGTTTTTCGAA
>JABINC010000052.1 GCA_018697675.1 Candidatus Peregrinibacteria bacterium
ATCCTTTTTTTTGACGTTTCATAGACGTAAAATTAACGATTATCTAGATAATTTTACCTCCTGACCTAGTCCTAGCGCAAAACGAACATTCTCAGCCCCTTTTTTTCGTACGCTGCCCAAAAACAGATAAGAGCTTTAGCAAGTTTTAATATGATGGCAAGAGATCCCGAGGGCAGAGAAAATTTATGGGACCTAGTAAAGCCAAATACAGGTGAAATTGTAATTGCTTACTTGCTACATGTACTACAAGCAATAAAAACCCTGCTAGAAAACATACCAGAAGAAGCGAATCCATATGCAATTCAACTCGAAGGATCCATAGCTGCCATGAAACGAGCCTCTGCAATAGACACTTGGGGAGAAGAAAAACCTGAAACAGGTCGTGTCTATTCAGTACACAAACCAACTTTCAAAAGAAGAATGAAAGGATTACCACTCAACGGTATAAAATTTGAAAATGATGCAGACATTGGCCTTATTTTAGACCCAGACAATCACCAATTCCTTGGCCAAATACATGGCTCCCGAACAGACTTGTTAACTCTCTTCCAAGAAAGATACATGAATATGCACCCAAACAAAGTCGAGGCAGAATTGGCTAGCCTAAGAGACACACCTTTCGCAGGCCTACAACTCGCCGAAGAAGATAACAGCTCAGGCGGACTAGAGCTAGCAGACGGCGAAGGCCGAGTCTCTATAGCTGAAAATCAATAACTCAAAATCCCATGCCCACAGCACCTCCATCACTTTTAGATAAAAAACCTGAAGAATATACTCCCGAAGAAGTCGTGATACAGATGTTTTTTGCCAAGATCAACCGAATAGACACAGAGCCAGGTAAAATGACAGGAGAAGATCCTGCAATAACGGAAGAAAACTGGATACGGAATAGTCTTGCACCAAAAGTTTGTGCGATAAAAGAAAAACTCGGCGAAAAAAAGTTCAAAAAACTCATGATAGAAACTATTGCTATTTATGAGGGCCCTTATTTAGAAAGAGTAATAAGCACGCTCGCAAAAGTCCCAATAAAAGAAATAGCACCTCTTCTTGAAGTTCAAAAAGAATATGAAGAACTAGGAAGGGACATACATCCGGCATTCAACCACCCAAAAGACATGCTCAGAGCCAAAGAGTTAACAGGGGAAACAATGCAATGGCTAATAGAAGAGGCTGTTCAACATACATATAAACCTGAAACAAGAAAGCCCTTTCAAATGTTGGCAAAATATTTGGAAGAATTTTTTCCAGAAAATGATCAATTCGACCTAGTGGTAAAAGATCCATCTGCAGATCCTCTAGATATTCTAGACAATCCATTCAGCGAAGAATCATGGCGGAAAGCAACCCTACATCCAGAAGATATTCGCGAACAGGAGTGGAAATTTATGATAAACGAAGAAATGGTGAATAACATCAAAAGACTAAAAAAAGAAGAGGCAAGATTAATAGAACCGCTAATGAAAGAAAGTTCCAAGAACTCTTATTTGATATCTTTAACTCATCTGGCACACGAATTGGGAATACTCCTTACTATAGCAAGAGGCATTGTAAAACTACGCCCACATTTCATAGAAGATTTAATCACAGCCATAAGCACAATAGACAGAGCTCTAGAAGTATTAAGGGCCGGAAAAGCCAAGCCAGAAACCGCCGAAGTTTGGACTGTAGGCCGTATCGAGGGGATCAGAAGAGGCTCAGCAAGTTCCCACACATTAAGATTTCACGCAGATTATGACAACCACCCCCTGACAAGTGGAGTAGGAAAACAAAAATTACTCTGTTCACTACATGACACAAGATTGAAAATCATCGAAGCCTTTAAAACAGATTTTAGAAGTGCAAACAGCGGTAAAGCTATCAGAGCAGCGACCGCAAGGCACAACGCAACAATGGACGCAATGCTCGAAAGAGGAGGTCTCGGAGTAGTAGATGATGAAAGAGAAGGGGGCCTAACCATCGCTCAAATCACAGGAGGGGAACTAGAACTTCTCCCAGACCAACAATAACCTAAAAATCAATGATAGAAGGAGTACGTCAACAAATAACAGCAGATGAAAAAATAGAAGGTGTATTTGAGTGGATGCTCGTACCCTATGAATGCACGTATAACGATAAGGAAGCGTTTCAAAGAGAAAAAAAGAGCCAAGTCTCAAGAGCGGTACGGCAATTGAGGGAGATAAAAGATGAATTTGGCGAAGAAGAATTTAAAAAAGCAGTGAGAAAATATTTTGATGGAGATTCACCGTCCCCTGGATATTTAGAACAATACTTGCAAATCTTCTCAAGAGTACAAATAGAAGAGCTTAAACTTCCTTTTGAAATACTGTCAGAATATACCGAGCTCAGCGAACAACCATTCGCCTTAGAAGAAGTAAAAGCCATGCCAAAAGATGTAATTCACAGTGCAAGAGGCGCACTTGAAGGAATAAGATGGGTAATCAATTGGATAATAGCGATGACATATGGGATTCAAGGAGTGCCATGCCCAGTAAAACAAATTAAAAAAACTCAATGGGATTTTTTTGCAGTAAAAGAAGAAATTACTACCTCCCATGAATTACTCCCTTGGCATGATGCTGTTTGCCAACTACAGGCGATGGTTGACCCTAATTCAGACCCAATCACCGAAGCAGCACTTCTAGCAGAGGCACATTTAACGCTATTAAACAGCTTCAACGAAAATCGAGAAACAGAGCATGTCAAAAACCAAATCAATCATTTCAAAGGACTCCTACACGCCCTCCGCAGAGCTAGTAAAGTTCTCATAGCAGGTGAAATAGAAAAAGAAATCGGCGAAATTTGGACAATAGGAGTATGGGACCATTTAGGCCGAGGAATCAACATTCTACACACTCTCAGGTTGCCATCAGATAATGACGAACTCCCACTCACAGCAGGAATACGTCCAAAAAGATTAAGATGTCGAATAAAAAAGACTCGACTTCAAATAATAACAACGTTCAAAGACCATTTCGAAATTGAATTTATGAAAGGCCAAAGAGGGGGAGAAATAACGGCAGCTTGGGAAGAAACGGTCACAGAGGGATCCCTAGCATTGACCGAAGACCCAAAAGAAGCCGGCCGCCTAACCATAGCTCAACACGCAGGAGCTGAACTCAGCCTCACTGATTAAGCAAACCCCACTTCCTATTGCAAACTCCACTTCTGGACGTTAATTTTGAGATGCAACAAAAACCGCCATTCAAACAACATCAAAATTAATAACCTCTCAACAAAAATGCTCACAAATGAACAAATTCAAACTCAAATTACCCATGTTCTAAAAGGTACTAATTTTCCGCTAGGAGAACGCTACGAAGGAAAGGTCCGCGACAATTATACATTTGATGGAAAAAGACTTATCGTCGTAACAGACAGACTTTCTGCATTCGATAGAATCATCGCAAAAATTCCATTCAAAGGACAAGTTCTCAATCAAATTGCTAAATTTTGGTTCGAAAAAACAAAAGATATCGTTGGAAATCACGTTATCGATTATCCAGATCCAAATGCGGTTTTAGCAAAAGAATGTAAACCTCTTCCTGTAGAAATGGTTGTAAGAGGCTACATTACAGGATCTACTACAACTTCCGCTTGGTACAATTACAATGAAAAAGGAGTTAGAAATTTCTGTGGAAACACACTGCCAGATGGGCTAGTTAAAAACCAAAAACTTCCAGAACCAATCATCACTCCATCGACCAAAGCTATGCAGGGAGATCATGACGAATCAGTAAGTAGAGAAGAGCTTCTCGCAAGAACAGACTTAACCGAAGAACAATTCGATTATCTCGCTGATGTTTCAATGAAACTCTACAAACTCGGAGTTGAAATCGCAGCAGCTCAAGGCGTAATCCTAGTCGACACAAAATATGAATTCGGAGTAGATTCGGAAGGGAATATCGTACTTATCGACGAAATCCACACGCCAGATTCTTCTAGATTTTGGATCACAGAAAGTTACGAAGAACGCATGGCAGCAGGAGAGGAACCACAAAACATCAACAAAGAATACCTTCGACTATACCTCGCAAACCAAGGATACATAGGGGAGGGGGACATCCCAGAAATTCCAGAAGAAGTAATCGTCGAAACCGCTAAACGCTACATCGAAGCTTATGAAATGATCACAGGAGAGGCTTTCCAAGCCGAAGTTGGAGACGTTTACACAAGACTGAAGGAAAATGTTCAGAAATACATGGGGTAAATATAGCTAGAAAAAACAATCTTAATAAACACCTGGAGCTTCTTCCGATTTAAGAAGAGGGGTTTCAGCATATTCCAATCTTTGTCCAGTAACATGCCAATACACAAGATGGTTACCATCACCTGACAAAGAAATTCCTTCTCCATAAAAACCTACCGCTTTAGCAATTTTCAAGCGCTCAGCTTCAGGGAATCTACGTAATCTTTCATTAAGACCTGTCACAATAGTCTGTATATGCTGGCCATCCCCCCTTGCTGCAGTAATTCTTAAACTGTCAACATAGGTTTCAAAATGACTTTTGACCTGTGGCGTAACACCAGTAGGATTTTTTACAATGTCCCAAGTGATTTCAACTGTACGATCAGACTTTGGAAAAAGTGTCAAAACAACCCCCCCCTCCTCATGACCATTTGGATTAGTTTGTGAAAACACTTGAATAAGTGATTTCCTTTCACTTGGCGTTAACTCTTCATTAAGATAGTGTTGAACTGCCCATTGTTCCTCAAGAGCAGATTCACCAGTGCTAAAGGCCTCATATGCCTCTGCAATTTTAGTCATCAAAATAGCTTCCTTCACTCCAAGTTCTTGAGCCTGAGCCATTTTTTCACCACTAGATCGAAATCGATCTTGCTCATCAGCACCTAACTCCATATTAGGAAGAGTTCCTTCACCATCATTCTCAAAATTTGATTGTGATTGTGTTTCTACCATATTTATAAGAATTAAAGAAATAAATCCTATAATTGTAGCATGATTCCCGCTACATGTAAACTCCTGTATTGTATCACAGATAAGTTTCCATTGTGTATTAATTTTTTGATGACATATTCACTGATCTTCATCATTGGTGTTTTGAGATTCATTTCCTTGCCCTGATGCCGTCTTTTCCAGTTGTAATATTGGAAATACAACTCAGTTTGGTAGTTTTTTTCTTCAAGTGGCATATCGTAAGCAAGCCTGTAGTAATGGCCATATTTCGTTGTGCGGTGCAGCCGTTCAACACGGCCATTGCAGTTCGGACTGTATGGTGGGATTGGATCAAATTTCATCCCCAACGACTCAACTGCATTCTGGAACAACGACTTGAATTCCGGCCCATTGTCCGGCTGAAAACAATCGATAATAAAAGGAGCCCGTTTCACAATCATGCCCACAAATTTAGCTGCGTTTGCCATTGTCGCACTCTCAAAAAGCTGACCATATGCCCATCGACTGTACACATCAATAGCCTCCATAACACATGGGCCACTCCTTCCCCATGGAAAACATGTATCAATCTGCATCCTCTCTCCTGGATACGATATCTCAACCTCTTGCCAATCCCTCATAGTTCTCTTCTTTCGATCTGCAATTACTCCTGCTCGCTTCAATATGCGATATATCGTTTGATGATGGAGCTTGATTCCATAATCATCCTCTAACTTCCAAGATATTGTAATTGAACCATCTTGTGGATTTTCATATGCAAATTTGATCACTTCTTCTTCTAATTCTTCTGGTGTTCGATTCCATGGTCTGCACCAACTTTTTGGCCCTCTCTTCAATCCTAACAGAGCTTTTTCACCATGTTTCCTATATTGTTTTCTTAACTTTAGAAGACCTTGTCTTGTGATCCCAAGCAGGTCTGCTGCAGCTTGTACAGCGATATGCCTTCTTTCTACTTTTTGAATTATTCGTTCTTTCATTTGCAACAATTGTGTTAGTTGATACTCTGTCATTGGGGTTAGGTTATGGGTATGCACCAAAAACCTAATCCCTTTTATTTTAAATGGAAACTAATTCGCTGATACTTACACGG
>JABINC010000070.1 GCA_018697675.1 Candidatus Peregrinibacteria bacterium
AAGAAATCGCAGAAAAAATCACAAGTGACGATGTCACAGAAACTGCCGTAACAATTCAAGAAGGCTTAACTATAGACCAGATCGATATAAAACTATCGAATTCCGGCTTAATCGAAGCAGGGGAATTAATAGATTTTGACATAAAAAACTTATCTGAAGAAGAATTAGAAAGTATACCTGAAGTATTTTTGGAAATCTTGCAGCAAAATAATTCAAATTTAGAAGGATTATTATTCCCTGACACTTATTTTATAAGCCCAGCAACATTCTCTTTAAATAAATTTGTCACCCGCTTACTGACAACTATGGATCAGAAAATCGATGAAGACATGAGAAAAACTTATGAAATGGATGGAAAAACACTTTACGAAGTCCTAAACATGGCTTCGATTATAGAACGTGAAGTCCGAACAGCAGATGATCTACCAATAGTTTCAGGAATTCTCTGGAAAAGATATAATTCAGGCTGGCCACTCGGAGCTGATGCCACAATTCTTTATGTCACAGACGACCAAATAATAGACGTAGAAGAGCTAGATCTCGACTCAGCTTACAACACACGTAAATTCTTGGGACTTCCCCCTACTCCAATCTCAAGCCCAGGACTCCCGAGCATCAAAGCTGCAATTTATCCAGAAGAAAGCAACTATTGGTTTTACCTAACAACCCTCGATACTGGCGAAGTCATCTACGCGCACTCAAACGAAGATCACAATATGAACAAAGCGAAATATTTGAGATAATTAAAATCTCAGATAATTACTCTTTACGAATCGTAAAAGTCATAGATAGGCTTCTTTCACCTTTCGAATTTTCTGTATAAACATTGTAGGTGTTATCTCCCGGTTGGATAGTACCAATTGCAACTTTTGCATAGTAGGCCCAATTTTTGCTGCCAACTTCATACAGGCTAAGTGGCCAACCATTCACAATAACCTTCTGTACATCCGCAGCTCCACCGGTGAATCCATTCACAACGACTCTATTTTCAGTTGTAACGTAAGCATTCTCCCCTACTTTTTCAGCAAATTCTACTGAAGTGATATTTGGCTTAGTTTTAGAGATTGGTTTAGTGGGAATAATTGGTTCTTGAATATCAACAATATCTGCTTCTTCAGAGATACTCCCCTCCTCAACATCTGCCCCTACAGGCTCCCCTTCCGGATCCTGCATATCAACCTCACCTGCTTCTTCCACATCTGCGTCAGCAGATGCTTCTTCAGAGGAGTCCTCCTCTTCAACAACTTCCTCTTCAGGCGATAAATCGCCGATATTCACAACAATCTCAACAGGATCAGAAATAAGTCCATCTCCGTTAAATGCCTGTATCACAAATCTATTTTTACCTTGAATCAAATTCCCAAAAGAAAGACCTGCAGAATAATTCCAAATACCAGAGCCAGGAACAAATTTAGAGAGCTCATATGGGACTCCCTGCGGATCTTTATAAAACTCAGTCACGACAACTTTTGTAACATCATCAGTGGCTTCACCTTTTAGATAAATTTGGTCTTCAGTTAATTCATAAGGACTCTCAGATGGATGAGTAACTGTGATCTTGGGCAAATCCACCGCTATCTCTTCCAAAACTCCTTCCTCAACCTCACCTTCTATCAGCTCCTCACGCTCTGTCTCAGCTTCAACAGAATCCACAACTTCTTCTTTTACAACATATTCAGTTGGGTCTTCATCCTCACGCACATTCCAAAGATTCCACTCGGTAACACGCCAATAATCATCGAGTGACTCAAGCAAACTTACAAATTTACGAGCTTCAAGATCATCAATATCATTCTGACTCAAACTGATCTGCTGCCCAACCCCAATACTTACAGATTCAAGGAGCTCTGCATCTTGAATAGAAGTATCCATAACAAATGCTCTCACCTCTCCTCGCATAACACGTACAAATTCTGTGTCTGAAACGGCCACACCATATACAGTACCAACCGATGTTACCTTAATGTGAGGCGTAAACACCGTAAAGTGCAAATCATCATCAGTCTCCAATTCATTAACCCAAATCTCCCCTGAAGTCATACGCACTTCTACACCTATTTCTTTACGAGTTGATTCTAATTTTTCAATTGAAAGCTCTGTATTTTCATTCAAACGGATTCTGCTACCATCATAAAATTCAAGCACTGCATAAGCCCCATCCAAAGTCTTAATCGTATCTCCTTCCAAAATCAAAGCTCTATCATAAGCATCATGCCATGTGTCTTGCCCCCACGGATGAAATGTAGTGTCTCCTTTTTCAAGAAATAAAAACGCCTGATTTTTCTCATTCTCCACGGTCTGTACTCTCATACTCGCAAAAAGCTGAACTATAAGAACAACAATCACAAGAAGACAAACTAAAATCAAAAAAGGCATAAACATATCACGGCGTCGCCTTCTTCGTCGTCTATAATAAAGATGATCCATAATTTAGAGGGGTAAAATATAAAGCGTGTGTACTATAAAAAAAACCGAGCTAAAGCGCAAGAGCAAAACAAAAAAGGCTCACAGAAACAGAGGGCTTCAAAAACTACATTCCCATCTCACGTTTCAGAGCATTTATATCACGCACAAGCCTCTGGTCATATTTCAAGTAACCATTCACTTTATCACAAGCATGCATAACAGTTGTATGATTACGACCTCCGAATTCCTCTCCAATATGCTCATAAGACTGTTTCAGCTCATTACGCACTAAATACATGCAGACCTGACGTGGCACCATAAATTCTCTTTTTCGCCCAGTTCCAACGACATTATCTGGAGTAACATTATAATAATCCGAAACGAGCCGAATAACCTCCTCAATATCAGTAATAATACGCGGTATCTCCTTCACAAATTCTTTGTATTCTCTTTTTGGACAGAGCTTATCCATAATTGCTGCCACAGATTTCACAGTTGGCATAGAGTTTTCTAGGTCCGCCTGAGCCATCGCCTGTTTGAGCACTCCCTCAAGCTCACGGACAGAACTCTGACAATGATAAGCTATAAATTCCAAAACTTCCACAGGCACCAAAGCTTCGTAGTTCTGAACTTTCTTCTGCAAAATCGCAAGCCTAGTCTCAAAATCTGGCATCTGCACATCCACTATCATCCCCATCTCAAAACGATTCACTAGCCGATCCTCAAGCCCCGACAATTCCTTTGGAGGTCTGTCAGAAGAAATCACAATTTGCTTGTTCATATCATACAGCTCATTGAAAGTATGAAAGAACTCCACCTGAGTCCGATCTTTATTGGCAAGAAATTGGATATCATCAATTATCAAACAATCCACATTGCGATATTTCTGCTTAAATTTCTTTGAATCATATTTTTGAATAGCCTCTACAATCTCATTTGTGAATTTTTCCGAAGTCACATACACAACAGTCTTATCAGGAAAATTTCGGAGGATTTCATTTCCAATACTTTGCAGCAAATGCGTCTTCCCAAGTCCAACTCCTCCATATACAAATAGCGGATTATAAGTCGATCCTGGCTTCACAGAGACCGCCGAAGCAGCTGCATGCGCCAATCTATTCCCCGGCCCAACAACATAATTATCCAGCGTATATTTAGGATTGAGGCATCTACTAGAAATTCCTTCAATCAACTTAACCTCATTTTTGTTCGGTAACTTACGAGTCTTTTTTACTACAGGTGAATTGATTTTTTTCACATCTACCTTATGAGCATGGTCTTTCGCCGAAAGACTCGAATGCACCTCGATTTCAACTGATTCAATAGTAGGATCAACTTCCTTCGCAAGCTCCAAGAGAGTATCTAAATACTTACTCTTGATCCAATCTCCCGCAAAAGGATTTGGGACTCCAACTATCAAAACCCCATTTTCATTTTTAATCACCCCAGTATCTTGAAACCAAGTTACAAAATGCGCCCTCTTTATACGAGGCTGCAATTTCTCTAGCAATTGTGACCAAAGTTCTTTGAAATTCATACAGGGTGAGAGGTGAAAAAATACTTGGTGACAAAAACGCCACCACTACATTTGGGCTTCGCATTCTAACCACTATCCTTCCCTTTTTCAAGGACTTAAACAAACTCTAAAAAATGTCTAAACTAAGGCATCTACCCTCCCTCAAAATATGATAAAAAAACATTCCTAAATCTTTGAAAAGCGGAAGCTAAAAAAATCTCATCACATCATTCCAAGTAATAAGAAGAATTAAAAGTAGAAGCACTGCAAATCCAATTGCATGGATCATAGCTTCAAACTTGTGAGCTACCTTTTTACCAGTAATTGCCTCAAGTAGAATAAATGCAAGTCGACCTCCGTCGAGTGCAGGAAATGGAAGAATGTTTAGAACTCCGAGACTGAGAGAAAGTATCGCAGCAAATCGGATCACATCCATAAATCCATTTTGTACTGACATATGTGTCATCTGAGCAATACCAACCGGCCCAGCAACTCCATCTGGGACTTCACCGGAGCTGAACACTCCTGCAAAGACCTCTGCTATCATTTTTCCTGTCACAACACCTATTTCTCCAATCTCAGCAACAGCACTGAAAGGAGCCTTAATTACAGACACTTGCTGCTTATCAATATCCAGAACTGAACTGACCTTCAGAGTTTCATAAAAATCAATGTCCATGGAATTTAGAGTAGTAATGGGGCTAAGTGCCACCCCAATAAGTCCATCTTCATTTGGTACAATTTCAAGCTCTACTTGCTCTTCACCACGCATAAATACATATTTCAATAGACCTGTCTGAGATGATGCGCGCAAAGTCAAATCTCGCACCTCTTCTGGGTCAAAAACATCAATTCCATTTATGGACACAAAAACGTCCCCCACTTCCACTCCAGCGGTGTCCGCAGGAGCATCGTCAAGTATACGATCTACACGAGTCCGCAACAGCGACAGATCATGCGTTATATTGTAAACACTTCCATTCCGAAGTACATCTATACTCGTCAATCTCCCAGAATACAGAAATTCTAAAAAGTCATCCTGCCCAAGCACTTCTTTTTCATTAACTCTAAGCACCTGATCTCCTTGCAGCAGCCCAAGTGATGAATCTTTGGAAACCACAAGACGTGGTATACGTGCCACAGTGAAAACTTCCAGCTCTTCCAAATCAGATATCGCATAAGTATGTACACGATCTATCGACCCAATGATAGGCGCATAACCATCTATCTCTGCATCCTCGGGCAAATTCACATGGCGGACTTTCACATCCACAAATCCTTCTTCAAGACCTTCGATATAAGCTTTCAAATCCACAATACCACTTGCTTCCTCACCATTGATTTCAATAACTCTATCTCCCTTAGAAACCCCCAAAAGCTCACTCGACTCTTCCACTGTATACCCAGGTGTCATATGCACACTTCCAGCCTGCACATACTCTTGAAATTTATCAAAAGTCACAATCAACGGATCTATACCGACTATCAAGCCAAAAGTGAGGAGCACCCAAGCCAGTATGAAATTCATAGCGACTCCTCCACATACGATTTTTGTCTTATCCCAAAGCCCTTTTGTGAGAAAACTTTCTTTCGATTTAAGCGCACGAAATTCATTTGGATCTTCACCAAAAAGCCTCACAAACCCTCCAAAAGGAATCAAATTCACAGAATAAAGCGTGTCCCCTTTTTTCTTTCCCCAAATCCGCGGAGGCAGCCCAAACCCGAATTCATCTACACGAACTCCAGCGCGTCTAGCCATCCAAAAATGCCCAAATTCATGCACCAAAATAAGCACAGAAAATATTAAAATAAAAGCGATAATCGAGATTAAGATTGTCATAAGTCTTACACTTTAATTGTTAATTTATATTTCAGAGGATAAAAATTGCTCAGTCCATCAAGCAAATCATCCCCATTCAAAAGACTGTAAATAATATTAGTCCTAAATCTTCATTACCTCAGCCTCCTTCGCTTTCGCAAGATCTTCAATCTCTTTATTGATCACATCAACTTTTTCTTGAAGTTTTCTCTCAGAACCAGTTTTATCATCTTCAGTGATTTCCTTATCACGTTCCATATTTTTAAATTTACTCATAGCATCCTGCCTCTTGGTCCGAATAGTGATCTTCGCTTCCTCTGCCATTTTGTGCACAACCTTCACGAGTTCACGCCGCCGCTCCTCAGTAAGTGATGGAATATTTAGCAAAATTGATTCTCCATTATTATTTGGAGTAATCCCAACATCTGATTCCCGAATAGCCTTATCAATCGCTCCAATAAGCCCTTTGTCCCAAGGCTTAATTGAAATAGTCATCGCATCCGGAATACTGATCGAAGCCACTCCTTTCAAAGACTGTATCGATCCATAAGCATTTACATTTAAATCTTCGACTAGGGCCGCCGAAGCCCGACCAATTCGCAACTTCCCGAATTCTGATTTGAGATGTTCCACCGACTTATGAAATTCTCCTTCAGTGCTAGAAATAATATCTGATACTGACATAATATTTTAAATTAAATGTTAATCGAATTCACAACTCATTAGTTGATAACAGTCCCAATACTTTCACCTTCTACAGCTTTTTGAATATTTCCTTTCTTTGTTAGATCAAAAATCATGATTGGTAGTTTCGAATCCTTACAGAGAGACACTGCCGCTGAGTCCATAAACTCCAGATCCATCGACAGCACATCCGTATAAGTCAGACTATCAAATCTCTTCGCATCATCGAATTTTTTCGGATCTTTGTCGTACACTCCATCCACCTTGGTAGCTTTGAGAAGCACTTCACAATCCAGCTCAAGCGCTCGAAGAGCAGACGCCGAATCCGTAGTGAAATACGGATTTCCAGTACCTCCTGAGCAGATCACAATTCGACCTTTTTCAAGATGTCGAATCGCACGCCGCCTCAAATACGGCTCAGCCACCTGCGGAATATTTAGCGCAGAACAAACCCTCACATAAATTCCTTGAGCTTCTATCGAAGACTGCATCGCCACCGAATTCATAATCGTCGCCAGCATACCCATATAATCACTACTCACTCTATCAATTCCCGATCCTGTGTTATCTCGATATCTCCAAATATTCCCAGCTCCAATCACAATCACAACCTCAACCCCCATTTTCGCCACCTCCACAACTTCACCACAAAGTGCATGTAATATATCAAAATCAATACCATTATCCTGATCCCCTAGGAGCACCTCTCCCGAAAGCTTCAGCATAACTCTTTTATACTTAGATTTAGCCATTTTTTTATGTTTAAATTTGTCCTGGACAGTTTAAGCAAACACTTAAAGGAAGTAAAGTTGAAACTGACTAGACGCCATATCGCCAAAAACTACAAAATCACCACACTTCATAGCCTCCTTTTAACTATAACCTTATCAACGCAACATCCTTTTCCCCACAATCTTCCATCAATATAACCTCCTCTCCGCCACTTTTTCATCAACTAAATGTGCGATTTCATGATGTGCGCTGCAAAGTGGTGCCAAAAAACACGGATTATTACTCTTTGTCAGCGCAAACCTAACCGTATGATGCACACAATCTGCATCACGCATACACCCAGAGACAGAACACTTAGCCCCATATTCCTCTTTAAGGATTTTTCTGGTTTCTGCTGCTATATATCGTGTTGGCTTTTTACCCTCTATTTTCCGTTTTAATTCACACTCTACCACTTTTTCCCTATGTCTTAACTTCCTCTCCTCAAGCTCTTTCTCTCGTTTTTCAAGTAATTCTAAGATTATATCATTTACATCCAAATCTTTATCTTTCAACACTTTTAACTTTTCAATAACTCCACCTGATAAACCAAGTTCAATGAGAGTATTCAGATTTGCATTCCCACCTTTGTCATTCCCCTCTTTAACCTCACTCTGCACGTGCAGAGATTTCACTTCGATTTTTGGCTCAAATAAGCCGTTTTGATTTTCAAACTCCAACCCTTTAGAAGTCCTGACATCTTTTACTAAAACTTCCAATGCTCTGTTTGAAAGTCTTTTCGCACTTTCTGTCAAAATCCCTTCATTTTCTTTAGTAGCTATAGAAGCTATCCTTGTAAGTTTATTTATACTAATTTCACCTTTTGTTAACGCCTCATACAACGCTGGCTTATCCTCAAAACGCTTCTCAAGATTGATTGCCAAACCAATTTGTTTCTCACTAAGCCCAGCCATACGTTTCCCAAATTCAAAAATCGAACTATATCCTTTCTTCTCATACAAACATCGACTATTAACTTCAGGCAGAAGACCTATAAATCTCTGTCTCCAAAGTAAAGTTTGAGTTCCATATTTCTTAGCAAGAGCCATCAATTTCCTGTCAGAGTAATTTTTGAAATCTTTATCAAAATATTTTCCAATTTCTTTATCGGAAATCATCTGTAAATTTCCTGTATTTCTCATGATTTCTTAGGTTAAAAAATGAATTTATTAAGAATTGAGTTTTATTATTTTCTCTAACTTCAACTTACCACATGCTCACCATTTTGAAGCAAGATGAAAGCGCTAAAAAACAGCTATTAAAAGCCAAAAAACAACATTTCAACTAGACGTAAGACAACTGATATTTCATGGTGGGGGTTGACTCACCTAATGAGGATATTGTAGCTCACCTTGAAAGTAAAATGTAGCTTAGCTAAAAAACATAATGTAATTAATTTAAGAACATAAAGACCTAGACAAAAAATTGAATTCCAACGCAACTTATGTTATAAATAATTCCTCTTAACATTTATAGCCAATTATCATGGTAGAAATAAAAACGATTCCAGAAAGCACACCTCAGACAGATCCCGCACCAGAAGTAAAACAAGACCAAGAAGCTATACTCAAAGCTTGGCGAGTACGCAGAAGAGATTTAACTACAAGAGTAATAGAAAATAGATTAGACCAATCTGAACCAAACCGCGCAATCTGGGATCAACCACAAACACCTCCAGGAGAAACTATCTGGGATTAATAATCATACTATTCTTAAGCCCCGCCCAAGAATACAAATGCTAGCAAAACCCCAAGGACCACTCCTCCGAGAACCAAGATAACTCGGCGTTTGTTTTCATCATCCACGAGATCCGCATTAGCCAAGTCAGCAAGCAGGTCAGCGGGTATAATCACATCTCCGTCTTTATTACGCTCTAGAATATCTTCAAAACTGTGAGTCGCCACCAGCTTCGCAAAATTCGGAAATTTCATTTTAACAAGAGTCGTAACCTCAGCCTCTCCAGGACTTTCAACTTTTTCAACATGCTCTCCAATCTCATGATGATCAAAACCTCCACCTCCAGCACTCCCTTCATTCGGAATCACTTTTACATCCATATCAGTCATAATAAAAAATTAAAATTTATTTCAACACCTATTCTACGTTCAATCCACCACCAAGGCAACTTCTTGGCTATCAAAACAACTCCTTTCAGGCTCAGAAATCCCAAACACAAAGCCAATTACACACAAAAAGAACATAACAAAAAGAAGGATGCCAAAAGCAATACCTACATTCTTCCATCGCTTTTCAGATTTGAAAAACGAAATAATAAAACTAATAAAAGCCAATACCAAAAGTAAAAAAGTAAAAAACAAACCATAGATCAAATAAAGACACGTATAAGCTTTAACTACTTCACGAGATAAAATTTCTAATTCAAACAAATGAACTAACAAAAACATCAACCCAAACCCAATCCACATAAGCAAAGTCAGAGAAAAAACTTTATGACTCCAAAGGAAGCCAGAAAGGGATTTAAAAACCGATATTTTTTTCTTTTTCTTAGCCATCCTACGAATTGTAGCAGAACAAACTAAAAACTCAAAAATTCTTTATTCAATTTATCCTTTCCTTCTGCAGCTTCTTTGCCTGCGAAGTTTTCGACTACATGTCCAAGCTGCTCGGAAATAGAGACGGAAAGCCGGATATCATCCTCTTTGAATTCACCTTCCTTATCAAACAAAACTATCAAACCACTAAGTTTTCCTTCTAGATTTTTAATGCCGAGAATTAGATATTTTCCAATGACTTTTGAATGAGTTTTCTCATCTTTAAATGCATTTTTTACTCCCTCAAAATTCTCATCATAAGGCTCGAAGAATTCATCAAAATTGATTTCTTTAGAATTGAACCCTATCTCAGCCACCACCCGATCTTTACCCACTTCATCAATCAACAAAAACGCTGCTTTTTCATCACTCGTAATGCCAACCAACTGATACAATATTTTACTTGCAAGCTCTGGTAAATTCTTCGCCTCTTCTGCAATAATTCGACTAACTTCATACAACACAACAAGCTCACGGTTAGCATGATGAAGCCGCTGATTTACAACAGAAAGCATATTTGAAAGAAACGTAACAGCAATATCATTATTGTTTTTCAAAAGCTCAAAAAACTGACGTTTATCTATTTTAAAAAGTCGACAATTTGAGAGAGCACGAACACTAGCGGACCGCGGAGTATCGGTAAAAATCGCTCCCTCTCCGAAGAAATTACCGGATCCCAAAGTATCCAGAACTTTTTCCTTTCCCTCTTCATCTAATTTTTTCAAAATCTCGACTGCACCGAGTCCGATAATATAAAACTCCGTACTTTTGTCCCCTTCGCGGAAAATATATTCACCAGCTTTCACTTCAGCATCCTGAATCATATCCAATGATCGAAGCACTTTCTGCACACTTGGATCATTTATATTACCAAACAAATTTTCAAGCATTGTTGCCACAAATTCTAGATTAAATTATTAATTATATTCCAAGTTTACCTTTCATATCATCCAAATCTCGAGCCTTCGAAAGCGCTACTTCTGGCTCAACAATCCCTTCATTCACAAGCCGCAAAAGATCATCATCCAGAGTTCTCATTCCCTCCTTCTTACCAATCTGCATCATTGAATAAAGTTGATGAGTTTTGCCGTCTTTTATACAACTTTGCACCCCTTCATTCGCAAGCATAATTTCGTAAGCACAGACACGACCTTCAGCATCTTTTCGAGGAATGAGCGTCTGCGCCACCACTCCTTTCAAAACAAGTGAGAGCTGCGTTTGAATTTGTTGCTGTTGGAATTCTGGGAAAGCGTCGACAATACGATTTATAGTCTGCGGAGCATCCTGAGTATGCAGAGTGGAAAATACGAGATGCCCAGTTTCAGCCAAAGTTAGGGCTGCCATAATTGTGTCGAGATCACGCATCTCACCAATCATCACAACATCAGGATCTTGGCGAAGACTAGCTTTGATCGCACTTGGAAATGATTTCGTATGAGAACCGAGCTCCCGCTGAGTTACAATACTCTGTCCCGATTTATGAATAAATTCAATTGGGTCTTCTATTGTGATTATATGGGCTTTCCGCTCGCGATTAATCTTATCAATTATCATAGTAAGAGTTGTTGATTTCCCCGACCCAGTCGGCCCCGTTATCAGCACAAGTCCTCGAGGCAAACCCGCCAAATTCATCACCACCTCCGGCACACCAAATTTCAGAGCATCTGGAATTTCATAAGGAATCAATCGAAAAGCCAAAGCTGGTCCATTCTTCTCCATATAAAGATTTACTCGAAATCTAGCTCCACTATCACCACCCTCTCCCTCCAAAGTAAATGAAAAATCCACTTCAAACTTTTCTCTAAAAACTTCCAACTTATCCGCAGGAGTAACCTCCTGAATAACACCTTCTACATCTTCTCGAGTCAAAACTTGAACATCTGGCGAAACATAAACTTCACCATTTGGAAGCCGCACCACAGGCGGTTGCCCCACCATGATATGCACATCAGGCGCATTGTGATTCTTCACCTCTTTTAGAATTTGTCGGATGTCCATAGGAATGCTTAAATATCCCTATATTCTAGCAGAAAAAAGGCTTTTTTCATAGGGTATTAACCCAAAAGCCACCAACCAATCCCAGCTAAAACAGCAACCAATGCTGACACCTTCAATCCCCATCCTGTAATATGCTTCCACCACCAGAGCTCAGGAGCTGTGATCAAGACAAAAGCAACATTTTCGCGTTTCAGATAACGTGGGGCAAGCCACTTATAATTTGTGCGGTGGCCGATTCCCATAGTGAAGACAGTCACTGCAAAACCTTCAGGTCCAATCCCTCCAGAAACACCCAGCTGCTTCAAAGACAGCGCAAAAGATGCCTTCTCACGATAATTGGATTTTATAGCTTTATTAAAAGCCTTAACATGCTCATTATAAGATTTCAAAACCTCATATTCTTCATTATTTAAACCCTTTCCTTTCTTCAAACGCGCACTCTTATAAATCATCG
>JABINC010000071.1 GCA_018697675.1 Candidatus Peregrinibacteria bacterium
ATGATTTCAACTCGAATGGCTGGATCAATTTTTGCCTAAATTTGAAAAGTTAGCCCCTTTTTTTCGTACGCTGCCAATACAAAAAACATGAAAAATAAAAACAAGTTTCTTGCGATATCAGCCATATTAATATTAGTAACGAGTATTATAGTAGGTCTTGTCATAACGGCAGATGATGATTTAACGGGTAGGGTGAAAGTCCTCCGTAATAGAAGTGGAATCTTAGAAAAAATGGGAAACCTTCCAAGTGAAAATAGAGAGGAGGTTATGAAAAATGCGCCGTACTATGCTGGGCCTTCAGACAATAGTGCCGTAGAGATTCTTGACACAGATGGTGATGGATTGATTGATGAAAAAGAAATCTTTTTTGGTTCTGATATTAATAATCCCGATACCGATGGAGATGGGCAAGGAGATCTCATGGAATATATAAATGCTACAGATCCAAACGATCCATGTAGCCCGAATGCCTGTGCACAGGAGGTCCCTGTAGTTGAAATCTCCCCTGCTTCGCTACCGATTTTGAGTAATTATTCAGATGAATATAATCCTATATTTAGGCTTCAATTTACCAACACAACGGGTGATTCACAGAGCATATCATATATGGAAGCGGAGATGGCAAACTGGGTGAACACGATTAGTACAAGTTATATTAATAACAGTATTTCTATATTAAATCAGGCCCAAGAAGAGATTGGACTGTTTGATTATTCTGCTTTAAGTTGGCCGGGTGCGCCGGATTGGTTAATAGTTCCCGATGCTACGGATGGGGGGGCAATAATAGATTTGGATCCATACGAATCAGAGATTGTAACAGTAGTGTGGCATAATAGTTTTTATCCTAAATTAGAGCTTCAGGTTGAGTCTTTGCCAATAATGATTGGCGACGGTAATACTTCGACAAATATAACGGTAAATGCATATATGCCGGGTAATGTGCTTTTAGGTTATAGGACAGGTCTACTAAATAATGAAATGCCTTCAAATGAGAACACGGAGGCCATCTCATTTGTTGTGAACCAAGGATTGGTGGATATTTATCCGGATTGGGAAAGTAATGCGAAAGATTTGATATACGCATACAATGAAGTACTAAACGAAAACACCGGTAAAGAGCTAGAGATAGGGCAATCTATTATTTTGAATGATGTAAATGATGTATGTAATGTGCATGACCATCCGGAGTATTTCTTGCCAAATGATGGGTACGGAGGAATGACCATATTTTATATGGTAGATCCTGGTCCGATCACATGTTCGCTATTCTTTAATGGCTCTGTTACAGAAATAGATGGGGTAAATTATGGGATTGTATACATGATAGTTGGAGCTTTTCCTAATGAAAACTATCCAAATCTTAATTCATTGGGAAATCTTATTCATGAATCAGGGCATGCTTATGGGCTAGGGGTTCCCGAATGGTATAATTACACTGTTAATAGTGGAGATCCTGTTGAAGATATTACAGGGGTTCGACCATATTTGGGTGAATATATACCACCATTTTTAGAAGATTTGGATGAACCTATGATTAACGCCATAGTTGGTGATACATATTCCGATTTGAACGCATTTTTGATAAGCCATAATTGGAATCATATGTATACACCTGGGCATATTACTAATCTATTCATGCCGGATGAGGTAAGGGTGCAAGTTTTAAATAAATATGGGAAGCCTGTTAATGATGCAATGGTAGAAATTTATGGAATGAGAACAAATGGATTTAGTCAGAATTTATTTGGTGGGTATCCCGGGACACAGCCCTTACTGGGAACACTTTTGACCGATGGTGATGGGGAAGCCATTTTATCGTTAACGTCAACAAACCAGGCTAGTGGAGCTCTCTCAAATAATCTGGCAGACGTAGAGTTTTTGGTAAAAGCAGTTAAGGTATCAAAAAATGGTGAATACGCAGGAGAATATTATTCAACGATTGATTTACTGCATTCAACTTTAATAGAAGGTGAAAATATACACGAAATCAGCCTAACTTTACAGTAGGGGGCAAAATAACTGGCTGGGGCGGTTGGAAGAATTTAGAACCTTATTTACCCTAGCGTGATTATATACTTTTTGCATTATCAAAGTGAGGCGAACAGTGAACGATGTAAACAACTCTACTTTTCAAATTCGGATTCAAGGATACTCATTATTATGTCATCATAATATTTACCATCGATATAAGCATTTTCTCTTAAGACTCCTTCTTTTTTGAAGCCACATTTTTTATATGCAGAAATTCCTCTTTTGTTGAAATCAAGAACCCTGAGCTCTACTCTATGTAGAGATAGTTCATTAAATCCAAATTTTAATAGGCATTTCATGGCATCTGTGCCATAGCCTTTTCCAAAATAGTCAGAAAGAAGTCCGATTGCGAGCCGTGCATTTTTATCACACATGTTAAGCTTATGTAGTCTGCAACTCCCAAGGTACGCTTCATCCTTTCTTCTTATAATTGCGAAACACAGACCAGACTCTTGACGAACCATTTTGTTAAACTTTCCCTTTTTTTTTTCGGTAGGGGGAGGTTTAGAATCTTTGGATTCGCCACACATAACTCTAAATTCTTTTGATTCGTTAGCTTTGCACCAGTTTTCAAAATCATCATTTTGTAATTGTCTAATATAAACCTGTTTACCGACTATTTTTGATAGTTCCATAGTTTATTTGTTATAGACTGCGATACTTATACAGTTTTACGCTCCAACACGCAAAATAGTGCTCAAAGACGAAGTATCGCTGATGTTTCGAGGGGCCCTTCTGATTATTCGGTTTATAACTTTTAGAGGGAGTTCACCTAAACTGCCAGAAAGGTCTTGCAGATCAAGCCGAACAAGACTTATCCTTTCCCTCACTGCCTTTGGCCCACCTTCACTTTTAAGATTGCTGGCGGACTTCAATTTAAGCTTTCGCTTTTCTTGGGCTCTTGCTTTTGCCCTTTCTGCATTTGCAGCTCGTTTCTTAAGATGTGTGTTTATCACATTCTCAATACCGGCCTTCATTCCATTCAAAAGCATCTTAGCTTGTGAAACGAGATCAGAGACCTCAGGCTCTTCGAACATAGTAAATTGATCCATTTGATCTTTCAGTTGGCCTTTCAATTTACTTTCAACCAGAAGCTGTTTTTGCAGGCCTGTTATTCTATTAAAAATCCGTGCTTTATCTCGTGTTTCTATCGTTGAACCATTACGTTCCCAAAGCTCAGGATCGGCATCTCGTAGCATGTTACACGCAATTTCAAAAGCTTCATCAAATTCCACGCCTTCATAAGTAGTCAATCCGAAGGTTTGCCAGAATATAGCTTCAAGATAATTATAAGTACCAAGTATATATGCATAACGTCCACGATTCTTTTTTACAAGCGCATCATGTTTTCTCTTATGCCCATAAGCCCTTTGACTTAATTTTCGTTTAGCCTTATCGATAGCTCCTGTTTTAAACACTTCGTTTTCATAAAATTCGGGGGGAATTACTATTTTGAAAGCTCCATCTTCAATCTGAAAAACACATCCTTCAAACATAGCTATTAGATTTTGCTTATGTTTTTTCCCAAGTCCCATCCCGCAGACTTCATCCAAGGTAAGCATCTTAGGCTTTTCACCATTTTCTGTGATTTCATGGTTTTTTATGCCCATAATTTAATGTAGGAATTATGTCGAGGTATAATTCTACAAGAAAACGGTGAAAAGTCAACCGCGAAAAAGTTGGCTGGGGCGGTTGGATGAATTTAGAACCTTGTTTGCGCTTCACCTTACCTGATTTCTGCCCCAGCCTTTTTCTAAGTTGAGTTAGTGTGAACACTATTCTTTTATTTTAAGAGGGTTGACATATGATCTCGTCTATCTGTTGTTACATCATCACTTACATCTTGATCTATAGCTAATACATCTTGATCTGTAGCTAAACCATAATTCGCATGTTCTGCCTTAGAAATTCCATAAAAGTCATGACTGGGACCATTTGCCTTAAAACGTACAATATCTCCGGTTGAAAGTGGCTGTTGAGGACCGTCCCCCCAATTATTGTTTGCTAAGACTAAAGGGCCTATTTCTGTATCGACTCGTAGGACTACAGTAAAAGGTTCCTCTGTAGAATCAACACGGGTAAATCCTTCATGTTGAGGAACTTCCCCTTGAGCAGCCTCTGCGAATTCCCTTGCAAAAGCTATAGTAACTTTTGCAGGATCTTGATTATTTCTATATACATATGGGCCATTTGGAGTATCTGAATCAAGCCACATAAGACGATCACCTATCTTGATTGGGCAGCTAATATTATCTTGCGGGATCCATAAGGTATATTCCTCATTTTTTCCGCTAACCAGTGGACGATCATCGACCAGTGTTTTACTAAGTTCAGCAAGTAGACCTTTATCAACTACAGCCGTGTCTCTCGGAAGCTGAAACCATTTCTCCAGCGAAGAATCTCGTGCAGCTTCAAGCATTGGAAGCATCTCCTTTACATCTAGAAGTCGAGATTCTACAGTACTTCCCCAGATTTCAATCGTCTCAACTGGTAGGTCTAAAATCTGATCTTTTAAAGTATTTCTCCTTGGAGCATCTGTTCTATTTTTCATAGTTTTTAAGTTTAGATTATAAGTAAGGGAGTGAATTATAGCTGGTTTCAGAAATAAGTCAAGTGTGAAATGTTTGGCTGGGGCGGAGGGATTCGAACCCCCGATCTCCGGACCAGAACCGGATGCCTTACCACTTGGCTACGCCCCAACATAAAAAATCTAGTCTAACTTTTTCTGGCTCACGCATTTTACTGAAGCGAAAGTATTTCAGCAACTAATTTATCACTCAGAAAGAAAAATCAGTCGTTAGGACTTCAGGGAAGGGCTATGCCATCCTCCTGACCAAGCGTAGGATCCACTTGCCGCTAAAGGGGTTTCTTTACGCAGAATTGTGTTATTGACTACGTCATCGGTATGAGTAACTCTTGGTGGAGTCACTCTTCTTTCTCCTTTTTTAGCCTGTGCCATTTCATAGGCATCCCTGTGTACAGCTAAAATTTCATCTGAGATGGAAGTAGCTAATGCATGTAGATCACGAAGCTCTGGGATAAATGATCCTGGATCACCTATATGAAAAAGACGAGACTTTGTGAATGAGAGCTCTTCTAGAACTCTTTTTAAACGCCCAAATATAGCACCGAAAAATGCTGCGACACCTTCTGCTATTGGTTCTATATCTGTATCTTCCTGTATTTCCATTGATTCTCTCAATCTATTGAGATTAGCTCTTATTTCTTCTACTACAGCACGAACTTCTACGACCATCGCTTCTCTTTCTTCGCCTTCCATTTCTCTAGAGGCAAACTCCTTATCCTCAAATAACCCAATGCCAGCTTGTATACTTTCTAGAAGGTTGTAAGGTGATGGCTGTTGATCAGCACTCATATTTGAGATAAGTAAAGATTATTTCTGTCTTGAATATATTCAAGACATATCAAAAAAGCAAGTTTAAACAACTAAAACTGGTTGAGGGTTAATAACTCTCGAGTATTTCAGCAACTAATTTATCGTTTTGGAATCCGTCGTACATTTCAACGAGTTTTTCAGCATATTTTCTAGCTTCAAAAATTTCTTCATTTGCGTATTTTGCCTTCATAATTAAGTAGTTTGCAGGCATTGAATTTGGCATTGCTTTCAGGACTTCTCCCAAGTGCTTTATGGCTTCTTCATGTTTTCCAAGTTCGATATAATTCATAGACAAATTGATCTTTACATTAATGTTGTCAGGTGAAATAGAGAGAGTCTTTTTATTATATTTCAGAGCTCTGGCGAAGTCCTCGAACTCACTGCCATATTCTCCCATATAAATCAGAGCCAAAGTGTTATTCGCATCGAAATCTGATGGCAGAAATTGCAGGGCAATTTCCAACTCTTTTATAGCCTTAGGAACGTCGGCATATTCTTGTAGTAGCGCTATAGCTCCGGTCGCCACGTGAAAAAGCGCATTGTCTTCAGATAGTTTAGACTTCAAAACTTCATAAGTCTTTACTGCACTCATTGGGTCATTATAAGCCTCATACGCAATTGCTAAATTCGAGAGCAGAGTGAGCGTATTTTCTTCACTCAAAGTGCCAAGCTCCAGGGCTTGATTATAAAGATCAATCGCATTCTCGAAATCCCCATAATTGAATGCCACAGCCCCATTTTCAGCCAATGATCTTGCTCGCACTCTCATATCTTCTTCATTCCATTCTTCTAGATTTTTAGCAACATGAGCCTTATCCTCAGCATCCAGCAAAAACTCAGTTTCAACTAAATTCCCATCAGCATCAAAGACGTTAGTCTGGGCAATGTCTTTTGGCGAAAGATTTACAGCTAGCACCCCAAGCCATGACACAGATAGTGCAACAACCAATATTTTAAATCCTTTTTGATTTCCTAGCATATTTGAATTTATTTTAAACAAACCTTCCAAGGGCACATCCTACTAGAGCATCGTTTGCAAAATCAACTGTTCTTTGGGATAATCACAGCCGAACATAGCGAGGTTGCGAAATAAATAAAGAAAAATACAAAAACTTCATGGTAAAATCAAAGTTAGAACACGTATCGCACAGAACCGCTCAGATCATTTTTTTTGGGACGCTGATTCTTTTTATCGTAGCGGTTTCTTTGGTGGCACTTAATTTTTTTACACAGGGGGTGGTGACAGATTTTTTGGTGAAGTATGACAAAACAACGATCGTGGAAGAGATCATAGTTGATGAGATTACCATTGGGACTGCAGCGCCCGTTACGTCACTTTCTCCTCTTAATTTTGAATTCCAAAATAGGCTTGTTCTCAATAATTCATACGAGGGGCTAGTTGCGTTGGACCCGAGCCTCCAGGTGAAGCAGGCTTTGGCGGTCACATTCGGCCAACTAGACGATCTGACTTGGGAATTTAGAATTCGTGAAGGGGTTAAGTTTCACAATGGTTCAGATATGTCTCCAAATGAAGTTGTAAAAAGTTTCAAAGAAGCTATGCAAAGTGATACTTCTCAGCTCAAATCGGTGCTTTCAAACATAGCGGAGATCAAGGCTATGGGCGGTAAAGTACAGATCAAAACTCACAAGCCAGATCCAACTTTTTTAAACAAACTTGCAACAGTTTACATCTACAAGGATTTTGATAATGGAGAGCTCTATGGGACAGGGCCTTATAAATTGGATTCGAAGGGCGAAGGTTTGGAAGATAAAAACAAGATTTCACTCGAGCGTTTTGAGGATTACTGGGGGAATCTCCCTCATTTTGAAGAAGCAAAATACATATATATAAAAGATCGAGATCGGCGGCTCCGAATGTTTGAAGAGCAAGAAATAGATCTTCTCCGCAATGTGCCATATCCGCTCGTTCCAGAAATCAACACAGACGAGGCTATTATAATAACTCAGCCAAGTTTAGAAGTTACTTTCCTCGGATTTGGATTCAAGAATCTGCGGATGTTCGAAGATCCTACAGTTGCGTACATGGTCAGAGATGCAATAGATAGGGAAGCCCTTGCGGCGTCATTCGGCGGAGCGGTCCGCGTATCCCCACAATTTGTCTCAAACGGAGTAGTGGGATATCTCCCCGGATTGGAAGAGCCGGAAGTTATTATTCCAGAAGATGCATCTCCATATTCCGCCCCAAGGCCACTTATTCTTGATTTCTCAATAGGTCTTTCTGAAGTTGCAAAACATATTGAATCAGACCTCGAAGCGGCAGGTATCGAAGTTGAATTAAACCCTCTCGCAGGATCAGACCTGATAAAACGTCTAAGCAGCGGAGAATCAGATCTTTACCTGCTTGGTTGGAAATCAGAATTCGGTGACGCAATTGATCTCTATAAGGTAATAGCTCATTCGAAAGAAAATGGCATGGGTGAGTTCAATGCTGGGAATTATTCAATCCAAAGAGTCGATGACCTCATCGCCCAATCCGATAACACATTCGCTCCCCTCGACCGCGTACGACTTTTACAAGAAATTATGAGAACTCTCATAAACGAACAGCCTTTCGGAGTTCCATTATTCGAAACCCAGATAATTTACGCTGCCACGCAAGACCTAACATTTACCCCAAGAATCGATGGGTATGTGAATGTTGCAGAAGTCAGGTAGAAACTCATTTCAAATGGCTTATTTAAGCTGAAAATCACTGTAAAATCTCTGCACGTGCAGACAGATTTTCAATAAAAAACAATTCTCTATCCATTAGGATTCCCTCTTTCCATTTTTATAAGAGCAGGTAAAACTTTATTCTCAAGCGTATCTATGAGAGCGACGATAAGAACTTTTGAACTATCATAAGGGTCTCTCCCTTCAGATTCTTGATCAACAAAATTTAGATTGAGTGACTCGAATAGGGGCACTAATTCATAGAAACTCAAGCTGCCGAGCCTTGTAACAATATCGGCATGTGTTGATGTAGGGTAGATTTTTATTTCACTTAAGCTGTCTCTAAGGACCATAGCCTCTCGGACAGTCATATTAAGAGGGTAAGGGGCCCTTTTTTCTAAATATGAGACACGGACTTTTATCTCTTCCATAGCATCATCAACTTTTTCTGCTTGCTCAAAAGCATCTTTCAAAAATCCAGTATCGTTTTTTTCAGGAGCAGGAGCAGTATTATTAATATCTCCTTCAGATTCCGATTTTTCTAACCCATTTGCCATTTTATGTTTGTTTTAATAATTAATCACATTATTATACCACTTTATTCGAGGCGCGTAAACTCGCAAATTCTAAAATAACATGAGAATAAGTGTTTAAGGCCCTTTTTTGCAGTTGTTTTGCTTAATCAAATGTCCTTTTTCTGCTAAAATAAGGTGAATTATTGAATCTAAATTATGGCAGGAAAAGAAAAAGAAAAAGAGGTGGTTGAGAAATCTGTCGAAAAGACAGAAGGAAAGCCAGTGGCAAAATCTTCTAAAAAGTCGAAGAGTAAGTTTGTGATTCGGCATTCGATTCGAACGAAGTTGATCGCGATTATCAGTGTGCTTGTGGTTGTGATTATGGTGTC
>JABINC010000072.1 GCA_018697675.1 Candidatus Peregrinibacteria bacterium
ATCTACTCGTAAGAAATGGCCGTCGGTTACCTTGGTTTCCTCGCCATTGCCTTTATAAAAAGTTCCTGGAACTCCGTTTTCCTCACAGTATCTTCGTACAGCAGCTTCGATGTCTGATTCTTCTGGTAGATGGGGTTCGTTGTCTGGCTTTAAGAAGATAATTAACATTAGAGCTAATACCGAAAGCCCTCCCAGTGCTGCGATAATTGCTGGATGCAATCTTTGTGCAGGGGTTTTGGATCGTTTTTTAAGATCTGAGGTTTGATGTGCTAGGTTGGCTTTTTCTCTGCGTAATTGATCTCTTTCCGTTGCTATTTCAGCAAGTTTTTTTCGAAATTGTTTTATCTGTGCTCTCAAGGTTGCGATGAGGTATTTCATACCTAACATGTCTTCCATTGTTTTCTCGGTAACATCTATCAATGGTTTTCTTTCAAGAAGCTCTAGTTGTTTTCTGATAGTTGGTTTTTGAGGCATGATTTTGAATTTAACAAGAGGCTATAATAACCTAAAAATTTAAGAAGTCAATATTAACATTGACTTTTCGTAATAAATCCGCATAATTAACTCTTATTTTTATAATGTTATAAATATGCCTTCTCCCGAAATTACTAGACAAAAAGCTAATAAAATGCTGAAAGAAGCTGGCATATCTGCTAAAGATAGGCAGCGACTTCTTGATCGAATGGAGGGGGAAGTAGGTTTTGGAGATCTTTCTTTAAATACGTTTCAAGGTAGTATAGATGCTTGGAGAGCTCAGGTTACAGGTGCTTTTTTGAATGATGATGTAGCTGTCGAGAAGGCTGCTTTGAAGCGTATGGGAGGTGATCCGGATAAAACTGCTGAGCATGTTGTTCCTCCGAAGGTACCTAAACCTCCGTTGGGATCACGACTTATGAGAAAGATGGATCCAGAGATGTTGAAATCTATGCCTGAGATTCAGGTGCCAAGTCTTCTTGATAGATTGAAGAGTAGGTTTTTTGGATATAGAGTTAAGAAATGGGCAAAGCGGCTTGGTCTTACGGTGCTTTTTGGATCGCTTTTGAGTTCTGCTGTCGCTGTGTCAGCTGGTATAAAGGGTGTTTCAATGGCACGTAAAGTTGATGAGCATTCTAAATCTAAATTGTCTGTTGCACTTTATGCAGATGGAGGGGATATGACTGGATATCTTCATGGTTGGAAATTACGTGAGAGAGGGGTCCAAAGTGGTAATGATAAAGCGGTGCCTATTAATCCTGAAGATATGGAGAAAGGAGGGGCTCTTTATAATTTTGCAGAAGGGTTGATTCAAGTTGAAGATCAGGGTCATCGTGATGGGGTTACTTCTTTGATAGGGGTGTCGCCTAAGCTTTTTTTTATCTGTATTTAAGTACATAATTAGCGGTGGTAATGCCGATATAAATGGAAGGTCTACTATTGCAGATCAAGCATTTGGTGCTATGCAGGATAATCTTCCTTATTTATTTGATAGAAAGGGGATGTCTAGGACCTATGATAGGGACCTTAAAATAGCTGAGAAATTACTTCTGAAAAAGAATGATACAATGGGGGGAATAGGACTTAATTTTATTAAAACACCTGAGGAAATTTTGGCACTTTATGCTACTTTTGCCTTCTTTGGATATGAGGCGCAGGGGATAGAGGCTTTTGTAAGTATTTATTGGGGATTTGACGGGATTTATGATCCTAGAATTACTCCTGGACACTTGTTTCTTCTTAGCTCTTTTATTAAAAGACCTTGGAATTCTTCTGAGGAAGTTTGGCAACATAGTGTTGGTAGGGCGAAGCTTGCTGCAGATAGAGTTTATGCAAAAGACGGGGTGATTACAGGTTGGGATGGTACGGAATATACTATTGAAGAAGTTTATGCTCAGATTGAAGGGGCTCGGCCAAAAACTTATGCAGAGGCGAAGGCAGAAGGTCGTCATAGTTTTTCACCTAGGCATGGTTATGATGGTGGTGCGCTTACGGCTGCCAGAGAAATGAGAGAGCGTTTTGGTGATGATGCTCGTGAAGAAGTGCAGGGAGTGGAGACTTCGCTTGAAGGGAGGATTCAGGGTAAAATGGTTAAGAAGGGGGAAGGTGCTCTCAGGAAACTTTCTGATAGAGGTCCTTTGGTGTATGGGGATGTGTTTAATGAACGTGGGGAGGCGGTTTCTATTTATGCTGGCTTTATTAATGAAAATGGTAATCTTGAAGTTCTCTCCAAAGATGTATTTTCTTTTGAGAGAATGTATGGATCGGTTGGGAAGTTGATTTTAGTTGCTGCGTTAGCGAAGAAAGGAATTACAGTTGATAGTGATGACCCTCTTGTTCAGGAGTTTCTTTATAACTTGATGCATTCTAGGCGTGAAATTATTCAAAATGCGAAAGATCTTGGTGTTTCTGAGGAAGATGTAGCATCTTTGATTGAATGTTTTGGAACTCCTCATTCAGGTATGACAGATCCTATAACTGCTGCTGCGATGGGGACCTTTGATACGAGTCATTATGATCTGGCTGCAATGATGATGGCTGCGCGGACCGGAGAACCTATGCCACGTCCCCATGTGGTTACGGGATATTTTCTTCGAGATGGTAGATATGTAACTGTTGAGCCAGAATATAGTGAGGATGCTCACACTTGTGCTTCATTAATTCACACCCCATCTTCTGTAGATGGCGGTGAATCAGAAACTTGGAGATGGTTTCAGGTACCGCTTTCCGATGGAGGCACTTCGGATAGCAGGGGTACTTTATGGAGTTTGAACGGATTAACTGATCGTGCATCGATTGCTGGGAAAACCGGGACTGTTGGTAAGAAGCGTAGTCGAGGAGGCGTAGGTGAAACTAACATGACAACTGTTGTTTTTGGGACGGGGCCGGTGGTAAATTCTTCGGGTGAGGTTGAAGTACCCGCTCTTTATGGAGTACAAAGTATAGGTTATCTAGATCTGTTTGATAGTGAAGGGAACATGCGTGATATCGGCGGTCAATTTTCTGCTGGAAATTTAGTTAGTCCAGTTGTTCGAGATGTACTCCAAACGACTAGACATCCACAAGCATCTGATGATTTGAGGTCTGATATGGGACTTTAGATTAAGCCCACATATAAGCTGCTAAGTCTACAGTTCGCATTGAGTAGCCCCATTCGTTGTCGTACCATGAGGCGATTTTTATCATGTTGCCGTCCATGACTTCGGTGAGGGCGAGGTCGACTATTGAAGAATTGTTGTTTCCGGTGTAATCAATTGAAACAAGCGGCCGAGATTCGGCTCCGAGTATTCCTTTGAGCTCTCCGTTTGCGGCTTTTTTGAAGGCGGCATTTACTTCCTCTGCGGTTGTGTGTTTTTCAACTTCGACTGTGAGGTCAACTAGCGAAACATTTGGAGTTGGGACTCTCACTGCGAATCCGTTTAGTTTGCCTGCGAGCTTTGGAAGTACCAGTCCTACGGCTTTAGCCGCTCCCGTAGAAGTTGGGATCATTGACATTCCCGCTGCTCTGGAACGTCTTAGGTCTTTGTGTGGAAGATCGAGAATTTTTTGATCATTTGTGTATGAATGAATTGTAGTCATGAGTCCTCTTACGATTCCGAATTCTTCATTGAGAACTTTTGCAACTGGAGCCAAGCAATTTGTCGTACAAGATGCATTGGAAAGAATGTGATGTTCGTCTTTGCGGTAATCTTTTTCGTTAACTCCCATGACTACTGTTAAATCAATTTCGTCTTTTGCTGGAGCTGAAATAATTACTTTCTTGGCTCCGGCGATGATGTGTTTTTGCGCCCCCTCTCTTTTTCTGAACACTCCTGTTGATTCGATTACGATGTCGACTTCTAACTCTTCCCAAGGAAGTTTCTCGGGGTCTCTCTCAGATAGGGCTTTTACTTCTTTTCCATTTACAATAATAGAGTCTTCTCCTTTCACTTCGATATTGGCATCTAAATGTCCATGTACCGAATCGAATTCGAGTAGGTGTGCTAAGGCGTGATTGTCTGTGAGATCGTTTATGGCAACGATATCCAATTTTTCAGAAATTAAGTTGGCCCGAAAAACCAGTCTGCCAATTCGACCAAAGCCATTTATTGCAACTCGTGGTTTCATATTAAGGTAATTAGAATTTAATCGTCCTCAAGGGTATCAAAGCGCTTTTAAAAAGCCAATGTTAAGTTTCTTAAAGATGGCTTTCTGAGTTTCCCGAGAATAATTACCATTGGCCGGGCATACTAGAACTTGGAGGTCGTTTCTCGTAGCCTTCTAGCAAAGATTCGAATTCTGATCTAAATCTAAAGATTGTTTCTGCGGTTACTCCTTCACATATACGTTCTCTATCCCATGGTCCAAGACGGCGATCCAAGTCATATCCTTTTTCATCTAATACATGGTCACATGCGAGTTTAAGAACCCTTTTTTCTATTTCTTCTCTGGAAAGTCTAGCCCACCTTATTAATTCTTTCACTTCTGCAGTTCTTCGATCTAATTCTTCCTTTTGTGCCTTGTCTTCATGTGCTTCTTCTACGCAGTCTTTTAGTTCTATTCCTCCCGTTGCCATTCCTACTGCAGCCCCGAGTATAAGTGCTGCGCAACCAAGGCCGCCTAAAATTTCAGCTGTTCTACCCATTCTTTATTAATTAAATTTATATCGAGGTGTAATCATACATGTGAGATATGTCGTGTCAAATTTTATTCATTGATTTTAATATCGATTGTTTCAAATTGAATTTTTTTGTATTTTGTTTGATGATGGAAATCATAGAAGCGTTAAAATCAGGGAAGGTGATAGTTCATGGAACCGATACATGTGTTGGGCTTGCGGTGGATGTTTTTAATGAAGCTGCGGTAGCGAAAGTTTATGAGATGAAGCAAATGTCTTTTGATAAGCCTGTAAGTATTTTGTGTAGTGATCTTGAAATGGCGGAGCAGTATGGGGTGTTTTCTGAGAAGGCTTTGGAATTGGCGAAGAAGTATTTGCCAGGGGCGCTGACTTTAATAGTTCCTAGAACTGATAAATTGCCTGAATGGATTAATTCAGGTTTAGATAGTGTTGGTATTCGAATTCCAGCAGATGAATCCTCTCTCCAAATGGTTCGAGAGCTTGGTAATCCCATTACAACGACGAGTTGTAATGTGTCTGGAGAGAAGGTGTGTGAATCTGTGGATGAGGTTATAGGTATGTTTGGTAATTATATGGAGAGTGGAGATGTTGTTTTGGCTTTTGAAGAGAGGTCATCACAAAAAGTCTCAACTGTTGTGAAGGTCGATGGGGATAAGGTTCGGGTTCTCCGGCAGGGGGAAGTCGAGATTGCAGAAGCTTAAAACAAATTAACTATTGCGCCAAATATTGCATCGGTTCCGACGGATAGGGTTGTTACGACTGCGGTACCTCCGAGTATTCCTAGGAATATAAGTCCGAGAGCTTTCCAGTATGGGACTTTAAATAGGTATGCGATCAAGCATCCCGTCCACGATCCTGAGCCGGGTAGAGGAATTGCAACAAAGCTTACGAGGAATATAGCTCCGACTGCTAAGAATTTTTCTGAATGTTTTGATTGGGTTTTTTCCACTATGTGATTGTATATTCGTTCGATTATTTTGCTGTGCGCCGTGAAGAAGTTTTTTAATGGTTCGAGGAACTTTAATATGAAGAAATTTGGGAACATATTTCCCACTATTGCGAGTGCAACAACTTCGATAATTGGTAAATCGTATCCCAAAATACCTACTGGAATTGAGCCACGGAGCTCAATTATTGGCAACGTGCTCATTGTAAATATTGCGAGGTGTGGATTGATTGATTCGAATAAATGTATAAAAAATTCTGACATTTTTGCTTTTTGTTAAAACGACTTTACTATTTAAAATAGCCGCCTCAGTGTATGAATTTGGGACGTGGATAGCAATAGGAGATTTATTTACTATTAATTATTCCATTCTTTCTTCTTGGGCTTTCATTGTTGGTAATGGTTTTCGTCGTCCTCCAGTCTCGCCTCCATGGGCATTTGCCTGAGGTATAATTATATTATCAGGGCTTGGCGGTCCGCCGGTTCCCTCTTGAAGTTGTTTAGCCAAGGAGTTTCTAATTCGGTCTGCCGTCTCTATAAGTTTAGCATCTTTTTCTGGATTGAGAGTTATGATTAATGCATCGAGCTGTGTTAAAACCTCTAATGTAGAGGCATCTGACTGGAGTATTTTTTTCAGTTGGGGAGGCATCCCTTCCCTTTTTTTCTTTTTGGTCATATTAATTTTGTTACCAAACTTCATAAATGTTCATTTGTTATTATAGCATCTTTTTGGCCCTGAGGCAATTACGTACTGTACAAAAATATTGCACAATTTTTTGGAATTTGACGCAAGTAAAAATTGGGATAGCGGTTCTTGGCTTGTAGTAGCCCCTAAAAAGAGATTTGAAAAAAGTTTTGAACACAAATTTTGCACTCTCAAATAAGTTTTGAACATAAAGTGTTTGACATCCGCTTTATGAAGCGATAATTTGGGTTACAGCACACAGAGTAAAAAAGTTATACACTGTCTGTGCACAAGTTTTGAACAATTGTATGGCTTTCCTCCCTCAAAAACATGATAAATAAGCCAAAAAATCACATTTCCGTACTGTTGTCAGAAACACTTGAATACTTGAAAATCAGGCCGAATGCTGTAATTGTCGATTGCACCCTCGGATTGGGGGGGCATACCAAGGCAATTTTGGATTCTGAAGAGACTATAAAGGTCATAGGAATCGATCAAGATCTGAATAATCTGGAGGTAGCTAAGGAGCGACTGAAGGGTTATCAAGACAGAGTTGAATTCGTTCATTGCAACTTCGAAAAGATAGCTGAAGTGGTAGATGGGGCGGATGCTATACTCTTTGATCTCGGAATCTGTTCGACTCATATAGATGAGGCTGAAAGGGGATTTTCATTTCAAAAAGAAGGCCCTCTGGATATGAGATTCGATCAGAGTAAAGATTTTACAGCTTATGACATAATAAAAAAATATTCGGCGGAAGAGTTGCAAGAGATGTTCTCGAAGTATGGAGAGGAAACAGAATCAAAAACAGTAGCGGAAGCGATAGTTGAGGCCAGAAAGAAAGAGGATATCAAGACAACTACACAATTAAATTCGATCATTGATACAGCGAAGAAGTTTAAGAGGCCTGGGCGGTCAGCCGGAACAAATGTGTTCCAAGCGCTCAGAATAGAGGTAAATGAAGAGTTCAGAGTTCTGGAAAGAGCTTTAGAAGAGGCAATAGATGTTTTAAATCCAGGAGGACGGCTGGTGGTGATAAGTTATCATTCGCTAGAAGACAGGATAGTGAAACAGATGTTTAAAAAATATGAAGCAAAGGGGAAAAAAGAAGATGAGTGGAAGAAAATAAAATTTATTATCAAGAAGCCGCTTAAGCCTAGTGAAGATGAGATAGAGAGAAATTCAAGAAGTAGAAGTGCGATGATGAGGGTAGTAGAAAGGGTTTAAGCCCCCTTCGAAAAAAAAGTCTGGCTCGACTAAAAAGGGCATTAACACAAAATCTCGTTAGAGATTCAAAAATAAAAAACAGAAACAGACTGTAATGGGGGACCAGGATAAGGAGAGGGATTCTGGTCCCTCGACCAGAGCTTTTAAGAAGTTTTCGGTCGAGTTCTAAAAGAGCTTTCAGTCGAACACCCTTTTACTCAGTATTTTACACCCAGACACGCGAAGGCGTGTCCATTCCTCAGCCTTTACTACCCAAAAAACACCCACTGTCGGCCCTTGTCACCATGTCTCACCCAAGACACACGAATGCGTGTCACTCAGTTCTTTCGGCTCTTACCCCCATGTTTTATCTCGCCCCACCCAGGCAGATATAAAAATCCTTTCGCTCAATATTTTTCACCCGCTGTGCTATGCTTCCTGAATCTGACTTACAAAAAGTTACTTTTGCTGACAGAGCTGCTAGGGCCGGAGAGTCCGTGACAGTCGCTTTGCGCAGCTTAAATACGGTTAGCACGATTACCATCGTGATGATACAGATTATGGTTTTTACGGCACTTTGTGTGGCATATCTAGCATATTCTAATAGATACATTACCCAAGGATATTTGGTAAATAAGTTTGAGGCTGAGCGCGCTCAGTTGATTGTTCAAAATGAAGTTTCGAATCGTTTGCTAGAAGAGGCAAAGTCGCTTTCGGCTATGAGAGATAGGGCTCATCAATATATGGTTTATTCTCATGACCATACTTATATAGAGCCTCATGATACTCATGTAGCTATGGTTTATTAAGAGATATCAAAAAAACATTTCTTGTTAATTACGAAGTACTGAAAACCTATGCTCAAAGATCTTGCGGGGATCTTTGGGCGATTTGCGATTTAAATCACTTGAACTTCGGTGAGCAGTTCTATATCTTGGTTGCGTCCTTTTTTAGGGCGAGTCTAAAAATTTAATCCTTCTTTTTACCATGACAATTAACATTGCTATCAACGGGTATGGGCGTATTGGTCGTGATTTGCATAGGCAGCTTATTGGACATCCAAATATAAAAGTAAAGGCGATAAATTCTCGGGCTCACGCGGAGTCTCATGCACATCTACTCAAGTATGATTCTATCTACGGAATTTTGGATGCTGAGGTGAAAGGAGTGTCTGATAATGGAAATGGAAAGTTATATGTTGATGGTGATGAAGTGAATGTTTATCAAATCAAAGAACCATCAGAGCTTCCTTGGGGAGAACTTGGAATTGATGTTGTGATTGAATCGACAGGAAGATTTACGACTAAAGAAGGATCTTCGAAACATCTTAATGCTGGTGCGAAACGAGTATTGATTACTGCGCCTTGTAAGGACAAAGATGTAGCGACAATTGTGATGGGAGTGAATGAGGCGGATTTTGATACGCATGAAGATACTGTTGTTTCAAATGCTTCTTGTACTACCAATTGTTTGGCTCCGGTGATGAAGGCTTTGAATGATGCTTTTGGTCTTGAGCATGCTTTTGTTTCTACAATCCATGCGCTTACGCATACGCAGAATTTGCTTGATAATTCTCATTCAGATCTGCGGAGGGCTAGGGCTACAAACGCTTCGATTATCCCGACTACAACTGGTGCTATGAAGGCGATTGGGCAGGTGATTCCAGATCTTGCAGGTAAGATTGATGGGATGGCTTTCCGAGTTCCTGTGCTCACTGGTTCATGTGTAGATATTGTGGCAAAACTTGGAAAAGAAGTTACAGCTGATGAGGTGAACGATGTATTTAGAGCAGCGGTAGCTGCTCGTCCAGAAATTTTTGGAGCATCTGAGTTGCCGCTTGTTTCAGTGGATTATCAAGGCGATACTCATTCTACAATAGTTGATCTTCTTTCTACTAAGGTGCTCCCAGGTGGGCTTGTGAAAGTGATTTCTTGGTATGATAATGAATGGGGCTATGTGGCTCGCGTTGTGAATTTGATCGAATGGATAACCAAGTAGATTTATGAATCTAAAAGAATATTTAAATTCAGTTGAGTGTGAGACTGGTTTACTTTCTATAATCCTAGATTTGGCTCGTGCTTCTGAAGGAATTTATGATGCGGTTTCGACGAATGAGGCTGGTAAGAAATTGACCTCTGAGAATGCATCTGGAGAAACTCAGATGGCGCTGGATGTCCGATCGAATAATATTATTACGGATATTCTTGAGGTAAATGAAAATGTGTCCGTGGTGGGTTCGGAAGAGCTTGAGGATTTACCGGTTTTCAGAGATTCTGGTTATGCCGTTGTGTATGATCCGCTCGATGGGTCCTCACTTTTGGATGTGAATTTGGCAGTTGGTACAATTGTTGGAATTTATGAAGGAGTAGGCATCCTTGGGCGGACTGGCGATGATCAGGTAGCCGCATTAATTTTCGTTTATGGGCCTCGCTTGACTGCGATGTTGACAGTCCGAAAAGGAACGCATGAGTTCACATTTATAGATGGAGAGTGGATTTTGACTCGAGAAAATATAAAGCTCGATAAAGAAAAGAAAATGTATGCTCCCGGTAATCTTCGGGCAGTTTCTTCGAATTTAAAATACAGAGATCTGATCAATTATTGGTTGGATAATCAATATACCTTGCGTTATTCGGGCGGCATGGTTCCAGATATTAACCAAATCTTGCTCAAAGGCTGCGGAGTATTCACTTATCCAGGTTATGACGTAGCTCCAAATGGGAAACTCCGCTTGGTTTTCGAATGTGCGCCCATGGCTCTGCTCATAGAACAGGCTGGAGGAAAAGCTTCAGATGGCTCAATTCGTCTGTTGGATAAGCCTATTGGAGAAATCCACCAAAGAACGACTATATTTATAGGAAAGACTGAGGAGGTAGACATAGCACTTGACTATTTGGGGTAAAATCGTGTAATATGCCACCTTAAAATTTAAGGAGTTTTTATGGTTGATAAATTAGAAGAAGTGAAGTTGGAAGAATTGTCTCCTGCTGAAAAACGTGAGCAGATTTTTAGACAAATTATAGAGCGTCTTGATGAAACTATAGAGGGTTTAAGAAAATCTAAAGATGTGATATTAGCTCCTTATCGTGCTTTACAGGCGAAAAACAATTTGTGTATAAGGGATTTTTCAGATTGTTTAAGAGATGGGAATCGGTCGTTTTCTGTTGGGGCGGTTTCTATTCAAGGATTAGTTAAGCAATTGGTTGAAGTTTCTCCTGCGGAAGCTAAAGAGTGGTTTAAAATAGATAGATTTATTAGTCATGATATTCGTCATATTGGAGAAACTGAATTGTATGAACATGCTAAACAATTGGCATGTATTTTGGATATAGATTACAATACCCTCTTACCTGACGAATGGCAGATTTTTTATCAAGAAAAGTTGGAAAGAATTGAAAATATTTTTGAACAGCTGTTTAAACCTTTTATAGCTTCTAGGACGATTGCTCAATTGGCTCTTGGCGAGGAAGTTACTGATATTGAAGAAGTCGATATTACTTCAATGGTAGATGTTTTGATTCACTCTTTGCAGGTTCGTTTTGTATTTGATGATTTTGCATTGTCTACTCCTGAAAATAGGCAATTGGATCGAAATGAAATGGTTGCTGATATTGAAGAGGGGTTATCGTTAAAAACTAATCCAGGCATGTTTTTTCAATTACTTTTTTGTTTAGAGAAAAATGCTGGCAAAGAGATGTCTGTTGAAGAGGGGATTAAAAGTGACGATTGTATATCTCCTTTAGAGGGCCGTTCTTGCTTGGGAGAACTCCCAAAAACCCCAAATAAACTTCATGTAAAAGTACACTCTATCAAGGATAGAAATGTCACAGTAGTTCATGTGATGGATTCTGGAGATGGTTTAAGGGCTGATGAGATTTTGGATAGTATAAAGGAGCTTCTAAACGAGGGGTTGATTGAGGAAAGTGATTTGAAGGGATCTGTGAGAAAGGTTCTTACCAAGTGGAAAGATAATCCTTTTGCAGTTCGCACACTCAAGTTAGGAGATGTTTATGATATGGCGGCTCTTGCGAGAGTTAGTGGATTTTTAACTCGTATGCGGGGAGCTGGTGAATCTTCAGGAATGGGGCTTTGGGGGCTTCAGTTTCTGATGAAAACTATGGGAGCTCAAGCTATTTATACAAATACAGTGGATGCAGGAGCACTTTTTACGTTGATTATTCCAAATGATTATTTTAGTGCTAGTGGAGACGGTAGAGATGAAGTTGCTGGTGAAGTTTTGGAATTAAGAAAAGCTGTTGAAGAAGGATTTGTAGATTCTAGACCACCATTAGTGGCTTAATAATTTTAGACCTGTTTATCGCATATCTTGTAACTATTTCAACTTTTTTTAGTTTATAGATTTATGGTACTTTTGTAATCCGAGTATTTTTAAAGAAAATTTAAACAAAAAATGGCATTCATATATAATAAAAATGAGGTAGAGAAGCTTGTGAAGTTAAGCCAAAAGGGTGATAGTCAGGCTTTTGGGCAAGTTTATGATATTTTTGTGGATGCGATATATCGGTATGTGTTTTATCGGGTGAAAAATGAAGAGGTTGAGGATCTCGTGGAAATTGTGTTTTTGAAAGCATGGGAAAATATTAATAAGTATAAGAAGGGGCAGTTTTCTTTTTCGTCTTGGCTCTTTCGGATTGCGCATAATCTTGTGATTGATTATTACAGAACGCATGACAAGGTGAGTGTTTTGGATGAAAAATTAGAGGAGACATTAGAGTCGTATAAGCGCGAGCATCAGCCAATCAAGAGGGCAGAATCAAGCCTAAATAATGATATCTTGTTCAGGGCTCTGAATAATTTAAAAAAGCCCTATCAAGATTTGATTGTTCTTAAATTTGTAAATGGACTCTCGAATGGAGAAGTTGCCAAAATTCTTGGGAAAAGAGAGGCTTCTCTTCGTGTTATGCAGTTTAGAGCTCTCAAAGAGCTTAGAAATACATTGAAATCTTTTGAATTTGAGGTGTAAATCCTGTAACAAAAGATGGTTTTTCCCGTATTAGATAGCGCAACATCAGTAAATATGAATCTATTTAAATCACAGGACGAGCGAGAGCTGAAGGCTCTCGCGAGGCGCATTACAAAGGCATCTGATCCAGTATCACTCGGAAGTGCGTCAAAAAGGAGGCTCAAAAAGCGTTTGTTTGCTGTTGTGGAAGAACAATCTGAACTCCGAGAATACGCTGGATTAATTGCTAAGATTATAAAAGTTGCAGAAAAGGTGAAGGCTTCAAATGAGGCGAGATGGTCAATGAGGCGACGTGTTCTCAACTATATTTCTATTGATCTTGGATCTTTTTCTTTTTTGGATGTTTGTCGCAAGGGGTTGTTTGGCCGCACAAGTGTGGCAGTAGCCATGATTTTTGTATTTTCGTTCGTGAGTATTTTCACCTTTGATCTCAATACTCCGATCGCTCACGCTAAGGATAGCAAGCTTGTGAGTGTAGATGGAGATGTATATGTGTATAGAGATGGTATGTTGCAAATTGCACATGATGGATTTGCTATAAAAGAGGGAGATAAGATTCATACTGGTTATGACTCTTCTGCTACCGCTATTTTCATGGATGATTCCTTGAGTCGAATTGCTAGTGAATCAAAAATAAATGTTCAAAAGCTTTATTCAGATCCTTATAATTTTGCCTCCACTGAAGTGGTAATTGGTTTGAACAAAGGGCGTATTTGGACCAAAGTTACAAGCCTTATCGAAGGATCTTTTAATGTGGCGACTCTTCATACTCTGGCGACTGCTGATCGTAGCGCCACTTTTGATGTTGCCGCTGTAGACAAAGAGTCTTCCGAGATTTCTGTAGTTGAAAATTTTGTAAATGTAGAACTTTCTTCTTATAGTCCTGCAGTTGAGACTACTGTAGTTGAGGGCGAGAGCTTGATTGTTGAAGGGACTAGTAGCATGATTGTAAATCTTGATGAAAAAGATGAATGGCTTCGGATGAATAAGTCGAAGGATGAGTTTGAATCTCAGTTGATTGCTCAAGAGGATTCATTGCAACGTGAAAAAGATGTTGGAGCATTGCCAAATGATAAAATGTATAAAGTTAAGATGTTGAAGGAAAATTTGGGAGGAGTTTTGAGTATTGGAGAGCGGGAGAAATTGCAAAATCAGTTGGTTACAGCGGAAAAACGTTTGGCTGAGGCTGAGTTCCTTATCAAAAAAGGACTTTCTGGAACTGCAGAAGATGTTCTCAAAGAGTACAAGCAAATTATGTTTGATTTGACTCGTGCATATCCAGATTTGATCGGTATAGCCGAAGTAGAAGAAGAGTTGAGTTCTATGCTCGCTCGAGACAAGAGACGGTACTATACCACTTTGCCGGGCTCTAGTTTGTATGATGTAAAAGAGGTTGTGGGCGAAGTTGAATTATTACTTGCTAATGATAGAACTCGTTCAAATCAGATAGCTTTGAATCAGGCGTCAGATGGGCTATATCAAATATTTGATTTGGTTGAGCATGGAGGTGAGGCTGTAGCAGAGATTTCGATTGAAGGTTACACAGATGTAGTTGCAAGTGCGCTTGAGAACTTAGATCGCTATTCTCAAAATGATAAAAAAGATTATTCTTATGTCGCGCTGGATACAGTGTTATCTGATATAAAAACTTTGAATGCACTTGAAGAAATGCTTTCTGATTCAGAATTAGATCTAGACGTTTCCATTACTCGTGATGCTGCAGTTGAGCAGATTCAGGAATATTTGACTTCAGTCAATGAAGATGGCTTTTATGATGATATGGTTGTAGAACTTGAGAACTTAACAGCCGACTTAGACGAACTTGTGGAGCTAAGCGAATTCACTGGTATCAACGAAGAAAATGCAGCTACGGTGAGTGTGGAAGTTGAAAGAAAAATCGACGAAACCGATTCAGCGGAAAATTCGTAATCTGAAGTTTTTAAATTTGAGTTATACCGAGGATTGCTCCAAATGTTGCAAAGAATGCGCCAATAATCCAGAAGCGCATTGTTACTTGATGTGAGGGCCAGCCTAGATGTTCGAAATGGTGATGAATTGGTGCAATGTGAAATACCTTTTTCCCATTTCGTAGCTTTTTTGAAGTAAGCTGAATTATTATAGAGAGAGTTTCAATTACAAATATGAACATGATGAATGGGAAAACTGCCACGGAATCCGTGAGCATCGCGATTACCCCCATTGTGCCCCCCAGGGCTATGGAGCCTGTATCTCCCATGAAAAATTTGGCGGGAGGAATGTTGAACCAAAGAAAAGCTAAAGTTGCTCCGATCAGGACTCCGCAAAAAGCGGTTAGGATAAGTAGGCCTTGTGAATATGAGATTACACCAAGTGCAAGCAGGCTGATTATAGAAAGCCCTCCGGCGAGTCCGTCTAGGCCATCTGTGAAATTCACTGAATGCGCTCCGGCTATTATTATAAAAATGAATAATGGTACATACCACAGTCCTATGAAGTAGTCTCCGAAAAATGGTACATGGATTGTGTCGAATCCGAGTTTGAAAAAGAACCAATAAGCTCCGAGTCCCGCAAAAAATGTTAACCAAAGGAATTTTGGTTTCATGTTGATTCCTTTTGAACGGCCCCAGCCCCGGATGTTGAAATAGTCATCTACTGCTCCGAGAAGTCCAAGAGCTAGCAGTGTGAAAATTGGTAAATAAGTTTCTTTTCTGTTTATTAATGAATGATCAATAACTCCGAAATATGAAAGTAATCTGGTGAATAGAAGTACGATCAAAGTTGTTCCCCAGATTAAGATTCCGCCCATAGTTGGTGTGCCTGCTTTATGCTTGTGAAGTGCATGAAAAAGTTTGGCAACTCCGCTTGAGGCTTCTTTTCGAATTTGTTTTCCTAATTTAAGTTTGATCAGTAGTTTTATGAAAAACGGACATAATATGTATGCCAGTAAAAACGAACTCAGAGTTGAGCCGAATATCAAAATGAGATGTACGATTTGTTGTTCTATCATCGCCGGCTAGTTTAGTTTAAAAATTTTCTTATAGCAAATTCTTAAAACATTCTTTACCAAACATAAGCTTCCCAAATCTTGTCTTTTAGGTATTGGGTTTCTTGGAATCGGGCTTGGCTGTTTAGGATCACTGTGACGATTTCGTTCCCATATGGATTTATAGCGAGTGCGACCAAGCATTCCCCGGCACCGAGTGTGGAGCCGGTTTTGAGGCCTTTGATTTCTGGGTCTACCCCGAGTAGTTTATTGGTGCTAGTTAAATGATGAGAAATTCCGCTGGCACTCATGACATTGAGTTCTTTTATATCGATTATTGATCTGATGAAATTTTTCTTTAGCGCATATCCTGCGAGTAGGGCTATGTCGGATGCGGTAGAATAATTATCTGGGTCATCGAGTCCATGTGAATTTGCAAAGTGTGTATTTTCCATGCCGAGGCTTTTGGCTTTTGCATTCATCTTTTGCACAAAAAGTTCCTGTGATCCTGCAACATTTTCTGCTATTGCGAATGCCGCATCGTTTCCAGATGAGATCAAAAGAGAATTAAGAAGGTCTTTGTATTTGATTTTCTCTCCTTGGCTTAGCCAAACTTTTGAGCCTGGGACAAGTGTTGATTCCCTGCTGACTATCGCTATTTCTTCTAAGTTTTCTATTTCTTCCAGGGCAATTACGGCAGTCATGATTTTTGTGATACTCGCTATTGGCAATTGTTTGTCGATATTTTTTTCATATAGAATTTTGTTTGAACTTACGTCCATAACTAGGGCGGCGTGTGAAGTTAAGTTGATTGGGATTTCGTAGGCCTTAATTGGAATTGGGCTTAGGCTCAAGATTTCTATTCCTGCTGAAGTTGTAGGTAGATTGTATTCCAGAGGTAGAGTTGCACCCCCTGTGTTTACTTGTCCGGCCAGATATAATGTTACGAGAGTTGTTAGCATTCAGGTGTAAATTTAGATGGATGATTTCAATGAATTCACCTCTTCTTTTGATAATTTTCTATACTTTCCAATTCCCAATTCTCCAAGTTTCAAATTGCTAATTCGAATCCTTTTGAGATCGATTCTTTTGTAGCCTATGGCATTCATCATTAGGCGTATTTGTCTTTTTTTACCTTCTTCTAGGACCATTGAAATGACAGTGCGTTCAGGTCTGCGTTTCAGTATTTTTACTACTTTTGGTTTTGCTAGATGAGTGTAGGTATTTTCGCAGTTCTCGACTTCAATTTCCACTCCTTTTTTGAGCTCAGAGATTTTTTTATCACTTAGCTCTCCTTGGATCTTGACCATATATTCTTTTTCACATTTGCTTGATGGTTGTGTGAGTGAGTTGATTAATTCCCCGTCATTTGTGGCAATGAGAAGTCCGGTTGTGTTTTTATCGAGCCTGCCGACTGTAGATAAATTCCAGACTTCTTTTGGTAATAATTCTGTGATTAATTTGTCGCCAAATTGGCTGCGACGTGCACAGATGTAATCTCGTGGTTTATTTATTATATAATAAACCAATTCTTTTGGACCTTCGAGTTCTTTGCCGTTTATGCTGATGATATCTTCATTTGGATCAATTCTTGTGCCGAGCTCTGTGTGTGCTATTCCGTTTATCATCACTTTCCCAGCTAAAATAAGTTCATCCGCTTTTCGTCTAGAAGTTACTCCAGACATAGCAATAAATTTGTTTAGTCTTATCATTTTGGTATTTTGCACTGCTGTCTCAGCAGATAAGTTTTCATTCATGACTAGTAGAATAGTTTTGGATTTTCTTCTTTGAAATGCGTGTACTCTTCTCCGACAACTACGATTACATCTGCTCCTGTAGTTAAATGGGCTTCGTGATATATTGTACCTTCAGCATCTTTTGCTTCA
>JABINC010000073.1 GCA_018697675.1 Candidatus Peregrinibacteria bacterium
ATTTCAAAGAAGTAATTAATGGTGCCACTCGAGAACTTGAAATAACTAAACCGGTCGTATGTGACACATGCGAAGGAAGGAAAGTTGCTCCAGGGTCAAAAATGAAAATGTGTAGTGCATGTTCTGGATCTGGCCAAGTGAGAAAAGTTCAAAATACAATTTTAGGACAAGTAAGCACCGTAGGGGTATGTGATTCTTGTCAGGGAGCGGGAGAGATCCCAGAGAAAGTATGTGAGACTTGCAATGGCACAAGTCGCATGAAGAAAACTGAAAAACTTTCCATCAAAATTCCAGCTGGAATAGACAATGGTTCAACTATTAGACTTTCTGGCAAAGGTGAAGGAGGAGTCAATGGCGGCCCTGCCGGCGATCTTTATGTGCACATACAAGTCAAAAGCGACCCTGCTTTTAAACGAAATGGAAGCGATATATATACAATAGAAAAAATTCATATTGTCCAAGCCGTCATGGGTGCAGAGATCGATGTGAAAACTGTACATGGAGATGTGAAACTTAAAATTCCAACAGGTACCGAAAGTCATAAAATGTTTAAACTCTCTGGATACGGACTTTCAAAACCAGGGAGCTCCAAGAAAGGAGACCACTTCGTGGAAGTGCACGTAGACGTTCCAAAGAAACTTTCCAAAAAAGAAAAAGAGCTCTACGAAAAGCTTGCCGAGGAAGGAGGACTGGATTCTCAAGGGAAAAAGAAAGGATTTTTCAGCTAATACTCCCCTGCACTTGCGCCCGCCTCTTATTTGTAATACGATACTGGGTGATTTAAAACACACACAAACAGACATGCGAATGCATGTCCTATATTAAAATAAAATTACATACCGCATCATGGAATTAGTACTATCCTGGGATTTATTTATTATGATCTTCTTCGCCATTATCGTGGCGTATAGCTTCATAGTTGGTAAGACCCAAACTATAAAAATTGTTCTGTGCGCTTATCTCGCAATTCTTTTTGCAGATGGAATGGGTAACTTGGTCGAATTTCATTTGAGGGGAGTAAGCCCTATGGTTGACCTACTTCTAAAATACATAGGTGAAGATGTTTTTGTACTCGGGAAAGTTTTACTTTTTGTATTTACGACCGTATTTTTAACGGTGAGAGGTGGCTTTGCTATCAACATGGATAGTGACCGAGGCTTTGTGAATATTGTAATGACATTTGTATTCGCTGTATTGAGCGCGGGGCTGATTGTAAGTACGATTTTGATGTTCATATCTGGATACTCGTTGATTGCCGGAGGGCCAGGACTTGAGGCTTCGACTATCGCTGAAATAAGAAATCAATCCCAACTTGTGGGCCTCATGGTCGACCATTATAACTGGTGGTTTTCCATGCCTGCATTCACATTTTTGATATTTAGTCTACTCAAAGGAGGGGGCTCTGCTTTGAATGAGTAGAGAAGTTAGGCCCCTGTATTTGGAATAATAAATTCAATTTTTACTTGCATTTCGGACAAGTATGAATAAAATAGGCTAGCGTTAACGCGCAAGTAATAGTGGGTTGGTAGCTCAGTCGGTAGAGCAACGGCCTTTTAAGCCGCTGGTCCCGGGTTCGAGCCCCGGCCAACCCACCATTTTTGATGTACTAGATTAATAAAAAGCTTTCCTGTAAAATGCATTGGAATTATAATTTAGTTTAATTTTATGAGCATTTTTCTTTGGTTTATAGCCCTTGGAGTCAGCTTGGCCGTACTTGTAAAGGCCTCTGATTATTTCACGGATTACAGTGAGAGACTTGGTTTAAAACTGGGACTAAGCGCTTTTATCATAGGGGCGACAATCATGAGTGTCGGTACATCGATGCCTGAATTTGTAACAGCCCTCGTTGCGACACTTAATCCTGATCCTGAACTGAAAGTTTTTGCAATTGATGACATACTTGGTTCAAATATAGCCAATGCCCTACTTCTTATTGGAATTGCCTCAATCGTTGCAAAAGGTGGGAAAGGGCTTAATTTGAAAAGAGCTCTTATTGATGTGGATCTCCCGTTTTTGATAACTACAAGTGGATTGTTTGTGGTTTTTGCCATGGATGGGAACATTGGGATGGGAGAAGGGATTCTTTTTCTTGTTTCCTTTGTATTTTTTCTTCTCTACACAGCAACTCAGCAGAAAAAACTGGAATACGCACAAGTGGATGCTAGCGGAATAGCAGGTAAAAAGAAGGATAAATGGCCGAAATTGAAATTACTAGGACTAATTGGAATTTCTGGATTTTTCATATATCTCGGAGGTAGATATACCGTCGAATCTATAATAAACATTGCCAGCCTGCTTGGATGGAGCACAAGCATACTTACTATTCTACTAGTTGCGCTTGGAACATCTCTTCCGGAAATCATGGTCTCTGCCGTATCAGCACGCAAAGGGAATCACGCTGGGGCGATCGGAACAGCTTTTGGATCGAACATTTTCAATATACTTTTCGCACTTGGAATACCAAGTCTATTTGCCACTCTCCAGGTCTCTCCACGAGCTATGAGTATTGGTCTCCCATTTCTGATTTTTTCAGTTTTGGCTGCAGCATTCGTCACAATGGACAACCGTGTGCGCCTTTGGGAAGGTGGCGCCCTTATAATTATTTACTTTGGATTTGTCGGTAAGGTCCTTGGCATAATTTGATAAAAATTTCACCTTGATTCTTGTGGCGTCTTTGCCTATAAATAACTCCTGCAGGCTTGATTAGTCAGCCTGATTAGTCGAACTTCATTTTTCAGCTTAAACAAACCAAATGCCCCGTATATCAGGAAAAGTTATATCGATTCAAGAAGCATCAAAGCTGAGTGATAAATCCGCTCAGACTATTCGCCGACTTGTTAAAACCAACAAGATAAAAGCTAAAAGACAGCGCACGCCGCAAGGGTTTAATTATCAGATTTATAAGGATAGTTTGGCGAAGTATTTTGGGTTGGATTTGACTGAGAAAGCAGCTAAGAAACCATTGGAAGAGACTGTGTTTGACCTTGGAGTTGAGGTCGATAAGATTCGTTCGAAGGGCAAGAAAAAAAATACATATGTTCTAGAAGACATTCCAATTCCTACTGAGATTTTTGACGAAGAGCCTATCGTGAAGGTTAAAAAGAAGGCTAGCGATGGAGGAATAACTATTGAAAAAACTATTGATATGGAAGAGGTGAGTTCAGAAAATGGCGAAGTTTTGGAAGGAGAAGTAGAACCTGAGAAGGCAGAAAATGATCAGACTGCTGAGCGGTTCGCTGCGATTTTGAAGCAGATGCTCAATCAACATGAAGAAGATAAAACTCGACTTTTTGTGCTGCTGGAACAGTTTCAGAAACGTACACTTGTGCTTGAAGAAAGGATCAAGAGGCTTGAAGCCCCAAAAAGATCTTGGTGGAAAATTTGGTAGATTTTTTATTTTAAATTACGTTTTTAATTCAAAAATTTTTAAATTCCTCTCCTATGTCACTTTTCAAAAACACGCTGGCACAGATTAACAATGCCGCAGAGACCGTTGGACTCGACAAAGATATTTTGGCTATTCTAGAAAAACCTCAAAGAATTCTCGAGGTTAGTTTTCCCGTAAAAATGGATGACGGGACGCTCCAAATGTTCAAAGGTTTCCGTGTACAACACAACAATGCACGTGGTCCACACAAAGGTGGAATTCGATTTGCACCAGAAGTTGATATGGACGAAGTGATGGCACTTTCTACTTGGATGACTTTCAAATGTGCATGTGCTGGGATTCCTCTAGGTGGAGGTAAGGGTGGAGTAATTGTTAATACCAAAGAACTTTCTGAAGGTGAACTAGAGAGATTGAGCCGCGCATATTTCCGTGAAATTGCTCCGATCGTGGGACCACATAAAGACGTGCCTGCTCCTGATATGTACACAACTCCACAGATTATGAATTGGATGGCAGATGAATATAAAAAATGGACTGAAGAACAATTGGTAAAAGAGGGAGTGCCTGCTGATTCAGATGTATGTAAAAAACGCGTCTCAGACGCGTTGGGAGTAGTAACTGGTAAACCACTCGGACAAGGAGGTTCAGAAGGTCGTGGGGCCGCTACAGCCCAGGGAGGTGCATTTGTAATTGAGCAGATCGCTATAGAAAGAACCATCAACCCAGCTGACACAACCGTGATTGTTCAAGGGTTCGGAAATGCAGGATCATTCGCTGCAAAAATTCTAGCTGAAATGGGATACAAAATTATCGGAGTTAGTGACTCCAAAGGTGGACTTTACTGCTCTGGAGGAATCAACGCCGAAGCTGCGATTTCTTGTAAAGCTGAGAAAGGATCAGTGGTTGAATGTGAGATGACTGGTGAAGGTTGCAGACGCGTTACAAATGAGGAACTTCTCGAACTTGAATGCGACATCTTGGTACTATCTGCAAAAGAAAATCAAATCACTGCTGAAAATGCAGACAGAATTAAAGCACCTCTAATTGTGGAGCTGGCAAATGGACCAACTACTCCAGAAGCTGACAAAATTTTGGAAGGTAAAGGCATCGAAGTTATTCCAGATATTCTCGCAAATAGTGGTGGAGTAACTGTGAGTTATTTCGAATGGGTACAGAACCTAGCGGACAACTACTGGACCGAAGAAGAAGTTAATAAAAAACTTAAAGAAATCATCGTTCCTGCATATCTTCGAGATTCTGAAATCAAAGAAAAATACTCATGCTCACACAGATGCGCGGCCTTCATAAGCGCCATCCTCAGACTAGAGGAGGCTATTCGTAAAAGGCTTTAATTCCGCTCAGCGGCATACCAATTTGTTCATCGGAAATGAAGCATCTTTTGGCGTGATCAATAACATCTTTTAAGCAGATTGTATTTTCCCATACACATTTTTTAACTCCTTTTGCAGTTCTGAATTCTGCTTCAAATGCCAAAACATGAGGATAACTTTGATGAACTTTCAGTTTAATTTTATGTAACTCGCTGACAAACACCGGACGTTTCCCCCTATCCCAGATGTGTGCGTAGTCACAATAATCTACTAAATATTTTGTAAGGATATCTTTTACAGCGCTACCAAATGCAATACTATGCCCCTCCATTTCTGGATAAGCATCTACAATGGATTGCCATTCATCGTCATCACACCCTCTCATCGCACGCGCTACCTTTCCTCTAACAAGCATCGGCCGCCTCTCTTCGTACACTTCCATGATTGCCTCCATAATGCTTTTTGCCGTGTAGTGTTCCAAGGCTATCTCGATTATATCATATATATTATCTACCCTTTCTCTAGTTGTCCCTCTACTAACCATCCCGTGTCTACCTGCTGCAAGTAGTTTGAGCCATTCCTTCATTTCTTTGAAAAAGTCACTCTTAGATGCCGTCCACATATCCCTTCCCCATACACTTATATTATTTCCAATTTCATCCATGAGAAATTCTTTTGCATTTTTGTCTCCATCGAGATTTCTTAATTTCATTTCTGTATCTACTTTCTCCATATCCGATACTGGGAATTGAATTGCATAATAAATTTCATCTTCAAAAACTCTAATTATATCCGCGGCCTCATATTTTAATAATTGCTCCCCAATCCAATCTAAAAATGCTTCATCTAAGCTAGAACTTCGAGACTGGGGAACCTCATTTCTAGCACTCATCCTTTGCAAGTTCTGCATCTTACTAACAGCTCTTTTACAATTTTCTTTTACTTGTCCAACGAACTCGCCCCTATCAAAAACTGTCATCCCAGGTGGCATCACAACCATCGCCTGTCTTACAAATTCACTTTCTTCTTCTGAGCCACTTTCTATGCGTTTAAGCCCTTTTGCCGCATACCAACCATCGCTTCGTGCAAGTGAAAGTTCGTGTACTGGGACATCTCTGCTAATCCAGCTGGCACCCTTTGGCGCAGCTACTTGGTCTGCATTGACGGTACGTATCATTTTTCCTAAAGAGACCAAACCATCTTCCGGATATGCGGTATCCTCTAACAAACGTCCTACAGCTAAAGATTGCCTAATTTCTTCTTCTAATGTGACTTCGCCTGTAAGCGTACCGTCGAAAAATTCAAAACTAACACCAAATTTAGCATTTACTTTACTCTTCAATGAAAGGTGAACTGTCACCAATTTACCTATTTGAAACGATCTCTTGCCTAAATCCCCAGCTCTTCTGTCTAATTCCGCCTTATACATAAATTCTTGAAGTGCCCCTGCCAGACGTTCATATAGTGAAAGTTCCATGTTATCTGCTATAGCATCCGGAAACCCTTGAATCCTCATAAATCCTCTCATACCTTCAACTGATCTCTTAGCTACAGCTGTCATCTTTTTCTTGATTTTTGCCCTGAGCATGGAATTGGTTAAATCGTCGATTGCAATTACTAAATATTGATCGATAACATCTTCTGCATACCTACGCCTGAATTGATCTACCCAGGCTCCCAATCCCTCTAAAGATTCCAATGGTTCATCTTCATACGGTGAATATAAAATACCTCTGGCTTCTGCAAGAAGCCCATCTTGATATTCGACGAGCCCCTGCTCTAAATCGTCTCCTGTACTTACTTTGAGTGCATCAATTAGAGAGGACTTCATTTGAACTTCATCCAACGAACCTAGCACAAGTTCATCTGCTCTAGGCTCCGTATCATCTATGGCGTCAGTATTTCTAGTCATAACTTGGTATATTTTACAAAAAGTAGGGGGTATAATACAATGCCATTTTTATTTGTAAAGGTTTTTATGCAACAAGAAGGAATTTTTGCATGAATGTTTTTTGATTTTTTATTGCGAATTATTCGGGAGTTGTTATCCTGCGGCCTAGTGTTAGCTTACATTTATAAAACCTCTCTAAAATGGGTATTTTAAAACAAATAAAAGAAAAGTTTCACTCACGTGAAACCATAAGCTCTGTCAAAAGGGAGCTTTCGTCGAACTTGAAAGACAGTCTTAAGGATTTAAAAGAAGAGTTGGAGAATAATGACTGTGGATGTGAAAGTGATGATGTTGTTGTTGATAGCGGTGACGTGGGCAGTGATCGTGTGAGCTTAAAATCAATATATTCTTTTCATGAAGGGGCGAAGGAAATGAAGGATTTGCTCGGTGGAAAAGGTGCGAATTTGGCGGAGATGAAGAGGCTCGGATTACCTGTGCCAGAGGGGTTTACTATAACTACTGACGCATGTAATTTTTTCCTAGAAACTGGGAACTATCCGAAAGGATTTCATGATGAGTTAGCTGAGCACCTGGCGGAGGTTGAATCAAAGATGGGGAAGAAGTTTGGAGATATCGAAAATCCGCTGCTTTTTTCTGTGCGTTCTGGAGCGAAGATTTCTATGCCTGGGATGATGGATACTGTGCTGAATTTAGGGCTTAATGATGCCGTTGTTCAGGGCTTGATTAATCAAACTGGAAATGCGAGATGCGCTTATGATTCTTATCGTCGGTTTATTCAAATGTTTTCGGATATTGTGCTGGGGGTTGATCATGCTAAGTTTGAGCACGCACTTGAAGGAATGCGAGAAGTCCGAGGAGTTACGAGCGATATTGAGCTTACTGTAGAGGATTTTAAAGAGTTGATTAGTCAATATAAAGCGATTGTTTTTGAGGCTACTAGAGAGCAGTTTCCGACTGAGCCGATCAAGCAACTTTCAAAAGCGATTGAGGCTGTGTTTAATTCTTGGACCAATGAGAGAGCAATTACTTATCGAAAATTAAATGACATTCCTGATGATATTGGGACCGCGGTGAACGTACAATCTATGGTATTTGGAAACAAAGGCGAAACCTCAGGAACTGGGGTGGCGTTCACTAGAAATCCATCGACCGGTGAGAAGAAATTTTATGGAGAATTTCTGACGAATGCGCAGGGAGAAGATGTTGTCGCGGGGATCAGGACGCCGCAGAAGATCGAGAAACTGCAAGAGATCATGCCAAATGTTTACAGCCAATTGATCGAGATCAAAGACAAACTTGAGCAGCATTATACAGACATGCAAGATATCGAATTTACTATAGAAGAAGGGGAATTATATGTTCTTCAGACAAGGACAGGGAAGCGCACAGCGCATGCAGCGCTGCGCGTGGCTGTGGATATGGTTGAGGAAGGCTTGATTACAAAAGAGGAGGCTATTCTTCGGCAAGATCCGAATATGCTGAACACCCTGCTTCATCCATCAATCGACAAATCTCATTCGTATGAGGCGATTGCCAAGGGGCTCCCTGCTTCTCCTGGAGCAGCCTGCGGAATTGTAGTTTTTGAATCAGATGATGCCGTAAACAAAGTTGAAAATGAAGATACCAAAGTGATCCTAGTTAGAAGAGAAACCAGCCCCGAGGACATCCAGGGGATGCATGCCGCTGAAGGAATTTTGACATCGACTGGAGGGATGACTTCTCATGCCGCAGTTGTGTGTCGTGGAATGGGAAAGCCCTGTGTTGCAGGATGTTCAAAAATCCGAGTTATGGAGAGTGACAAGAAATTTGTGATCGGAGATATAATTGTAAAAGAAGGCGATATAATCACTTTGGATGGCTCAACTGGTGAAGTAATACTCGGTGAGCTCAAGATGAAAAAAACCGAGCTCAGCGGCCACTTCAGAACCATCATGGACTGGGCCAAAGATATGAAAACCATGAGTGTCCGTACAAATGCAGACACTGGGCCGGATTGTAAAATAGCTCGTGATTTCGATGCAGAAGGTGTCGGGCTCTGCCGCACAGAGCATATGTTTTTTGAAGAAGACCGAATTATGAAGGTAAGAGAAATGATATTGAGCAAAACTGACACACAAAGGGAGGCCGCTCTGAAGGAGCTGCTGCCAATGCAAAAAGCTGACTTCAAGGATATCTTCAAAGCTATGGATGGACTGCCTGTGACCGTGCGGCTACTAGATCCACCTCTGCATGAATTCCTCCCAAGCACAGAAGAAAAACTTACTGAAGTTGCTTCAAATATGACTATTCCAAAAAATGAACTTCGCTCGATGATCAATCAACTTCACGAAGTTAATCCAATGCTTGGACATCGCGGATGCCGACTCGGAATAACTTTTCCTGCTATATACCAAATGCAGGTCTTGGCTATTCTCGGGGCAGCTATTGAATGTCATGAAGAAGGCATAGAAGTGCACCCAGAAATCGAAGTGCCACTCGTGGGTTGCCACAGCGAACTCAAAGCTGTCAAAGCCGGCATAGAGGCTGTGACAAAAGACCTCCGCCCAATGATTAAATTCGATTACAAAGTGGGAACAATGATCGAAGTGCCGCGAGCATGTTTGACCGCAGATGAAATTGCTTTGGAAGCTGATTTCCTTTCTTTTGGAACCAATGACCTGACCCAAACTACATTCGGAATAAGCCGTGACGATGCTGGAAAATTCTTAAATCACTACCTCGACAAGAAGATTTTCCCTGCTGATCCAGCCGCAACTATCGACCAAAAAGGTGTTGGAAGGCTAATGCAAATGACCGTAGAACTCGGGAGAAAAGCTAATCCAAATATTGAGATTGGAATCTGTGGAGAGCACGGAGGAGAGCCAAAATCAGTTGAGTTCTGCCAAAAAATCGGCCTCGATTACGTAAGTTGCTCACCTTACCGAGTACCTGTCGCAATTCTCGCTGCAGCTCAATCTGCTATAAAATCTAGGAATTTAAGCTGAAATCAAAATAAAAACTTGCAATTTCTTTAAAAAATTGTATTATATTAGCTCTTGAAAGATTAGCTGTCTTTCTGAGGAATAAATAATTGTTAATTTTGAGAAGTATGTCCAGTACAAACTCTGTATCTAACCTGCTAAAAGAAAGGCTTATTTCAGACCCTTTGGAGAAGGCTATGATTGCCTTACTAGCTCTTTTTGAGCATTTACCAGAGGCTACTGTTCTTGTCATTCTTGCAATTCTAGCTTCAGGATGTGAGGACCAATTTAACCTAGTTACTCAATATGAAGGTCCACTTCAGCATGAAGTTAGTTGTGTCCCTTATTTGGATGGGATTGCTACTCCATGGGGTTCGGAATCAGTTGCCGCTGCATGTTGGGAAATGGCTGAAGAGGCAAGAGAAAAATTGGAGAACCTTGTAAGAGCAAGTTCAGAAATTGGTACACCAGATGAGACGATTAATCTCGCTGTAAATAATTTGGTCGGTGTAGTTGCTTGTGAGTGTAGATATGGCTTAAATGAATCTCTTGGGACCATGCTTCACCCACCGCTTAGCGCACAATGGCCGGAGCATTCATCTGGAATTGACCTGCTATCTGTAATTCAACAGAGAGACGAAAACCAACAAGTTACCGGAATATGGGATGAGGATTTTGATAATATTGATGACCTCCATGAAGCACTACCTGAAATCCATGCTGGTTGGGAATTTAATTACAGTCTTCGAGGACAAGTGCATGCTGTACCTGTATTTGTTACAGACGTATACCCTCTACCTGCACCAGAGGATTTTCCAAAGTGGTCATTTATGGATGATGGACAATTCCCGTCTGCTGACAAATACGATGATGTCGAATGTGATGATGATAAATTAAGTGCAGATGACCAAGGGCTATGTGATGAATTGGAAGATATGCCATGGTCAAATTACGGAGCAACTATTTGGCTAGAAGACCCTGAAAATCCAGGTGCGGCACCTGTTGAGATTCCTAGAAATGAAGAAGAAACTGAGTAATTCCTCGGTCTCTTGTGAGCCCTACCTTCCCCAGCCGAGCTTGCTTTTTAGCATCTTGTAATAGTTCTGGCCGGTCATTCGAATTATGCGAATACGGCGAGATGATTTTCGGATTTTGATTTCGTCACCCTGTAAAAGTGGGAACACAACCTGACCATCGAGAGTCAATCCAACGCGTGAAGTGTTATCCTTTTTTTCACTGAGAATTGTGATTTTGATCTGACGGTCGTTTGGCATAACTATCGGTCTATGCGACAGCGCCACCGGGCAAATTGGAGTTAAGACAAAAGCATCCATCTGTGGGTGAACTATGGGGCCGCCTGCTGACAACCCGTGACCGGTTGATCCTGTTGGGGTTGAAACGATGAGTCCATCGGCTTTCAGATAAGTGAGTTTTCTCTGGTTAACTTCCACGTCCATTTCGATAATCCGTGCGAAGCTCCCCTGGCTTATCGCGGCTTCGTTTAGAGCCAGGAATGTTTCAATTTTTTCCCCTGCTCTGTAGATAGTTACACGCAGAAGCATCCGTTCATCGACCACAAATCTCTTTTTCACAAAGACCCTTTTTAGGTGCTCAAAAACCTTGTCTGGCGGAGTCTCTGTTAGGAATCCGAGTGTCCCTAAATTTATTGGGAGTATGCAAATTTTGCGAGTACTCATGCGCCGCCCAGTTTTTAAAATTGTGCCATCGCCCCCCATCGCAACTATCATGTCTACAAATTCCGTCATTTCTTTTTTCTTGTACCCCGGCTCTTTCAAAATCAGCGGTGCTGCATTTGAATCCAAGAAAACTTCACAGCCTTGCTTTTCCAAAAACCTCTTCACCTTTTTAACAAGGCCTATTCTGGCTTTGATATTCCGTTTGGTAACAATCCCTACTTTTTTGAATTCGTATTTCATCACTGGCATTATCGCTTTTAAATACTGATTTCGCAAGTTACAATGCGCCCGACTATTACACCGCTCAATGATGAAGAATCTCAACATTCTGATAACTCGGTTTCCTTTTGAATCTCAGCTCGGTGGTGAGGAATTGCATACATTGCATTTGGCTGAAGGTTTGATTGGGCGTGGGCACTCAGTGAGCCTGCTCACTTCTTGCCCTGTGTTGGAGAAACTTTTTGAGGAAAAATTACCTGATGTAAACATAAAACATATCGAAGCTTGTAAACCGCCGGTGAGTGCATGGTCACTTATTTCATTTACCCTTTTTAGCCCTTTTTGTTTTCTATATTTGAATTTCTTTTTGATCAAATTTTGGCTGAAAAATCGTGGTCAAAATAACGTACTTTATTCTCTTTCTTTGAATGAAAAATTACTTATGAGTCCAGTCGCCGCACTACTTGGATTTAATGTAGTTTGGGTCGAACATGCGCGAATTGGCAATTGGCTAACCCAGAACCCTTGGATAGTTTTTTATTGGCTCTGGAGCAGATTTACAAAAGTGATAACTCCTTCTGCCGGTACAGCGGCCCCTATCAAATGGGTTAAGAATTTAAATGTAATTTGCCATGGGGTGAAGTTGGGGGATTCTAAATCTTTAAAGAAAAAATCAACTACTGAGTTTAATATCTTATGTATAGCTCGACTCAGTGCAGACAAAGGCGTCGATTATTTAATTAAGGCTTTCAAAAAACTCATTGATCATAATCCAGATGTATGTATCTCGCTTTCGATTGCCGGAAATGGGCCAGAGGAAGCCAATTTAAAAGCTTTGACTAATCAACTTTTGCCGGATAATCAATCGACTAATCAGGTTCAATTTTTAGGGAAAATCCCTCACGCAGAGGTTATAAAAGAATATGAAAAGGCCAATGTATTGGTGCTACCTTCGACTGAACATGATCCATTTGGACTTACGATTGTTGAAGGAATGATAATGGGATGTGCCGTCGTATGCACTTCCGTCTGTGGGGCAAGTGAATTTTTGGAAAGTGGTGTCGAGGCAATTGTCACCCCAGAAAAAGATGAGAATGCGCTTTACTCAGCCTTAAATGCACTTTTGACTAATCAAGCTTTCTTGACCGAAATTGCCGGCAATGGACATGAATGTGCAACGAAAAAATTCTCCCATGAAAGAATGGTTGAAGATTATGAAAGAGTTTTTGGGTCATAGATGTTAGATCTAATATTTATGCTACTGTTTTTTAGTTTGTAAAATCCCTTATCGTGAGGTAGGATTCTATCTCGTTAATTTTTCGCATGGCAATACCTGATTTAGACATTGATTTGGAACAAAATTTGACTCTAGCACAAGTACTTGAGCTTAGTAACAAGCTAGATTTGAGTCTGCATGAAGCAGGGCCGCCGGAACCTATGACAGGCCTCCGAGGCATGATGCTTGCAGATAGAATTTTGAAAGAGCGAGAAGGAATTGGAATGCTGATAGGTAGTGCGGCAACTGCCGTATGGCTCAAACGTTCTAAGAATCCCGCTGAAGCTTTGGAAGCCTGCAAAGATATAGATGTCGCGGTTTTGGAAGATACCGGATCACCCCCTGCTCCTCTGCCAGAATTAGAAAAATTTGAAGGAGGCATCGACTGGTGGCTCCCGGTGAAAGATCCAATTGAATATCAAGATGGAGATGAAACATGCACCACGAGCCCTCTTCGTTATGTAAATGGGAATGGCGTAGTTCTTTATTTTATCCCAAGCTTAAGACATCAATTATCACCTGGGCTCTATATTCCAAGTTCTGAAAGGGTTTGCGATATGAGGTTTGCTGAAACTGCTAGCACCATCCCTAGCTTTGTAGATGGTCTTATATTTGAGTTCGAACCAAAAACCAGGCGAGCTTTGGGAATGAGTAAAACAGTCTGGATTCCTGAACTCCGTGCGGTCTTCCCGGGACAAATTGCAGGTGGAAAACATGGTGCAAATATAACGCCTCATGGCCCTCATCCATTTGAAGTTAATTCGATGTTTAAGCCAGATTTGGAACGAATTCTAGAAGCTAGCGGGAGTGAGTGATTATGCCAGATAATCTCAAAAAATCACCCACCCTTTTTTAAAGTTTTTTTAATTTTGTCTGCTAGGGTAAGAAGTGCTCTATTGTTCTTTGGAGTGAAAGATGTTACAATTTTAGTGAAATTAGTTAAATTTACTAAATTCATTAAAAACATCTAATTATCAATCATGAACGTTCACACCTTAAAAATGTTCAACACAGGCCAAATAACGCTTCCCAAATCTTGGAGAAAGAAGTTCAACACCAAACATTTTGTTGCAAAAGAAACTGAAAATGGACTTCTAATTCAACCAATGATCCAGGATGAAGATGTTGTTTACTACGAGGACGAAGGTGGCTGCGGATTGCATTTTCCAAAGGGCATAGATCCACAAATACTTATAAATGCAATCAATGAAATAGATGGAGAAGACTGAAAAATTCCTTCTGAAACTCTCGCGAAAAAACAGGCAGTTCTTAAAACATGCCATTCTTAAAAGAATCATAGCTCTTGATCTGGATGGCATGGATATTAAACCCTTAAAAGGTCATAAGGGATTTTATCGAGCCAGGCATAAAAAGATTCGAGTGCTCTTCTATAAAGACTTGGCAAATGGGGTCGGCGTATTAGTTGAAGTCAATTACCGAGACAAGATCTACAAAAATTTATGACGCCATCGTATCAAGAATTGTCTTTGCGCTCTTCTCCCAACTGAAGTTTTTGACGCGCTCATGCCCCAGTTTTATAAGGCTCTGGCGTTTCTTTTCGTCTTTCAGAAGCCCAAGAATAGCATCCTGCATTTCCTGTTCGTTTGTGGGATCGATCTGAATTGCCGCAGAGCCCACAACTTCCGGAAGGCTCGACATATTGCTGACAATCACCGGCGTACCACAGGCCATTGCCTCCAGCGGAGGAATGCCAAACCCTTCATAAAGTGACGGATAGAGAAACAAATCCGCTCCCGCATAAATTGCAGGGAGATCCTCATGTGGCACGTAACCCAAATGATGCACTTTTTCATTTTCCGAAGCTATTTTTAGCACTTCATCTGATGTTCCGCCCCAGCCCTTTCCTCCTACAATTACAAGTTCATGTTCGAATAAATCCCCTTTCTCAGAACCATTCTTCCCCTTACACAACTCCTCAAAAACCCTCAATGTAAACGGTAAATTTTTCCTCGGCACAAGAGTCCCAAGACTTAAAATATATTTCTTTGGAAGATTGTATTTTTTCTTAACATCCGTCCCAGACCCAATTTTTTTCGAAGCTCCATTTTCCAAAAAAACCTCCCCCACTGCATTGTGAGTAATTACTATTTTTTCACGAGGAATTCCAAATTTCAGAGCAACATCATTTGCCGTATTTTCGGACACCGCAAAAACTCCATTCGCCGCTTTGAGCGCCCATTTTAAAGTCATTTTTTCGATAAATACAGAACGTTTATTATGAGTCGCAGAGTACAAAAACGCCACTAAATCATGAATAGTTATAAAAACTTTTGGACCGCCCCCAATCATCTTAACAGCATAAAACATCGCCGCCACTATGAAACTACTCGGCGAAAAATAAGCATCTAATTTCCCATTTTTATACTTCGAGGCCACCTCCTCAAAAACCCGAAAATGCCACTTCAAACCCCCTTCAGAAATCTTCACAATTTCCACATTTTTCCTCTTCCCCAATTCATCCAAAAACGGATCCTCCACATCCGGAGAATACAACAAAAACTCATGCTTCTTACTCTTATCATTTGAACCATCCCCGCTCTCCACCATCTCCTTCACAATATTCCAAGCATAAACCCCTTTCCCAGTCTTCTCCCCAAGCGCCGACTTGATATCAATTGCAATTTTCATAATGTTTTTCATTTCACCATAATGTGAGGCTTCAAATATTCCATATGAATACACTTCCCCAATGCGCGGAGTATATCACGAGTTTTTAGAAAATTAGAATTTTTAAAATACACCAAATAAAAAAACCTAGAGAAAGCGCCGAAGAAAAAATGCTAAAATGGCTTTCTTGAGCCAAAAATCAAGGCCAAATCTCTGCCCGGGCAGAGGTTGTATTTTAAATGGCGCCATTTACATGCTTCCATGCATGTACAAAATTTCGACTTTGACTTATCGAATTCCTGTAGTAAAGTTACCCCTTGAATTTTTTAATTTTTAATTTATTTATTATGGTAGGTCATGCATTAGGATCATCTGATCGTAAAAGAGATCCTGTAGTGAGCTTTCTCAAGATTGATGCACTGATGAGGGAACAGAGTGAAACTGGCATAGATTTGGTATCTTCTGGAGAAGTATTTGATGATGTCTTATGCATGATTGAAAGTGGTCAACAAGTCTCTAGAGAAGAAGTTTTTGAAGCTATTGAAGGGCTGGATGAATTATTCGATACAACAACCTCTCTATGGCACACATTGTATGAAGATTTTGGAGCTGCCAGTATCCCAAGGGAAGCGCCAACTCTACCCTCCTTGGTAGGTTCACATGGAGAAGGAGAAATCTCTTTACCTAATGCCTCACAATTATGTGGAATGATGTCAGAGGGTGCAACTCTTAGCATAGATAATTGTAGAGAGCTATTACGACGTTTAGGTTGGATTACTACTGAACCTGAAGTAGGGGAAACAACCGTAAAAGTGAATGTGAGAAAACTACTAAAATTAGAGGATGGCATATTACGATTACGGGAAGCTCTTATATCTGATCTTGGAGCAAGAGTAGATGATGGTATGCTGTGTACAATTCCTGAAAATAAAGGAAGTTCCGTACTCCGTGGCACTGCTACTGACACTGGATTTAACTACAATTACGTAGTTCCTGGACGAGAATTATAATTACAATTTTTATTTTTTAATTTATTTATTATGGCATTAACTGAATATAACCCCGTAGATGTTGGCGGAGGTCCAAGAGATGATATAACAGCTCTTTTCCCTTCAAAACCAATTCCCGAAGAGGCAAAAGCTGAGTTACAAAGAGTACTTGAAGAACAAGAGGAACTCGGACGAGGAAATGGATTTAATGGAAGTACTGGAAGCAGTTTGGCTGTAAAATTCACTACTATCTGTAACCCTGTCAGAGGGGCAAGAATTAGCGAAAGACTTTTTGAAGAAACTTTTGAGGCCTTAAAAAAGCTAGAAAGAGGGGCTTCAGAAGTAAGAGATGCTGTATGTAAATGTTTAGGATCAGAACGTGGCTCTAAAATAATTCCAATTCAAACATTAGACGAAGCAACTCCTGATTATTCAAGGGCTATGAAAGCAACTTCAGACAATATTTACGTTCCGAGAAGTCAGGAGTTTCGAATGAGAGCAGGGCCTATAGACAGAATATTGACGTGCTTAAAAAGCAATTCTTCGCGAAATATTGAAACTGGCCTTGGGTTAATACAAGATTTCATGGATGACCTTCGACTTATGATGACTGCTCTTCTAGAAGATGTTGGATTAGCTAAAGAAGGGGAATCTGCATCTATATTAGAACGTAGAAAGTTTCTTGGAGAATGTGATAAATGGCTTCCTTATCTTACATATAGAGATTGGATAAAAGCAGGAGGATATGGGAAAGATGGCGAACCGGATCTTCCAGCACCTAAAGTTTGTGAACGCCCTAGAGGGCAAGAACCTCAAAGATGGTTATTCCCTGCACACAGTGCAGATGATACTTATAATGTTTCTGCTAGCGTATGCCCAAATGGTACAGAGGCAGAAGGTTATGATGAAACTGGTTTTCGCGTAGAAGTGGTTGCCAAACCTGGAGTTCGTGTGCCGGGCGCAGAACATAGATTATCAAGATTTGACGCAGTACCAGCAAAACCTGACTGGGAATTCAGTAGTCGCTTGAGAGAGCCAGAATTTATAGTAAGGCACGGGGTTCGAGCACCAGGAGGACCATGGGGGAAAGTTGTTGAATTAAAAAGTAAACCTGTTGAAAAACCTGTGGGTGAAGCGCCTAGGGGAAGACAGAGGAGATAAAGTCCGCGTGGAAGTGGATCAGGTGGTGGCAATAACTCTGGGTCAGGCTACAGAGGCGGAGGGGGAAGAAAACGAATGCTATAATCTTTTCTCAGTTCTCTTTACCTATATTTCACAACATGATATCTTTCGAGCGTAGGTTTTCTAACATATTTTATTTATGAAAAAGATACGAAAAGCTAAATCACTTTTCGCGGGGCTATCTCAAGCGAATAAGGTGATGATCATTGGATCGTTTCTGACCATCGTGTCATTATTTTTACCTTGGTATCATGATATGGACGCTTGGGGGAAGGGCGCTACTTACCTTGGAATAACTGGGCCTCTTTCTATAATTGGACTGATAATTTTGATTGGGAGCTCTGCCGTTTTTGCGAAAATAATTGGACAGATGATGGGTAAAGAAATGCGATTTTTGAAGAAATTTAAAAATCTGGCGTTTTATGTAGCTGCTGAAAATATAATTCTTTTTGTGATTGCTGCATCGATTTATTTTGATCCTAAATTTGGGGTAAATATTACTTTGAAAGAGACTGCTTTTGGGTTGTTTCTTTGCCTAATCGGATCTGTGATGATGGGGCTCGGAGAGTACATGAAAAATCATGAACCTGCTGAACGTGAACTAAATGTTTTCGAGGAAGTAGAACGAAATATTGACCGTATGCACAAGGATATTGCGAGAGATGAGCTGGCAGAAGTGCCTCTTGCGGAAAGAGAATATCGAGAAAAACAGACTGCCGAGGCGGCAGCTGAGGAAAAGGCAGAAACTCTAAGAATGGACCTTTAAGCTTAAACAAACCATGACCAAGAAAGATAAAAAACCAGATCCAACAAATATGGACCGAGACGAAGGGAGTTCGGTGGTTGTTGAGGAACGGCAGCATCTGAAAGAGCTCCGCGAACGCAGCTCAAAAAAAGACAGCTGTATCCAGTTTTATTGTAAGGAGTGTCGAGGGCTAACTGCGGTAACCAAACACCCAAAGAAGTATGTTTTCAAGTGTAATTTTTGCGAGGCAAAACAGGTCGCATTTGGGACCGAGGCAAGCATCCACAAGTTCTTTCATCTAAAAGACGATGAACCGATGCTTACAGAAGAAGATTACAAGAAACGCATGATCATGGAAGAAGAAGAGATGAAACGCCGCGATGCCCGACGTAAAGAAAGAGCAGCTCGCACTGCTAAATAATTTGACATCCCGCAAATAATAGGTAGAATTCTCACCTGTTATTTAAACTTGTTTTATGAGTGTTTTGAAACGTACAGGTCGAGCAATTGCTGAATTTCCTAAGACTTTACCCGGAGAACTTATGATCGGTGTTCCGCTCTCTGTCGTGCTCGCTGGAGGTGTTCTTGCTTTTGCAGGAATCAACATGGGGGTTCTAAAAATTGGACTAACAGAGATGAAGGTACGCAACAGACTCTCAGCGTGGAAAGCAAACTTCGATGAGAGTATCGATGTTTTATTAGATTAATATTTTTAATTTTAAAATTATGAAAGGTTTAAGAAAAAAAGTTATTGATACTGTACCTGGATTGGAAAGTGGGCTTAAGGCTGCGATATCAGCTAGTACAGTATTGGAAGGGGTTGCCAAGGATGCTTTAGAGGAAGCTGGAGAAACAGCTGGAGATGCTTTAAAGGCAGTTAGGGGAGCCGTTAGAAACGTTGTGTATGATGGACAGGCGCGTGACTGGAAGGTTGGTGGCGCAGTCCTTGGAGGTATTTTTGAAACTGGGACGTTTGTAGAAAAAGTTGTGCATGATGGACGGGCGCGTGATTGGAAAGTTGGAGGTGCGGTTCTTAGTGGAGTTACTAGTGTTTTGATGTTTGCGGAGAACATCAAAGATGGTGTCGTTAGATCTCTTCCTTTCGGGGATAGTGGACCTGAAGAGAGTTCTTCGACTTATGGTTACAACGCAGATCTAGATGATTAGTAATGTTATTATTTTCGTGGTGAGTGAGTTTTTGGAGTACAAGATGTGGTAGCTGAAAAGTTGTCGGGCTTTAATTTTGGGCTGGATGCAAGTCTAGTTGTGGGCTTAGCATTGACAGTGAGAGATTACTCACCTACCGTGAGGTCACGCTCACCTTAGAAGAATTTACAGGATAATTTACTTTCTAAAGAGAACGATAATAATAATTTAACCTTATAAATATGGCTAAAGTAAAAGACAAGTCGTCTGCAACAGATGATAAAGTAGTAAGTGAAAAAGCAAAAGCGCTGGATCTTGCTATGGCACAAATTGAGAAAAATTTCGGTAAAGGATCCATTATGAAAATGGATGAAAAAGGCCGCGTACCTGTGGAGACTACTTCTACGGGATGCCTTTCTATAGATCTTGCTCTTGGTGGAGGTATTCCAAAAGGACGAATTGTGGAGATATTTGGGCCGGAGAGCTCGGGGAAAACCACGCTTACTCTGCATATTATTGCTGAGGCTCAGAAGGCTGGAGGAACTGCTGCATTTATCGATGCAGAGCATGCGCTAGACCCCGTATATGCGAAGAAAATTGGCGTAGATGTGGACCAATTGCTTGTTTCTCAACCTGATAATGGTGAACAGGCCCTGGAGATCACAGAGACCCTTGTTCGCTCAAATGCGGTTGATATAGTTGTAGTGGATTCTGTAGCCGCTCTGACCCCTAGGGCAGAAATTGAGGGTGAAATGGGAGATTCTCATATGGGGCTTCAGGCTCGTCTTATGAGCCAGGCACTTAGAAAATTGACCGCTGCGATCAGTAGATCAAATGTAACTGTTATATTTATCAATCAGCTTCGAATGAAGATTGGAGTGATGTTTGGGAATCCTGAGACTACAACTGGGGGGAATGCTCTTAAATTCTACTCTTCTCTTCGAATCGATATTCGTTCTATCGGGCAAATTTCAAATACTACCTCAGGAGAAAAAGAAGTTTCTGGTAAACGTACTCGTGTGAAAGTTGTTAAAAACAAGATAGCTCCGCCATTTAAGATTGCTGAGTTTGATGTCACTTTTGGAAAAGGGATTTCTCGTGAAGGGGATATCATTGATCTAGGTGTTAAACATGAAGTTATTGGGAAGGCCGGGGCCTTCTATTCATACGGTGATACTCGACTTGGACAGGGTCGCGAAAATGCGAAATTATTCCTTATCGAAAACCCTAAGATGGCCAGTAAGATTGAGGAGGAAGTACGCAAAAAAGCACTTGGAGAAGCCGAAGATGCTCCTCCTGCAAATGAGGCTACTCCTGAGAAAGAAGTTATTAATTTAGAAACTGGCGAAGTCGTTAAAGCCGCATAAATAACATGGCTGAAACTAAAAAGAAAAGTACATTAACTGAAGCTGAGCAGGCGTATATATACGTCTGCCGGCTCCTTACTCGTAAAGAGTATACCATCCATGAAATTCGCAAGAAATTATGGAACAAAGAATTTGGCAAAGAAGTGGTTCGAGACACAATTGGCGAGTTTATAAGATTAGGATATCTGGATGATGAAAAGTATGTTGGCAAATATGTCCGAACACGGCTTAACCTAAGCCCACGAGGTGAATTCTTGCTCCGCATGGAACTGAAGAGAAAAGGGGTAAAAGAAGAAATCATTGATAAATATTTCTTTGAGAATCCTGTAGATGAAATAGAAGCTGCACAGGAATTTCTACGACGAAAAGAAAGGACCTTACAAAGACTCGAACCCTCTAAGAGGAGGACTAAAACCGCTTATTTCCTCAAATCCAAAGGCTTCAAAATCGATACACAAAGAAAAATTTTATATTCATAGAGTTAGAACCAATTGCAATCGATACGAATTTAAGGTATAATTTATACATAAATTCCTTATTAAATTTAACATGATAAAAGACAGATGTGTGTCCGTCACGGATTTACGTACTAATACCAAAGACTGCTTAGATGGCCTTCAGAGGAATCCAAAATATATTTTCATCAACAATAAGCCAGTGGCTGTCCTTATTGATATTCAGCAATATGAAGATATGTTTTACGAAACTGACTTGATTGAATTAGATGAAAAAAATGTCAGTGCAAACATGAAAAATAAAGCGAAAAAGGCTGCGGGACTAAATGAATCTGAACTTGTAAACTTATGATGAAAGTAAAACGAATTCTTGAAACCAAGGAAGTAGAGAGATTTTTAAAATCCAGGGGTTTACTTAAGCAGTACAAAAAGGCCAAACGTTATTTACTTGAGGAGCATTTTTTGACAGTATGCTTTAAAGAAAGGCGCCCCAAAGGAAGTGGGATTTGGTATTTCAGAATTAACAAGCAATATAGAGCTTACGGCATGTTCAATGAAAATGATAATTTAGTCGTATTTGAGATTAATGATCATCAAAATGGATAGAAAAAGACAAGAGGCTGATGTAAAATAAATACTTGCCAAAACCCCGTGAACCTGGTAGGATCTCAGTGTAATTCCAGGATGATTATTCATTCTGGGTTTTTCCTTAAAATCAAAATTAATTAATTTTTAAATTACTTTACTATGCAATCAACGTTTCAAGCGGCTGTTAAACAGCTTTGCGACGAGAAAGGGCTTCCTGAGGAAGTTGTAATGGAAGCTATCAAAGCAGCGCTGCGCGCTGCGTACCGAAAAGACTATGGTAACAAAGAGCAGAATATCGAAGTGGAAATCAATGATTCAGTTGAGAATGCAACTGTATACTTAGTGAAAGATGTTGTGGAAAAAGTCGAAAATGAAGACGCCGAGATAACTCCAAAAGACGCAAAAAAATACAAGAAAACTGCAAAAGTTGGAGATCAGGTGCAAATCGATGTCACCCCAATAGAATACGGTAGAATCGCTGCACAATCAGCAAAACAGGTCATCACTCAACGACTTCAAGAAGCTGAAAGAGACCTAATGTATGATATATTTAAAGATCGTGAGAATGAGCTGATTTCAGCGTCTGTACATCGAGTAGATGGGAAAAATGTTTATATCAGCCTAGAAAAAATCACCACTCTTTTGAAACCTCAAGATCAGATTCCTGGAGAGCGATATTTTGCAGGACAAAGGACAAAAGTCTTTCTAGACAAGGTAATCAAAACCACCAAGGGACCTCAACTTTTGATCTCTCGTTCGCATCCTGGATTAGTCCAGAAACTTCTAGAACTTGAAATCCCTGAGATTGCTGAGGGAGTGGTTAAAATTAAAGCAGTGTCTCGAGAAGCTGGTGTTCGTTCTAAGGTAGCAGTACACACAGAAGACGAGAAAATCGATCCAATTGGAGCCTGTGTAGGGCAAAAAGGAGCGCGTATTCAGTCTATTATGGATGAGCTAAATGGCGAGCGCATAGATATAATTGAATGGAAAGAAGATCTTGAAGAATTTATCAAAGCCGCATTATCTCCAGCAACAATTGCTGTTATCAATCTTGATAAAGATGCCGGGCGAGCAAAAATCTACGTGCACACAGACCAACGTCCACTTGCTATTGGGCGAAGCGGTCAAAACGTACGACTGGCTTCAAAACTTGTGAAATTAGAACTCGATATCCTCGACCTTTCTGACCTCACTGGAGCGGAGGCCGTCAATGCTAAATTGGTCGTCGAAGAAGTAAAAGACTTACCTGTTTCAGAAGGTGCTAGAAATGCCCTTATCGAGGCAAATCTTACTCAAGCTGGACAGCTCAAAGGACTCGGAACTGAAGATTTTGTCTCTGTTGGCTTAACAGAAGAACAAGCAACCGAAGTTTCTGAGATCATGAAGCTTGTGAAGTAGAAAAACTTCATTCGACATAATCCTTTAGCTCTAGCCATATCCATTATCATCACCTCCCCTTTAGAAGCTTCACTTCGTTACGCTTTTATGCTAGAATAAATAGATTTTAATGGATAATTGTATCTTGAAGATATGACTGAACAAGATTTTCAACAAAATGGAGGCAATGGGGCTGTGCAAAACGATGGAGCTGCGGCTGATCCAGTCGTGGATGAAGTCGTGGAAGCAATGCATGATGCCGAGGAAAAATTAATAGAGGATACTCCTGCGAGTCAGTCTGCGCCACATGTTAGAGTGGGCCAAACTGAGGCGAAAACCATGAATAAGGCGATTGATAAAATCAATCTTGAGCTAAAAGAAAAAGCTGTTTCGGAGAATGCGAAAATCTTTGGAATTCCTTACGTCAATATCACTGAAACACCGATCAATCCTGATATGTTTAACATTCTCGATGATGAAGTTATGTTCAATCATCTTGTGTTGCCATTTTTCAAAATGGGTAAAAATATACAAGTTGCTATTGCAAACTCTGAAAGTCCTGAAGTGAAAAGCATCCTGCAGGGAATGCGAGATAAGGGGATGAAATTGAATGTAAATCTTGCGTCTGATACTGGGATTCGGCAGATATTGAACCGCTATGAATCGAAAGGAGCTAAGAAAAGTGTGGAAGTGAAAAACACCGATGTCGATGAGGCGGCACTCGAGGCCTACACCAAAGAAATTGAAAATTTGGCAGAGTCGGAGAAGCATCTCGCTGAAATGCCAGCCGAAGAAGCTGTGAATTTGCTCTGCGTTGGGGCTATCAAGACGAATGCTTCGGATATGCATTTTCAACCAGAGGAAACTTATTGTCAGCTTCGATTTAGAATTGATGGAATTATGCAGGATATAATGCGCCTTGATTTGAAGACATACGCGAATATGCTGAATCAGTTGAAATACAAAGCGAAAATGAAGCTCAATATTGCAAATGAGCCTCAGGATGGCCGATTTTATTTTGTCATAAATCAGGAGAAAGTGGATGTTCGTGTTGCACTGATTCCAACTGAATTTGGAGAGACGGTCGTGATGCGTCTGCTAGATGCTAGAAAGGGGTTTTTGACTTTGGAACAGCTTGGGTTTAGTAAATATAATTATGAAATTTTGGAGAAAGCCTGCAACCTCTCTGTTGGACTTGTGCTTGTCACGGGGCCAACCGGTTCTGGTAAAACGACAACTCTGTATGCGATGCTCGATCGGTTGAATAAACCTGAAGTTAAGATCATTACATTGGAAAATCCTATTGAATATCACCTGCCTGGAATCTCACAAAGCCAAATAAATGAGAAACGCGGTTACACTTTCGCATCCGGTCTGAAGGCAATTTTGCGGCAAGATCCAAACATTGTGATGATAGGTGAGATCCGCGACATCGATACAGCAAGTACGACTTGTCAGGCCGCTTTGACCGGTCACCTGGTACTCTCGACCCTACATACCAACAGCGCCGTTCAGAGCATCCCTAGACTTCTGAATATGGGTGTCCAGGAATTCATGCTCGCACCAACTTTGAAAGCAATCGTTGCACAGCGTCTGGTCCGCGTGCTCTGTGAATGTAAAAAAGAAATCCCACTCGAAGAAAAAGAACAAGAATTTCTCACAAAAAAAATTGCAGAATTGAACGCTAAAAACTCTTCGCTGAATCTTTCTGTGCCGAGCAAATTATATGCACCGGCAGGCTGCAAAAAATGCAGTAGTGATGGCTACCATGGGCAAACTCAGATCGCAGAAGTCTTGGTCATCGATGATGAAATTCATGACATGATTCTTGCCAAAACTTCTGAAAACGACATCCTCGAAAAAGCCCTCGCAAATGGCATGATCACCATGCAAGAAGATGGAGTTATAAAAGTACTAAACGGCATCACAACTCTCGAAGAAATCTTCCGAGTGACTGATCAAGAATAATAAGCTTTTTGCGTTCTTCTCCATGGTGACGTATCATGCGTTTGTTTTATTATTTTATAAATTTCATTAAGATGCCTAAAACGCCAGACACACCAATCGAGGGTTCACTTGAAGCGATCAAGACATATCTTGCTGCTAATGTTGCTGCTGCTGAAACCGATATGGGACGAACTGGCTCTCTTCCTAAGAGTGCCGGCCTACTCGAATCTGCAGATGCAATGAGCGATATGATTAGCGGAGAACCGTCTGAAGTGAATAATAAGCTTCTAGCTTGGTATGAAAAACATAATGGGTCAATATATAAGGAATTATTCCCATTAATTGGGGCTTATTTACTCGAGGCTGGCCTTATTTCCGAAGAAAAACAGCCGCCTGTTTATGAAA
>JABINC010000050.1 GCA_018697675.1 Candidatus Peregrinibacteria bacterium
TCGAAGAGCCGATTTACAGGGATCTCGGGAATAACCACTGGGTCGCCTGTCACAAGAGATAGTAACGGTTGTCACTGTCACGCGACAATGGGACCACTGAAAAGCCCGAATAATCGCTATTACAAAAGTTGAAAATCACGGAGAACAAGACGATTGAAAAACCATTTGGGAGATTCGAAATCAAATTTGAATGGAAAAGGAACACCCGTCGCGTTCTTCAGTACAAAAGGAACCGCATTATCTCGGAAAACTGTAGCAAGAGTGGCACTACACAGAAATTCATGTGGACGCCAGTCATTATAATAAACCCAAAAAGATCATCTTTCCAGAAATGCACCCGATAGCATAAGAATCTATTGTTTTAACTGCTTTAGAATGTTGGTTTATAAAAGATTTATTCCATTAGAGAAATTTTCTTGGGAAAAATCCCCTTTCTCAATTTCTCTCATCCTTAATCAATAAATACTTTTTTTGAGGGCTGATTCGGTCTGAGAAATACTATTGCAGAATGCAGGATCAATCCGGATTTGAATTTTACTAATAATGAAATATACAGAGCGAATTGTTGGAAAGTCGATTCCACAGCAATAATATTTTCTGCTACTTGAATACTCAGAAAAGGGAAATTGGATTGCTTTAGGTGCGGCTTTTCAGACAACATTTTTTATACTTCTTACCAGAGCCGCAGGGGCAAGGATCGTTCCGTCCAATTGTGCCAGTACTCTGTTGTTCTTGAGTATCCGGTATGTTGCCGCTCAATCGCCCAATATCGGCACCCGCTTTTTGGATATCTCGCTGCCGTTTCCTGATTATGGTTTTCAAGTTCGGGTATAGATTATTGAGATTGTGCCAGGAGCGTTTTAGATGTGCATCATCCTTTGTTTCTGTCTCAATTCCGGTAATCTGCCATTTGGATGAATCGACGCTCACGTTGCCCATCGTCGATTCGTTTTTGTGGTCATTGAAGGAGAAGGTGACTTCCCTGCATGTGCAACCAGGGTTGATACAATAATAATCGTCTACCGTATTGGCGTTATTACCGTCGGTCAAAACAAAATCTATACTGTCGGGAGAAAACTCGATCCAGGGTACTAGGTCGCCAGGCTCCCACCAGGACCAATCTGCCTTTTTCCAGGTATCTTTGTGAATTCCCTTGATTTGGTTCGACCGTTGTTTGAGGAGTTCTATGAAAAGATCATCATGCGCCTGTTTGGTAATTTTCACCAACAATGCGACAGTTTGAGTGTTTTGTTCCTCACCTTCGTTTTGAACTACTGTCCTGTTCTTCAGGTCGATATTACCGGACACCGATATTTTTTCCGGGGGTTCTTCCTCTTCAGTGTCGGTTACCTTGTAGGTCAGGCTCCTTTGTTTGTCGAATCGAAAATCCCGGTAGCGTTCATCGATGCTGAATGCTGTGAAATGCGCATAAGGACATTCGGGATTTTCACAGAACATGACATCTAGTAAATAACCTTTGCGATAACGGCATCCTGCTTCCTTTTCATCCCAGTAAAACAGAGGTCCTCCATGATCCATTACTCTTTGGACAGATTTTATTGGCTGTTTCATAGTTCTCTTTAGTGTGTTCAATAAGCTGAAAGACCGGTAGTCTTTTAGTCAGCGACATTGTCGATAATTTTATAAATACTGAAAATTGGATATCAGGTGCCCGGTTACAGGAGTAAGTTACCGAGATCAAGCAAGACGATCAATTAAAAAAAACTCACATGGGCTTGGAGAATCAAACATGACTAGAATTAAAGAAGATATCATTCGTGATGTGATGTCTAAAATAGCTCTTGATCGAAATACAGCAGGACATCTCGTGGAATCTGTTCTACGAAATATCAAAGATACTCTCGCATCTGGCGATGGAGTGATGATCTCTGGATTTGGTGAATTTAAAGTAAAACACAAGAGAGCACGGAGAGGCAGAAATCCCAAAACAAAAATCGAGTATGAAATATCAGAGCGGACAGTTGTGACATTTCATACATCAAAGGTTTTTCGAAGAGAGATGAACCAAGACTAATTGTTTATACCACTCTGAAGACTATGAGTTCCAATATTGTTTTTCTCGATACAGAAACAACAGGTTTATATCCACCGAGGGATAAGATTGTTGAAATTGCGATTGTCGATGGTAACGGGGAAGTGCTGCTGAATACATTAGTTGATCCAAAAAGAGAAATTCCAAATGAGGTGATCAGAATTCATGGAATAGATAACAAAATGGTAAAGGGTTCGCCAACTATTGAGGACCTAGAACCCCAACTAATCAAGATTCTGAAAGGTAAAAAGCTGATTGTATATAATCTCAATTTTGATATCAGATTTTTGTCGCGGAGTGTTGTCAATTCAATTAAAGAAAAACATTGTTGTATGCTGCGTTTTGCGTCTGTTTACGGAGAATGGAACCAGCATCACGGAAATTTCAAATGGAAACCCTTATCCACAGCGGCAAGTCATGTTGGCTATAAATGGGAAGGCAACGCACATAGAGCTTTAGCTGATACTCTTGCTTGTAGAGCGGTTTGGAATTATATGGAAAAAGAAGCTGTTTGATGCGTGGGATAGCTTAGATCTGATGTGAGCGCACGATTAATTGATAGAGTGTAAACCTTGTTCGAAGGTGAGAACGATTGCAAACGTGGGCGATAATACTCCCTTTACCTGGCATTTTAAAGAGTACCTCAGTCAAGATAAATTCATAAACTGGTAGAAGACAGCCAATAAAGAATCAACGTCTAAAAAACCCGTTTCAAAACCGCCCCGAAGATCCACCAGGGGCAATATTGTATGGATGTAATAATTTTTTTTATACTTTGTATTGTTGAAAGACCAGAGGATTATGCTGAATAAAGTATTTTGCCCATACCACTGTAAAAAATATGAAGACAGAACTTACGCGCCAAGCGAGTTTGGAAACTCAAAGTGAGATTTTTAATCGTGCAATTATCAGCAAAACTGCTCAAATAGCATCTGAGTATAGAAGTGTGACGGGTGAAGGAAAGACACGCAAGGTTGATATGACCAAGAGTCCATGGTGGTTTATTGTGGATGAACGTACCAGTAGCGATGTACTAATGCCTCACGTTTTTGAACAAGCCTGGGAGAAATTCGAACAATATTTTCTTCAGAGCAGGGAAATATTTTTATTTGTTGAAGAAGCCATAGTCGGGCTGGTGAGTAAGGAAGGCAAATTCTGGCTGTTTTTTGAACCGGAAACCGCCAGCAAATTCTTTAATAAACAACAGGACAGGCCAAAAAACTTCAGCAGTTCAAGTATAACTAAATTTCCTCATCTAGACATCCTTCCCGCATTGACCCAGGAAATCGGGTTGATAATAAAAGAGTCAGATAAACGGGTAATGGCTCAAATCAAGAAATTGGAAGAGGTCTTGAATATGTCAGATTTATACTTGACAGCAAGTGTATCAAAACAATTTGTTCAGAATATTAAAAAAGTCATTCAATCGCTCTCTTTGGCTGAAGTAAGGTTTCTCAAACAGGATATCATTAAAAAGGGATTCTCTTCCACGTTATTGGAAAAACGACTTCAGTCTATCTACCGTCTTTGTATGAGATTATACGTGGCAAAAGGTGAAGAAAAGCAAGAAAATGCTCTCCAAAAACTGCTAGCCCAACAGCCCAACATTAGAAAGCAAGCCTTGAATTTGGTCGAAAGAAGACTGGCTGCTGATGTCGACACTTAAAAAGTTGAGTTGGAGAAGCGGTATGCTGGTGTGAATTATCTAAGATTTTAATTAACTTTGCAGTAAAAAAATCTCTTATCATCGACAAGGATTCGGCGCTATTGTCTGAAGATACAATTGAACAGACATACGGCTGTAGACATAATAATACATACGACTGCAATAACAATAGTTTGAGCAACATCTGCGCGTTTGTTCGAGTTAATAATATTTGCAAAAAACCACCTAATGGCTGGAAAAAACAATATGAGTATTTGAAGAATTTGGAAAATTGAACTTTTTTGAAAATATGATATCCGTACTCCGATGACGCGAAGGGTTCCACCGAACAAGGCATAGCGGCAAAGGCTATTTCTGGTCTGTTGCACGTTGGACAGGCAAAAAATATGTCTATCGATATATCGGATTCTGGCAAAAGAAAAATATTTTAACCGGCTTTCGGAAAGCACTAGAAAAAGCTGAAGATATGGGATTGGAAGTGCCAAAGGACAACCATGAAAACTATGCCCAGAAATACATTAAAGCAGTTAACCATTCAGTTCTAAATGAGTTTGACGCTCGGTTTGGAGTCGAATAACTGGAGAGAATAAGCGAATGGAAAAAGTGACCGGAACAGTTGAAGTTCATGTATGGGTATACTGCCCTGAATGTGGTGAAACGGTGGACTTAGACCAGATTGCAGACAATGAGCGACGGCTTGGTGTTGCTTTATTCGGGGGAGCAGAAAAACTCGCTCAATGGGACAATATTGGGGCTGTATATGAATGTCCTGAATGTGGCAAAGAATTTGAGTTGGATAGCTTTGAAACATAGCAATTTTTTTGAGTTTTCTGCGTGTATAGAAGCTCGATCATAACCACAATTTGTGACTAATTTCCTTGTGTTAGGAGTCACTTAGAACTTGTTCCATCAGACTGATAACTGAGATTTTCAAAAGGCTGCTCAACTATTAGATTGGGCGGGATCCATACCTGTTATTTCTTTCTCTTCTCAAATGGTAGTACCTGTTTCTGAAATTTCCTATCACAGGTACTGATCCGCACCAGTCATCCATCGGGTTTAAGACGTTTGTGTTTTTTGTGAATTGAACAAAATACTTAAAACACTGCCCTTGAATCGTAATGATTCCCAGAAAACCTTCAGTTCCATGCCATGTCCAACAGGTATTCTTCCATTGATTAAAATCCAAATAAGGTTTGACATCGAAAAAGGGAATATCTAGCATAATATGAGAAGGCTACTGTTGCCTATTTTTTTCAAAATTCTAATTCTTTTTAATTGAGTCACTAGGGATGCGAGTTACAGGTCGCAAATAATGAGCTGCATCCTCGTCCAATATATTTTTATTGATCGGATTTACAGATATTTCTGATATTCTATTTATTTTCAGCAATGTCCGGTTAGGTTTTTGCAGAAAGCTGAATGATGAAACCTGGATCGAGCTTATAAGGATTTATTAGATTTTCTTAGTTTAGCGTAGCGAAAATGAGCCTGTTTGAGCGAGGCACGAGCGAGTTTGGCGGTGCGACCGGCATGGTCATTAACTAGTTGGTGAAAATCCAACCATAACCCAGAAAGGAGGGAATGTGTAGGCGA
>JABINC010000024.1 GCA_018697675.1 Candidatus Peregrinibacteria bacterium
AGATCACATTGGGAATTCCAATCTTCCAATATCTGCTCATAATAACCAACTTCTCTTGGCTTCTCTGGAATCTCAAACTCATCATAATAACCAAGCAAATAATCTTTTATCGTTGTGGTGCTCACATCATTATGCCCCTTGCCTTGATGATTTCCATTGCTTGAGCCGTTGTGAATCCTTGTGTGACTAAAGCCAAAAATCTTTCTCTGTAGTAGAAAGCCACAAGCTGAACAGAGCTTTTTCGTTCTCCTTCAGCGGCTATTCTCTCTGCATTTGCAAAGAATTCCTGTCCTTGCTCTTCATCTGTTTTTTTTTCAGTCATTGGGGATCACAAGTCCTTTTTTTTCTCATTTTGCCTCTTTTTTCGCAACTTGTCAAATATAAAAATACCCTCATATTTATTTTCGCCCTTTTTTCGTCAGAGTTTTGATCAATTTTATTTCGCCACTCGCTGAAGCAAGCTCAGATAAAGATACTTTCCCTGATTTCCAAAGAGCATATCTGGTTGGGCCAAGGATCTGGGTTTTGACTGCTGTGGAAACACCATTAAAATAATCCTCATATGTGCCCAGGAATCTTCCAGTTGAAATAAACTTTCCACCGCCTACTCCAATTTTACCAGGAAGGATCTTGCCGGTAACAGGCTCAATCTCACCTCTTATTGTATATGGTCTGAATTGGTCCTTTATTTCATCGGTATCCACTCCTAATTCGCGGAAGGTCTTTGTAATATATTCAGGAAAGCATCTGCAATTACTTGACAACATACCTCCGACGTAGTACATTGTAGAAAAACATTGGAGGTCATAAACATGTCCAGAAAAATGCCGCTTGCCCAAGAACTTGAGATTGCCCGTCTTTACCGTTCCGGCCTTATGGAGAAGGAAATTTGCAAGATGTTCCCCTTTGGCCGCAAACTTATTTCTGATGCTATTATCCGTCAAGGCATCGTGAAAAGAACCAGATCCGAAGTTGCGAACAAACTTTTCGATAGTGGATACACTATAGATTTCCGCCCCGACTTGGATATTGATCTCATTTGCAATCTTTACAAGAGTGGATTCTCTTCGTACCAAATCGGAAAAAGACTTAATGCTAGTGAGGGGACTATCCGGCGTAGAATTAGGAAAGCTGGCGTGCCTGTCAGGAGCTATGCCAGGGCCACTTCTAATAGGTTCGCCCGCATGACAGTTGCTGAACGCCTCGCACACGGAAAGGCCACCGGTGACCGCTTGCGTGGCAAGCCCCACACTAAAAAACACAGAAAAGCTCTCGCAAAGGCTCGTGAAATCAATGTCACACATGTTGGAATAGGCGAAAAGACGCTTGCCAACATTCTTGAAAATGCTGGAATTTATATTGTCAGACAAAAAGCCGTTGGCGTATACAATATCGACGTTGCCATTCCCAAATATAGCATCGCCGTGGAAGTCACTTGCGGATATGGGTGCACTGCTGCCGGGCGTCCCAGAAATATAAAAAGAGTTAAATATTTGTTTGAAAGTGGTTGGCATGTCTTGTATATTCTTATTGACAAACATCCCATCCAGCCGACCATCATAAATAATGTCAATAGAATCATTAATATCATTAGCACTGATAATACCACTGGTTGTCAGAAATGGGTGATTAGGGGTAACGGAGAACAAGTCGCCGGATGGTGATTCAAAGTCATATACAATGCCATCATAATTAAATCTCGTGGCCGCTATTGCATCAGGGGCGTACACTTGTGAATCCCCTGTATAACAGTTCATATGTAATGGCATTTCTGGCCCACCATCAATGGGATATATTTCTTCTTTTGCTGATAAGGATAAACACCTGATGCAAGTCCTATTCTCTGCAACACTGTTCCATTTCTTGCCCTTGATAATATCGTCATTGGCTCTCGCGACGTCATGCATTGCATTAACGTTCACAGATTGGACATAAGTTCTTGTCAGGCTTTCCATATCGCCACTAAATTGTTTATATACCCCAGAATTAAATTGCTTTAACATATCAGAATAAGATTGACCCATTAACATCCCTGAGGTTATTTTAGACTTAAAATCGTCTTGCAGTCGTTTAGAAAAATTATTGCCCACCCACTCATTGAGAAGCTTTCCACCGACCTTTGTTTTTGTGACAAGGGATGTCATCTGAGCAGAGGAAAGAGCCACATGGTTGAAGTTAGGAATCAAGCCATTAAAAGAAGCTATTTTATTATGCTCAATATAAGATGCTTTTCCAGCAATCTCTGTTGTTCTGGCAATGTCATTTGTTATCTGAGCCTGAATTCCTTTTGTAAGGGCTTCCATCTCATTGGCAAGGGTATTCATCCTTTCTACAGAGAAAACCGATTCAGGGTTTATTGTACCGAGCTTCTTACTGATAATTGACTGGGTTTTCCTGACTGATTTATTAATATCCTTCAAAGCCTTATTCTCATACTGGCTGAGTTTATAATCCCATTGGGTTTTTCGGGCAAGCTGAATTAATCTCTGCATTTCGTTATCTGTTAGTTTAGTTGTCATTACTTTTTACCCCATACCAGGCATCTATAATATTACAAGTTTCTTCGACATCTTTCCGATCCTTTTGATAAGGATAAATCATAAATGCCAAACGATCCAAAATACAGGACAGCTTGAATCGGATTTTATCAAATAGACTTGCTTTAACAGTTGTCATTTATTCCGCCTTATACCCAATTCTCTGAACCAATTCCATATCCTCATATACCAAGGCACTGTGGTAAATCTCCACCCAATAACTTCCTGACCATCACAATAAGCTTTCCCATCTTTACCCTTGTATGTAGCCATCTCAAATCCTTTCTTATTCCCAAAATCCTTGTTCTATAAATTTACCATCATTGTCAAAAGTAATATCTGTGTGAAAGCCCGGATACCCATCAAACTTATCAGATGCAGTTTCATACTCTTCGTAAGAAAAAGAACCCTCACAAGCCAAAGTTATTTCGGAACCATCTTTTGTCTTATTGACTTTACACTCAACCCCAAAGCCTTTATACAACTCCACAAATTTCTCAAGGTCTGTTCTTATTGCCAACAGTGAAGCTGGTATCAAAGAGCCTGAATCTTTCATGTCATGGAGCATTTTTTCTATAGCTTTTGGAGACAAAACCCCACCACAAAAA
>JABINC010000036.1 GCA_018697675.1 Candidatus Peregrinibacteria bacterium
GAGCTCCATCACAATCATTGTCTTGCCCATCGCAGATTTCAGGATTACCCATGAAGTTTGCAGGGTCAGTATCATCACAATCGCCATCACATTCGGTTTGTCCATCACCATCACCGTCAATTTCATCTCCATCTAAAGCTCCATCACAATCATTGTCTTGACCATCACAGATTTCAGGGTTGCCCATGAAGTTCGCAGGGTCAGCATCGTCACAATCACCATCACATTCGGTTTGTCCATCACCATCACCGTCAATTTCATTTCCATCTAAAGCTCCATCACAATCATTGTCTTGACCATCGCAGATTTCAGGGTTGCCTATGAAGTTAGCGGGGTCAGCATCGTCACAGTCACCATCACATTCAGTTTGGCCGTCTAGGTCATCATCAATTTCTTCAGGGGAAGGGCCGCCGTCACAGTCGTTATCTTGACCGTCACAAACTTCAGTGTTCCCAGTGAAATTATTTGGATCAGCGTCATCACAGTCAGCGTTACATTCGTCTTGACCGTCACCATCGTTGTCAATTTCGTCATTATCTAGGGCGCCATCACAATCATTGTCATAGTAATCGCAGAGTTCAGTTGCTCCTGGGAAAGTGTCTGGATTTGTATCGTCACAGTCCAAATCACATTCAGTTACTCCATCGCCGTCATCATCAATTTCATCATCAGAAAGAACTAAATCACAATCATTGTCTTGCCCATCACAAACTTCGGGATTTCCCCAGAAGTTCGCGTTGTCGGCATCGTCGCAATCGCCATCACATTCGCTTTGACCGTCGCCGTCGTTATCATCATTGTTAGTGGAAATGTATCCATCACAATTATTGTCTGATCCAGTGCAAAATTCGGGAGCTCCTAAATATGTGTCGCCTTCAGTGTCATCACAATCTCCTTCACATTCTGCCATGCTGTCGCCGTCATTATCTATTTCTTCTGGAGGAGTGGCCCCATTACAATCATTATCTTTTCCATCGCAAATTTCAGTTGCACCAGTAAAAGTGTCTGGATTTATATCATCACAATCTCCTGCAGATGCACATTGCCCATCTCCGTCATTGTCATTCCCTGCATCTCCTGGGCATATATCAGCACAGTCTATAATTCCATCTCCGTCTGTATCTCCTTCTCCTCCGATTGCATTTGCGAGCCCGTCACAGTCGTTATCTTGTCCATCGCAGATTTCGGGATTGCCTGGAAAGTTCGCAGAGTCAGTATCATCACAGTCTGGAATTGTGTCACATTCAACTACTCCATCTCCGTCGTCATCGATTTCATCGTCTGGAACCGTCCCGTCACAGTCATTATCTTCTCCATCACAAATTTCAGGTGCTAGATCATATGTGAAAGCGTTTTCGTCATCACAGTCTTGATCTTCACAAAATGAATCATTGTCAGCATCATTTGATGTGTCGTCCGGACATATATCATCACAATCTAAGTCTCCATCTCCGTCCGTATCTACTTCGTCACCGTCTGGATGATCGGCTATCCCATTACAGTCGTTATCTTGTCCATCACAAGTTTCTGCGTTGTTTGGAAAGTTGAATGAATCTTCATCGTCACAATCTCCCTCACATTCTGAAAGGCCGTCTCCATCGTTGTCAATTTCGTCACTTGGAATTACTTTGTCACAGTCGTTATCTTGCCCATCACAAACCTCTGTATTACCTGGGAAGTTGGCAGGGTCAGCATCGTCACAATCCTCGTCTTCTGGCGATCCATCTCCATCTGCGTCTATTGGGGTTGTATCATCGTCATCGCCACTGTCATCATCATCAGGGATCGTATCATCGTCATCGCCACTATCATCATCATCTATGACATCATCGTCATTTGGTTCTAATGTAGTGTCATCATCGTCAGGAGGTGTTATACATCCTGCTTGTAAAAGAAGGCTAAGTGCTAATCCTGTAGCTGCCAAAGCCTTCATTGGCGCCCATACGCCATATCGCCTTCTTAGATCATTTACCCACCCTTTGAGTAATCCAACATCTGGTTCCTGATAATGAGCTGTCTCGAGCCTGGGTCTTGCAATTGAGGCTGCCTCTGCAGTTCCTCCGACTTCTTCTTCAGATAATCTGGCCGTTCTGCCAGCAAGGGGTGCGCGAAATCCTTCATAAAGAGCTGCGCCATTATGGTCAAATAGGTTCATAAAGAGAGGGGTTTAGATGACGTGGATGTTGGGCTTGGAGATGGATTATATTATAATAATTAAGTTATTCCTATTTAATGTTGACGAAAAGGCTTTAAATTGGTTGAAAAGTCTTGCTAGTTCTGTTGTAATCGGTTAAAATTCCTATGATCTGAAAATAAAAATTAAAAATTAACAAAAAAAGTATGAAAAAATATCTTGTTATTCTTGTTGTTGCAATTCTAGTAGTAGCTGCTCTGTTTTTGCTCCGTACTCCTGCTAGTGAAGATGCTGAAGGAGGGGAAGTGGCTTTGATACATCCTGGTATGTTCAAGGCAGATATCTTGGATGCTCCTGGGGAAAAGGTGATCCTAGAAGAAGATGGTAGTGTAGTTGTAGAAGAGTCAGTGGATTGGGTTACACCTTCTGATTTTGAAGGTCTTTCTGAGATTTCTGATCATGAACTTTTGGACAATGGGATAGTTGTGTCTAGATAAGGCGGTTGTACTTAGGCTTGCCTAAATACGGTTTCGAGTTGTATTTAAAATTATTCATTTTAACTTATATTATTTTTTAATCTGTAAAAGTCATGAAATTCTCTTCAATTTTGCGTAAGATCCTTTTGTCAGGATTGACTCTTGCGCTTTTCTTTGTGTTCTCTGGACTGTCTTATGCGAGTTTAGCTATTCAGCCTGCTCGTGAAAGTATTAATCCTGATGCAAATGATTATTGGTTTGTTCTGGAGCTTGATCCGGGAGAAACAGTTGATTTGGCTGCTATGGTCAAAAATTTAGATCCTAAGTCTGCCAGTGTGACTGTAGATGCTGTTGATGCATTTTCTGGGGGTGAGAATGTAAATATTTTTTCTCTTGCCGCTTCAGTGGAGGAGAAAAAAGGGGTTGGTAAGTGGATAGAAATGGATGAAGAGTATAAGGAGTTGGACATGAAGGCTAAGGAGGACATAAAGGTTCCTTTTACTTTGACGGTTCCTGAAAATGTTGCGCCTGGCATGTATTTTGGAGCGATTACAGTGACATCGGCTCCTTCAAATTTTGTGGGGGGGGCTGGTGCGATAATTTTATCTAGGATGGGGGCTAGGATTTATTTAAAAATTACTGGTGAGGAGATAGTTGATTTTAAGATGAATAGTTTTGATTATCAATTAGGAGATCGGTCGGTTGACTTAACTTATGTTTTTCAAAATGATGGGAATATTTATGTTGGAGGGGATATAGATGTTACTGCGAATAGTGTTCTTTTTGGAGAAGACGTTGTTTTGGATACATTTGAATTTAATATTCCTCCTTCAGGTGGTGAGAATACAGTTCTCCAAAATTGGGCAGATATTCGTTATGGTATTTATAAGTTGGACATTGGGATTAAGGCGTATACAAAAAATATCGTTGGGCCTCGAGGCGATGAAATTTTAAGTACTCGTAAGCAAATTACAGTAATTCATCTTCCATGGCTTTATATTGCTTTGGCGGCAGGGTTTATATTGTTGTTGATTTTCTTTTTGTTGTGGAAGAGGCATCGTTTACACGCTTTGAAAGCATCTATGGTTTCTTATAAGGCTAAAAAAGGAGATACGATTTATGAATTGGCTGCGAAATATGGTATCAAATGGAAGTTGTTGGCTAAGTTAAATAAAGTGAAAGCTCCTTATATGTTGTTGCCTGGACAGGTAATAGTTGTTCCTAAAAAGAAAAAGTAAATTTATAATTTAATTATTGTTTTATGGCTAAAGATTCTAAATCTATGAAAAGCTTTCTGAAGTGGTATGTACCTGTTCTTATAATATTTTTGTTATCTACTTGGTATATTCTCTCTTTGGGTAATATTTGGTATAAGTTGGGTGTTTTGAATTTCTTCTCTGAAGCTAATGCGGTTGCTATTTCGACTTTCGATGAAGATCAGGAGTTTCCTGCATGGATTATACTTGAGGGAAAGCCTGGTGATGTTTTGCCAGCAAGGGCTCACTTGAAAAATTATACTTCAGATGATGCTTGGGTTGATGTTTATTTTTCAGAGACTATCCGTAATTTCCCTCGTGGATATCAAGCGGAAGATTTCCATTTTAAAGACAGGGAAATTGGTATGAGTGATGTAGGTTTGTGGACTGAAGTCGAAGAAGATAATGTTTTACTGACTGCCTACGAAAATAAGGTAGTTGATTTCTCGATAAGTATTCCTGAGGATGCTGAGTATGGAGATTATTCTGGAGGAATTATGATTGAGAGTGATGCTAATAGTCTTGGGAGTCGTCGCTCTGAAGGTGGTGCAACCGTTGCCGTTAAGGCTCGATATGGTCTTAGAGTGTATTTAAGAGTTACCGATATTCCTGAGGAAAGAGAACTTGTGATGGGAGAAGAAGGTATTGAAAATAATAATGCCTTGGTTAGACAGCAAGGTATGATTGTTGGTTTCAACTTTCTTTTATTAGTTGTTCTTTTCTTTCTAGGATATCCTTTTAAAAAAAAATCTAAAAAATAAATTTTAACTTATCAAAAATATGTTTAGATCCATTTTTCTTTATTTAATATTGTTTTCGCTAATATTTTCGACTTCTGTACCCTCGGCGTTTGCTGATTTTGCAATACGTCCTGGAAATTTTGATGGAGAGTGGCATATGACTTATGACTTGGCTCCCGGTATGAAAATTAAAGATTCAGTCCTTGTAAAGAATCTGTCTGATGAAGAGTTAACTTTGTCAATTGATGTATTTGATGCACATGTAGGGGTCGATAATCCTGATATTTTTTCAATTGAATCTAGTGACCAAACAAAAGATACTGTTGGAGCGTGGATAATGTTGGATAAGCCTTTAGTAACTGTACCCCCTCAAGATTCGGAGTTAGTCAAGTTTGACTTACTTATTCCAGAGGAAGGGGTGGTTATTGGTGAGCAATATACAGGAGCTATTACGGTTATGAACAACCCTTCTGCTGAGGTAACTGGCGCTGGGGCAATTGTGAGATCTCGTATGGGACAGCGTATTTACGTAAATGTTGTTGAACCGGAGAATGCCCAAGAAATCCCATTGTATATTCCTTGGCATTATGTGGGGGTTATAGCGGGGCTTCTTGTGATATTAGCTGCTCATGTTTGTATTAGAAAAAAGAAAAAGGGCAAGAAAAAGAAGAAAAAATAGTAATTTGAAGATTTAAAATTCATTTCCAAAATAGCGCGGAAGGAAGTATACTTGTCTCCGTGCTATTTTTGATTTCACTTTTATGTTTACCATCTTAAATCGGCTTCTTTTGATCGGACTTGTTATTGGGATCTTTTGTCCTCAGGTTGTTTATGGAGCGGCTTATAATTTGACAACTGGATCAATTAAAAATAGTGAACTTCCTCCCAGTGAATTCAAGTATATGGTAGAGGCAGGAGACGTGATTGAGGATGTTTTGTATGTGCAAAGAAAAGCTTCCAAAGGAGAGGCGGGAGAAGTTGAAGCATTGATACATCCTGTAGATGCTTCGATGACCTCTAATGGTTTTTTGACTATGTCTTCTGAATTATCTCCTCAAAAGTATTTTGGCGTGTGGGCGGTTTCGGAGACTCCTGAGATTTCGATAATGCAGGGGTATGAGCTTCCTTTTAAGGTTCAGATACCTGAAAATGCTACTCCTGGGCAGTATGCTGGAGGGTTTGTACTTGTTGAAAAAGAGCTTGAAGGGGAGAAAGAGGAGGATAGTGGTGCAAAAATTCGTATGAGATATGCCACAACTTTGAATTTTGAGATTAAAGGAGATTTAAAGCCCGAATTTGGAATTAATAACCCTAAATTAATTTCAAATGAAGGGATGATTGAAGTGAGTTTTGATTTTGAAAACGTTGGGAACACTATTTATGAGTTTGAAGGGAATATTAATGTATCGAATATGTTTTTAGGGGATCAAATTGTAGAAGTGCCTTATCGTAAAGTGCTTCCTGGGGAGGTGGTTACAGTTAAGCAGAATGTTGAAGGTAGTAAATTCTTGATAGGTAAGGTTAGTGCTGATTTTTTCCTTAGTTTAAGTACTAGTATGGGGGATGAGACGAAAATTGATACTTATGTTAATACTGTAGAAAAATCATATTATTCTATTGTTGGGATTTTGGCCTTTGGGTTGCTGTTTATAGCTATTTATTGTATAATAATAAGATTATTGAAGGGTAAGATAAGATGGGAGGAATATAAGGTGAAATCGGGTGAAGATGTGCAATCTGTGGCGGATAAATATGGGGCTAAGTGGCAAGCTATAGCCAAGAAAAACAAGTTATCTCCTCCTTATCATCTGCATACTCGTCAAATAATCTTAGTACCTAATAAAGGAGATGGGACGAAAACAAAAAAGCAAGGTAAACCAAAAAAGAAGAAGTAGACTTGTCTACGCTCTCGGTTGTGCCTTGATAATGTTTTTTGTTTCGCTTGGGGTTGTTTTTGCGGCTAGTTCTGTTGATGTTCTTGTCATTGCGAGAGTTCTTCCTGCTGGAGTTCCGCTGACACCGATTCTTATAGATGTTCCGGAGACGACTTATGAGAACTACCTATCGTTAGATGGTTATGCTGAGAATAATGTAGCCATTTATATGAATGATATGTATGTTACCAACGCTGATGGGAATGGTGATTTTACAATAGGTACAATGATTCAGGATGGTTCCAATCCCCTTGTTCTTAAAGCTTTTCGTGATGAGATGTATTCGGCTCCAGGGAGTTATGCTGTAATTGGTGAAACTCCGAACAGAGGGGGTACTTTCCCTTCTCATATTTTTGACAAACCGTCACCTCCTATTTCTGAAATAGAGGATATCTTGGAAGATGAAGAGGTTGATGAGTATGTGGAGGGAATTTTAGATGAAGAAGATTTTATAGTGAAATCTCCTAGCGTTCCGAAGGGAGGAAGTTCTTCTGGAGAAACTGTTGTTGAGGAAGCTATAGATTATGGGATAGAGTCTACGAATGAGGATGTCGATAGAGATGGGGTCAGTGATTTTCTTGAGGTTGTATTTGGATTGGATGTAAATGACAAAGATACAGATAACGATGGAATATATGATGTTGAAGAGATTTCAGATCTGCAAACTTATAAAGATGATGGTATAACCGTTAGAATTAATGTGAAAGATGGACAGATATTTACTTCAAATGACCTTTTTGTTTATGGAGATATAAAGGGGCTCGAAGGGGATGATTATGAATTTATAGATTTATGTTTGTTGGGTGTGAATGGAGAGCAATGTGAAGATCTTTCTGTAAAAGAAATTGGAGGGGATTATCATCAAGAAGTTAATTTTGCAGTAGAAGAGGGGCCTTATGAGCTTAGAATAAAACTTGGATATACAGTAATACATTCGCTTAATATAAGTTTTGATTTTGGGAATCCTCTTGAAGGTATAATTTTCGCTACTTTGGATAAAAAAGAGATTTACAAACAAGTTGAGAATCGTTTTGTCCGTAAAAAAATGCTATTTTCGTTTCGATCTGCTCCAGAAATCAAGGGTATGGGGGCGGGAAGCGATCTAGTATTTCTATTCTGGTTAACAAATTCTGGGGATAAGGTGTATCGTTCGCTTACGTTGACTGATTTGAATGGTATATTCTCTGTGAAGGCTTATCGCCCTTTCAGTTCGTTGCTTGGTTTCAAAAAAGTTACAGTTTATGCTTATGGTTATGATGATGGAAAGATGATTGGTACGGATAAATGTGAATTTTATGTTTTGGATGTATTATATTACTGTCTTCTTGCTTTGGTTATTACTCTTTTTTACCGAGTTATGGTTTTGATGCGAAAAAGGGGTGATAAATCTATTAAATCGGCTTAATAACTTTCAAAAACACTTGTCGTTTTTGATGCAAACACATATACTTGTGAACGATTTTAAAATACAAAAACAAATTTAACAAAATACTATGAAAAAATGTTATTTGAAGTTGCGTAAATTTGCAACGAAGCGCTTTTCTCGTACTCGTAAACGTAAAACCAAATCTGGTAAATCTTCAACACTTCTTCTTGTTGGAGCGGTGTTAGTGTTGTTTTACCTTGTAATGCTTATTAAAAGTGCCTGGATTGCTGAGGATATGTTTATCACTTTTAGAACTATAGATAATTTTGTAGATGGGTATGGACTTCGTTGGAATATAGCGGAAAGAGTTCAATCTTTTACTCATCCACTTTGGTTATTTGTACTGACAATTCCGTATTTTTTCACCAATGAAGTTGTCCTTACAACCACATTTGTTTGTATGGCTGCTTCCTTATTTGCGGTCATTTTGTTTGCAAAAAATATTCCAACCTCTTGGAAGGGGTTAGTTGTAGGAATGCTCATGCTTTGTTTGTCTAAGGCATTTATTGATTATTCTACTTCTGGTCTTGAAAACCCTCTTAATCATCTGCTTTTGGTTGCGTTTTACTCCTTGTTCTTGGTTAAAAATAAACTTGATGTTAAGACCTTTATTTTTCTAAATTTATTTGCTGCACTTGGAGTTTTGAATAGAATGGATACTTTGCTTCTTTATTTCCCTGTCCTTGTTTATGCTTTTGTATTGATGTGGAAAAAGAAAGGGCTTTTTAAGAGTTTGATATATGCATTTATCGGTTTCTTGCCTTTTATTGGTTGGGAAGTTTTTTCACTTATATATTATGGATTTCCTTTCCCAAATACTGCTTATGCAAAGTTAAGTACTGGCCTGCCTTCCATTGATTTGATTCAGCAGGGACTTATATATCTTGTGAATTCTATAAGTTTGGATCCAATAACGTTGTTTATCATTGGGGCCGGAATCATTGCCGCTGTTAATTCTAAAGATAAAAAATTATTGTTAATAAGTTTAGCTGCAGTACTTTACATCATATATACAGTTAAAGTTGGAGGAGATTTTATGAGTGGACGTTTTCTTGCAGCTCCTTTCTTGCTTTCGGTGATAGTTCTTTCTAGATGTGTTAAAGATGATTATAAGGTTTTTTCTATACTTACTGGAATTGTCCTTGCTTTAACTTTTGTATCTCCATTATCACCTTTGTATGCTCATGAGGGTTATGCAGTCGAAAAAAATGAATTGGGTTATAGTGCTATACCAATGACTGGTATTGTTGATGAGAGAGGGTATTTTTATGAAGGAGTAGGCCTTTTAAGAGTTGCTCGTGGAAGAAGTATGCCTGATTATGATTGGGTAGGAGAAGGTGAAGCAACCAAGGATACGGATTTTAAAGTTTATTTGAGAGGGGCAGTTGGTATGTTTGGATACTATGCTAGAAGAGATATCCATATTGTGGATTACTATGCTCTAACAGATCCTTTATTAGCTCGTTTGCCTATTTCGGGAGATCCATATTGGGGGATAGATGGGGTTTCTAATTGGAGAATAGGACATTTCTATCGCTCTATTCCCGTTGGTTATCTAGGTTATTTGGCTGGAAGAGAGGATAAATTTCTAGATAGAGATATGGCTGAATATTACAAGAAACTTGAAATCATAACTCGTGGGCCACTTTTTTCACTTTCTAGATTCACTCATATATTCAACATGAATACTGGAAAGTATGATCATTTATTGGACACGTATATAAGTGATAGTGAACAAGTGGATATGTTTGATATTAAACGAGGGGACTGGTAATTAAAGGTTTTTTGGATATAAGGCATTTAATTTTTCTTTCATCTCTTGGATATCATCTATGGTTGGAGTGAATTCTGAAGTTTTTGTAGCGTAATCTTTCACTACTTCTGCAGCATCATACATTTCTAACGTCTTGAATAATAATATTAGATTCCCATAAGCCTTTTTGAAGTCGGGATTGATAAACAAGGTTTTAAGATAGTATTTTAAGGCATCGTCGTATCTTTCCAGGTGATGATATGCGACTGCTAAGTTATGGTAAGCATTTATTACTAAGATTTCTTGATTTACAGCTTTTTCCAGTACTTCTGCAGCTTTTTCATATTGCTCTACTTCTAAATATAAATTCCCAAGTTTTGCATAAAGACGTGGGGTTTGATTGTATTCGAGTTCATGTATAAAGAAACTCCATGGGTTCTTCCATTCTAGATTGCGTTTCATGGTAAGTATTCCTAAAGGTAGGCAGCTTATGTAGATTGAAATCATTAATATTGTGAATATTTTTTTCTTTTTCATTTCTGAAATGAGACTCATGATTATTATGATAAATCCTATTATTGGTAAGTATAGCCAGTGCTCAGTGTATATTGCATTTGATGGAATTAATATTCCTGATACCGGGGCTAGTGCAAAGAAAAACCATATAAATCCTAGGGCGAAATATTTTTTTCTTCTGAGTGATATTATTGAGAGCGCCCCTCCGAAAATGATGAAAGCTAATCCTAGTATGCCGCGTACAGTTAATATTGATGTGCTGATGAGGAATGGTTTGTCGAAAAATAGGTGTTTTGGAAAAAAGATTAGTATTAGATATTCTTGAATAATGCTAATGAAACTTATTGTTCGATTGATTATGCTTTCTGTGTAAATCTCCATTCCTGTGATTAATTTTGTATCTGCGTGTTGTAATATGGTTAAGTTAATAAAGAGGTAGGCAATAGTGATTGTGATAATTGGAATGAAATTGTACAAAGTTTTTTTCTTCTGCTTTTTATCAAGGCAATCCCATTTAAATACAACCAACAATGGCATGAGTAAAAATAAGTGAATTGCAGATTCTTTTGATAGAAGTGCCAGTAGGTAGCTGAGACTTGCTAATATGATTAATGCTATGTTTGTTTTTTTATCTGATGTATCGAATGTTTTTAAGAACAGGATTAGTGACATCAATACAAAGAAGGGGGCTAATACATCTGGTAAGCCTGCTATATATGCTACAGATTCTGTTTGTACCGGATGGGCTAGAAATATTATACTTCCTAACACTGCTAGAGATTTTTTCAGATTAATGCCTTTTAATAAAAAGAAAACAAGCACGCTATTTGCTATGTGAAGTAATATGTTTAGGATGTGGTAATAGGCATGATTTAAGCCTCCTATTTTGTAAACTATCGCGTTTAAGACTGTTGGTATTGGTCTATATAGATTTGTATTTATTCCTGCTCCTGAACTCGGACTGGTGGTGAACCACTCTGTGAAATATTCGAAAGACGTGATTTGCTGATTGTACTCTACAAGTCCCATGTCATCGTAGAAAAATGGACCATTAATTACATTGCCGTAGAGTAGGAAGCCGAGGGCCGTTAGTCCTATTATCAGTAAAACGAATTGTACAATTTTATTCTTCATGTTATTTGATTTTTATTTATTTCGAATGGATTATATCGTTTACGGAGCGTATGTAAAAGATAATATTATCTTAAATTTTAATTTGCAAAACCACGGAACTCCCTTATAATAGGCAGCGACAAACTTTTTTATAAAAAATAATACAAAAATAAAATTTAACAAAAAAACAAATGGATACATTTGGCGAAATGCTACTTGGTAGTGGCGGGGCGGATTTAACTGGATCTGCTATTCTTTTTAACTTGCTTTTGACGCTGGTTCTTACTTTGATTTTGGCGTTTACCTACAAAGCTACTCACAAAGGGATTTCTTATTCTCAGTCTTTTGTGAATGCAATTGTGCTCATAGGTATGGTTACAGCTTCGGCGATGATGATTATTGGGAGTAGTATAGTTAGTGCGTTTGCTCTACTTGGAGCATTTTCGATTATCAGATTTAGAACTCCTGTGAAGGACGTTAAGGATATTAGTTTTATATTCTTGAGTCTTGTTACTGGTATGGGAGTTGGAACAGGGAATTATCAGATTGCGCTGATCACTACTATTGTGATGGTGCTAGTTGTGTTTGCATTTAATATGATTAATTTTGGGTCGATTCGAAAATATGGATATATCTTGACGTTTACCTTTGATAGCAAAAAGAGCAAGGATGATGCATTTAAGAAGGTTTTTGACAAACACCTTCGCTCTCAGTCATTACTTCATGTGAATGCTGTAAAAGACGGATACACTCTTGATTTTACGTTTAATATAAACCTCAAGAATTCTGGTAATGCTGACTCATTAGTTGCCGAGCTTGCAAAAACTAAGGGAGTTTCTAATGTAGATCTTCTTACTGCTAAGAACGATGTGGAGTACTAAACTCTGACCTTCAATACTAAGTTTTTTAAATCTCAGTAAATGTTTGTAAAAGAAAAACCAAAACTGCATTTTCAGCGCTATGAATTTAAATATCATATTCCTATGCGCCTTGCCGATAAGATAGTTCCGGCGTTGCTCAATTATATGGATTTTGATTCGCATGTTGGAGATTCTAAGGATCACTCATATGATGTACATTCGATATATTTGGATAGCTCTGGGCTCAAAAATTATCATGAGAAAATTGAAGGAGATCTCTTTCGGAAAAAGCTTCGTATTCGTTCTTATACGAAGAATGTTAAGCCGAATGATACGGTCTTTGTGGAGATCAAGCGTAAGCATAATATGGTGATAATAAAAGATCGGATCAGTATGCCTCTTTCATCGGCTATAACTCTTGCTAGTGCCACTGGACATCGTTCTATGTTCAAAGAGGAGGATCACGACGTAATAGATGAATTTATGCTCGATAAATCAGTTTATGGTATGCGGCCCAAAGTACTTGTATCTTATAAGCGAAAGCCGCTGGTGGGGCGTACAGGGTCGAATTTGAGAGTAACTTTTGATTATGATATCCAGGCTGCTAGGGTAGGGGATCTGGATTTTTCGCGTGAGACGAAATCTATATATGATGGGATGCTTGTTATGGAGGTGAAATTCAATGATATCCTTCCTTATTGGTTGCATGAAATCATCCAGAAATATTGTATGGAAGCATGGCCATATTCTAAATACTGTTTTGGTATGGAGGCGATTCGGCCAACCCTTCGTCAGTTTCAATGCTAGGCTCTATTGGATTAGCGTGAACGATAGCGTTGATTCGTGGTTCCCCGGCGGTGAGTATTCTGGGATCAAAAGATCTAGTACAGGTGAGAAATTATATAAGCCTTGTTCTACGAATGGGAATAATTCATCTGAGATATAGAATTGGATGTACTTTTTATCTCCCTGATATGATTCGACTGGATCGAGTCTTTGTCCGTTGATTTCCATCCACATTTCATCGAGCTTAACATGATTTTTCAATTCTATAACTTCGATTGAGAAAAAACCTCTCCAGGTTTTATCTGGGTAGAAAGTTTCAAGTCGGAATTCTCCGAGGTTTGATTTGGATATGTAGGCATCTGGTTTGGCCGTGAGACTTGGTAGATATATTTCTGCTGGGACTGTTAGTTCTACTATGTCTGATGGAGCTAGATCTACTTCGATTACTGTAGCTTCTTCTTCAGTGTTATCCTCGTCTCCATTCCCATTGTCACCATTATCATCTTCAGGACATGCTCCTACAGTGTCTCCATGTCTCGAATGACCATACCATGCTTGATTAGGTATGGTTAGAGTAGCTTCGGTACGAGTCCCTGGTTTATGACAGATGGTCATGTTGTTTGGGTTTTCTTCCTCATTCTGGTTCTCATTCTCATCATGATTATTATTTTCCTCGTTACTCCCATCTTCTTCGTTATTATTCTCTAGATCAACGGTTTCCAGTTCGAATTCTCTTATGTCTTCTTCCTCTTCTTCAGTTTGTGACTCTTCATTATCTTGTTCTGTGTTCTCGGCTTGTATACTTCCTTGATTTTTCTTTGCTTTGCGTTGAGCTTTAATTTCCTGGATTAATATTCTTACTGGGCCTGTTGCAGGGTAGTTCTCAACTAGTGCTAGAAGATCATCGTCCATCTCTATGTTTGTAAATATGGCTACAAGTTTTGGAGTTCCATTTTTGCGTTGAAGGATCAATTTTACAACTCTGACCGTATCCTTGGTTCGTATTCCTCTGCTAAATTTAATCGCTCTTTTATGGGCTTTTTCAAAGTTATTACAGAATATATTTGCTTGAGTTGTTACCTTTTTCAAATTGCGAGTATTTTTCAAAAGTTTGTCTAGGAATTTGTTTACCGTTTTTTTGTTATAGAGTGGCTCATCTTTCAACATTTTATGAACCAGTTTCTTTATATCCTTGAAGTGCTCTTTTATGTACTCAATCTCTTTGTCTATTTCTTTACCTTTCTTATCTTTTTTATGAGCTTTTTTCGCTTCTTTTTTTATTTCTTCCATGTCGTAACAAATGTTTTTGACAGTTTTTCTGATTTTACCGTTGCCAGTTAGTGAAAGAATCTTTTTCGCATACCATCTTATAATTTTTCTATCTACATGTTGTGTTGCGAGTATGTTTAACATATCTTTTTCTAAACCATTATATTCTATGTGGACCCCCTTGATGATTGGAGCTTCCATGCCGTTGTAATCTGGATGTAGCCATTTGATTTCCTCACTTTCTATATAGAAATATCTTTCACTGATCATTTCATCGATTTCATCTAAATCATCAGATATTCCTACTCCTACTTCTGGAGTTGCTGATATGTCTGCCATAGATGTTGCATCAACTTCTTCAGTTCCACTAGATAAAGTGGCCAAATCATGTGTAAGCGCGCCGACTATTATGTCATCTTCAAGTATGGCATCTATCTCTACATCTTCTGCTCCACTTATAACATTTCCATATAACTCTAGGTAATTTAGAGCTTCGTCAGACTCATAATCATAGATCGAATCATCGACTAATAAGTCTGCATTTGGAGTTGCTGATTCAGTCAATGAATTTACGTGTAAGTAAGCGGGTAAATTTATTAATGATTGATAGAGAATAATCAGAATTAACATGACCGCTATTGCGATTGCGATAACTGTAATATGTCCATAACGTTTTCTTGAAAAGTAATAAATTAAAGCAATTAAGAGAATGGCTGTAATTATTGGTGAATAAGGGAATGCTCCTAGATTTGATATAATTAGATCTTGATCTTGTATGTTGATTTTCAATGGTTGTAAGACTCGTACATCTAATGGATCTTCAATGTTGTTTGCTGGGCGAAATATAAGTGCCCCGTAAAATGCTCTTTCTTCAATGTCTTCGGGGATTTTTATACTGAGTGGCAATTGTAATATTGATTCTGGCTTTAGTGTTATTGTCCCTGGATTGGAGACGAGGTCGCGCATTAGGCTGTTTTTTGTTTCTCCCTCTTGGTATATGCCATTTTCCACATCTATAGCATCAACGGTTTCCATTTGGATTTCACGTTTCTCTTTAGTTAGATTTATAAGTGTCAAAGAGAGATAGTCAATATCGTTTGGGAATAAGTTGAATTCGGATTGAGAGATATCTAATATCTGTACTGGAGTATTGGAAAATTCCGGCTCTAGCTCTGCGGCATAAATCGTTGGGATGATTGCTGTTATCAAAAATACTGCAAGAATGAATGTACATATTGGTCTAATCAAACTATGTATAGTTTGTCTCTCTTTTTTCTGAGTTTTTACCATTGTTGGATATTCAAAAATATCCCTGAATTATAACACAAAAGGGGGCTCTGTGGTAGAGTATGTTTCAGTAGTCTTTTTGGCTTTCTATAGGTGTGAAGTACGGGTTCTCAACAAATGGTCTGCCAATGTTAGTGAGACCATCGCTTCTGCTACTGGTATGAATCGTGGAATTATGCATGCATCGTGTCGTCCTGTGATCTGAATTTTTGTTGAGATCCCATTCTTGTCTATTGTATTTTGAGATTTTGCGATGCTTGAAGGGGGTTTTACGGCTACTCGTAAGATTATGTCTGGGCCGGTTGATATGCCACCTTCTATTCCTCCGGAGTGGTTGTGTTTTGTAGTGACACCATTTTCTGTGAGTGACTCATAAGTATCGTTATGTTCTGAGCCTGTCATTTCCGCGGCTTTGAATCCTGTTCCTATTTCAAATCCACGTACGGTACCTATGCTGAGAAAAGCTTTTGCTAGATCTGCATGTAGTTTATCAAAGCAGGGAGCTCCGAGGCCCACTGGAGGATTTTTTATGATTATTTCAACAATTCCACCTGTACTATCCCCTTCTTCTTTTTTCTCCAGAATATACGCCTCCATTTTTTTTGCTATTTCTGTATCAGGACATCTTACTGAATTTGCGTTTATATCTTCTTGAAGCAGGTTAGGTCGTGTAGAGATTTCATGTGGCCCGATAGATTTTGTGTATGCATAAATTTCGGTATTTCCCAAGGCCTTTAATAACTTTTTAGCTATAGCTCCCCCCATGACTCGGCTGGCGGTCTCTCGGCCGCTGGCGCGGCCTCCTCCTCGATAATCTCTATGTCCATATTTAAGATCATAAGCCAAATCGGCATGACCAGGTCTGTATACGTTTTTTAAATCAGAATAATCCTTTGAGTTCTGATCCTCATTCCAAATAATCATCGAGATGGGAGCACCTGTGGTTTTTCCTTCAAAAATTCCAGAAAGAATTTGCACTAAATCTTCTTCTTTGCGAGGAGTTGATGCTGGATTTTTGGATTCTGGTTTGCGTTTATCTAGTTCTTTTTGGATCTCTTCTTCAGTTATTTCGAGTCCGGCAGGACAACCATCCAAAATGGCTCCTATGGCAGGCCCATGGGACTCGCCCCATGTTGTTAATTGTAAGATTTTGCCAAAAGTATTTCCCATGAATTTGTTTAAATAAAAAAATGCACCTTTAAAGCTAGCGTACTTCAAAAAAAATGCAAGCACATCAGCTTTCAGCGGATACCTTTTAAGATTCTGCTTCTTCTTTGTCTTTTTCTTCAGTCTCTTCTTCCACATCTGCGTTAGCAGATGCTTCTTTTTGAGAGTCTTCAGTTGTCTCATCTGCTGGTGCTTCAGTTTTCACTTCCTCTTTTTCAGCTTCTTCTACCAATTGGCCAGTATCTTGCTGATGTTGTTTAGCAGCATCTCTTTTAGCCCTAAATCGGTCAACTCTACCTGTAGTATCAATTAGGTGATCTTGCCTGCCTGTAAAAAAAGGATGACACTTACTACATACGTCAGTTTTGATTTCTTTTACTGTAGAGCCAGCCTTATGTTTTGCTCCACATGCACATGTGATAGTGGCATCTTTATAATAAGTTGGATGGATATCTGCTTGCATAGGTCTTATCGATTATATTTTATATGTATGATTTCTCAAATGTTATTTCTTTTTGCCTTTTTTTCTCTTCTTCTTTTTATCTCTAAAAGCTGCACTCCGTTTCATTTGAGCTCGTAGAATATACTTAAGTGCAATCGCAATTGCAAGCATAATTAGGAGTACAACGAGGCTTATTTTAAAAATTTTATTATAATCTCTAATATTGACAATTATTTCCTTGTTTCGAGTTTCCCCTTTGTCATCTTCGGCTATCACAGTCACCTTGTATGAGCCAGGTTCTGTGAACACCGCCTTTAGATTGTCACCAATATATTGATAGATTGTGTCATCACTGAAACTTAAAGAAATCGTACCTTCCTCTTCTATTTGTATTATGTTGCTGAAATTTCTGAAATAGGAGCCAATTAGACTTTCAATACTATCTAAATTTATTGTACCATCTGTATTTATGATACTACCTGAAGAGCTTCCGTTAGTTGATCCTCCTGGATTTGTTGAACTGCTTTCAGAGGTTTCATTACTTGAACTGGATTGTGTATTTTCGCTTAGCTTTTCTACTAATATTACAGTGTGAGCGATCTCTCCGTCCGGGTCTTCTGATTGCGAAGCATCAATTACTACAGCATTACCTATATTGGAACTGCGATTTCCTCCGCCAGCGTTTATTATTGGGCCTTGGTTATTTGGATTTATGTCATTTGAATCTTCTATCCCATCGTCATCATCATCACTGTCAGCATTGTCACCCGTTCCATCATTATCAAAATCACTTGTTTCAGTTTCATCCAATGGGAATGCGTCAGCCCCATCGTTTGCACCATCGAAATCTGAATCAGGATTTAGTGGATCAGTTTCCCCTCTGTCAATATTACCATTATTGTTTAGATCCTCCTTTGTATCTGGAATATTATCCCCATCGTCGTCATCATCAGCGTTGTTTCCTATTTCATCTCCATCCGTATCTATTGATTCAGTTGGATCCAAGGGGAGGGCATCTTCTGCATCTAGCACTTCATCATTATCATCGTCCGTGTCGGCATTATTTCCAATCCCATCTCCGTCATTATCTGCCCATTCGGCTTTATCGAGAGGAAACAAATCATCTGTATCTACGATTCCATCATTATCATCATCTATGTCATTTATGTTTCCCACTCCATCTAGATCTGGATCGTGATCTACAAATACAGAAAAACTCACCATATTGTTACCCGGGTTATCAGCATCTGGACTCCATGGGATAATCTCAATTGTGATTGTGTGGTGTCCTGCTTTTGGGCGCCAATCTACAAATACATCATCAGCCCGTGTCGGGATCAATGAAATGGGCTGATCTGACCCTATTTGTTCTCCTGATGCACTTTTATAAAAACGTACTGAACCAAGTGCATCCTCTGATCCATTATTATGAATAGTTGTGTAGATGCGTACGCTTTTTGAGTTTACTGGATTGGGATTGGACAAGTATACGTCCCCTTGGGTTACGCTTAGGTCTGCCGTTGCCGCATAAGTTGACATTGGTACCAGAAGCAGTAGCACACTTGTGAGGTATTTCCAGTTCATTCCCCGTCTGTTTAAAATTTAAAGAAGGGTCTCTTGCACAATTGCATCTGTCTCAGTAGACGCTTCTTTTTGAGCATCTTTAGGTTTTTCTTCTATTTTTCCGCTTTCCTTTTTTTCAGTCTTCTTTTTTTTCACTTCTTTTTTTGGCTGTGCAGTTGGAGCAGCTCCCTCTGTTGGTTCATTTTCCGCCTCGGTTTTCTCTATATATGGTATTAGAGCAATTGAAGCCACGCGATCTCCGGAGTTCATGCGCATCAGGTAAACTCCTTGCGTTGCACGTCCTCTTGAAGGGATGTCTTTGATTGGCATTCTGATTACTTGGCCTTTCTTTGAGATTACGATTACGTCTCCATTGGTATTGGGAGTGATTATTTTAGCTCCAACAATTCGCCCGGTTTTTGTAGTTAAGTTTGCGGTTTTAACACCTGTTCCACCTCTTCCTTGAAGTCGGTAATTTGCGAGTTTCGTGCATTTACCGAGACCATTTTCAGTGATGACTATGAGTTCTGCCTCTTCATCTTTGATCACATCCATTTCTACTACGTGATCATCTCCTTTCAGCTTAATACCTCGTACTCCTTGTGACGGTCGTCCCATTGGTCGTACATCATTTTCATCAAACTGGATTGATTTCCCATCTCTTGTTACGAGAATTGCTTTATCCTCTCCATTGGTTTGTTTTACCCATTCAAGAGAATCATTTTCTTTGAGTTTTATAGCAATTAGTCCTGTTTTTCTGATATTACGGAAATCTTCAACTGGAGTTTTTTTCACAGTTCCTCCATGAGTTGCCATGAATAGGTATTTACCTAAGAGCTCCTCTTTTGCATTTAGTAGTGCCGTTACCTTTTCTCCGTCTCCCAGTTGTAATAGGTTAACGATTGCCTGGCCTTTTGCTGTACGTGTAGTTTGTGGCAATTCATAAACAGGGAGTCTGAAAACTCGTCCTTTGTTAGTGAAATACAAAACTTCGTCATGATTGAGAACATTTATCATTTGTGTAATTTCATCTTCTTCCTTGGTAGTTCCACCTATAATTCCTTTTCCTCCACGTTTTTGAGATCGGAAATTAGATGGAGTTATACGTTTTATGTAATTTTCACGTGTTAAAGTTACAACCATTGGCTCATTTGGGATAAGTTGCTTACTTGAGAATTTACCTAAAGCATGAGGATGGATCCTTGTGCGTCTTTTATCTCCATATTTAGTTTTCATCTCTTCTAGTTCTTCTAGCATGATGGTCTTAACTTTCTCAGGGTCCGCTAAGATACCTTCTAATTCTGTGATCAGAGCTAATTTTTCAGCAAGTTCATTCTCAATTTTTTTCCTTTCGAGACCTGCAAGAGTTTGAAGTCTCATTTCTAAAATCGCTTTGGCCTGGAGTTCTGAGAGTCCGAATTTCTTCATCAGAGCCACCTTAGCATCGTCTCTGGTTTCAGACTTCTTGATAGTCGCAATTACTTCATCGATGTGATCTAGGGCGATTTTTAGCCCCTCTAAGATGTGGGCACGAGCCTTGGCGATCCTCAATTCATATTCAGTTCGACGAGTTATAACCTCTTTTCTATGTAAAATGAAATATTCTAGCACTTGTTTTAGATTCAAAAGGCGGGGTTGAAGCCCATCTACCAATGCAATCATATTCATATTGAATGAAGTTTGCATCTGAGTGTATTTGAACAGCTGATTTAGGATTTTTTTCGGATAAGCTTCTTTTTTCAGTTCAATTACAACTCGAATTCCGTCACGATTTGATTCATCTCGGAGATCGGTGATGCCTGTGACGCGTTTGTCTCGAACTAGATCAGCAATCTTTGAAACTAGGGATGCCTTATTTACTTGGTATGGTATTTCGGTAATAACTATTTGATGACGCCCACTTTTCCTTTCTTCAATCTCAGCTTCTGCGCGCATCATAATTCCTCCACGTCCAGTTGCGTACATGGTTTTTATAGCTTCTATGTCATATATATGCCCATAAGTTGGGAAGTCAGGACCTTTTATGAATTCCATAAGTTCGTCTATATCGGCATCTGGATTATTTGCAAGATGCGTTACTCCATCAATAACTTCGTCTAAATTATGAGGAGGTATATTTGTCGCCATTCCTACGGCAATTCCCATTGTTCCATTTAGTAGAAGTTGAGGGACCTTTGCCGGGAGTACGATTGGCTCTTTGCGCATTCCATCGTAATTCGGCATAAAATCAACAGTTTCTTTTTCAATGTCAGCGAGCATTTCTTCACTGATACGTCTCATTTTCGCTTCTGTATAACGCATTGCCGCTGCGTTATCTCCATCTAACGATCCGAAATTACCTTGTCCATGTACTAGTTGATATCTCATTGCAAAATCTTGCGCCATGCGCACCATAGAATCGTATACCGCAGAATCTCCATGTGGATGGTATTTGGCGAGTACGTCACCAACTACGGCCGCTGATTTTCTAAATCTTGCGCCAGCATTAAGGCCTATCTCATGCATTGAATATAAAATTCTTCGATGAACTGGTTTCAAACCATCTCTTACATCGGGTAGGGCGCGTGATACGATCACACTCATTGCATATGTCAAATATGATTCTGACATTTCCTCTGTAATCGGACGCTTTTTGTATCCTCCGAAAAGTACAGCATTTTCTCCATCTATATTTTGCCCATTATCCTCTGTGTTTTCTTCGGGAGTTTCGGTGCTTTCACCGGTCTCATTTTCATCTTCTTTAAGTGGTTCGTCTTGTAAGTTTTCCTCTGTCATAAGCTAAATTATTTAATTTTAAGAATAAAATCACACGTAGAATATTCTACCCGGCCCATAGTAGCATATCGTGGGCCAAAAAGTAGTGTTTTTTTTGGTGTTTTTGGCCGTTTACGAGCAATATAAGTTGCGTTTTCCTTGTAATATCCCGTAATACCTTTTGAGAGCGTTGAAGCTTTGGTGATTTTCTGGTATACTTTCCAGATATATTAGTAATACTAAACACAAATTTAGTGGCTGAAGATAAAGTTTTACATGATAGTGTGACTGTGCAGCAATTGGATGAGGCTTCTGAGAATACTATCTCAAAAGAAGTCACTGACGTTCCTTCATGGCTCAAGAAAGAAGAGGCTACGATCCTTGAAGAAGATGGGTCTGTGAAAAAAGCTTTGAATATTGAGGAAGCTCAGGAAGAAGCTAAGGTTGAGGCTGAGAAGAAAATGGAAGAATCCGATAAAGTTGGGGCACCTGTTAAGAAAGGGCTTTTTGCACGACTGTTTCGTGACAAGAAAAAAGATAAGGAAGCGGAATCTACAGCAAAAGATGTGGAAACCAAGGAAAAGGTTGTGAAAGAAGCTTTGGATATACCTTTTGATCCTAAAAAACTATCTGCTGAAGAGAGGAAAGCTATTGTAGATGCTGAAAAAATGTTTAATGAAGGTCTTGCATCTATCAAGGATTTGATAGCTCCATCTTCTTTTGAAGTTGCATATGATCATGTGCGGATTGAAGGGCAGTATGCTCAGACAATTTTTGTTTATTCATATCCTCGATATATAGATACGAATTGGCTTTCTCCACTTGTGAATTTTGATGTGACCATGGATATATCACAGTTTGTCTATCCAATTGATTCGACTAAAATTATGAAAAAGCTGAAGGCAAAGGTTGCGCAGATTCAGTCTTCGATTCGAATAAGTGCTGAGAAAGGGAATGTACGAGACCCTGTGCTTGAGACAGCTCTTGAGGATGCAGAAAGTCTTCGTACGCAGATCCAACGTGGTCAGGAGAAATTCTTTCAATTTGGGCTTTACATCACTGTGTATTCAGATGATTTGAAGAAGCTTAAAAAAGTTGTTAAGCAGCTTGAAAGTATTTTGGGAGGTAAGCTTGTTCTAACCAAAAAAGCGGATCTCCGTGCTGAGCATGGGCTTAATTCATGTCTGCCTCAGGCAACTGATGAAATTGGAGTTTATCGTAATATGAATACCTCGCCGCTTTCATCTACTTTTCCATTTAGCTCAACTGATTTGACTTCGAATGATGGAATTCTTTATGGGCTAAATCGGCATAATGATTCGTTGATTATCTTTGACAGATTCTCACTTGAGAATGCGAACTCCGTTGTATTTGCAAAATCTGGTGCTGGTAAATCATACGCTGTTAAATTGGAGATTCTGCGATCGATGATGATGGGCACGGACGTTATAATAATTGATCCTGAAAATGAATATGAATCGCTTGCCCAATCGGTTGGAGGTTCTTATCTGGATGTGTCGCTCAACTCAGATCGGCGCATTAATCCGTTTGATTTGCCAAAGCCTTTTGACAAAGATGAGTCGCAGCCTGGAGATCTTCTCCGGTCTTCGGTTATTAATCTGAATGGGCTTCTAAAGCTTATGCTGGGGGACATGACTTCTTCTGAGGAGGCTCTTGTAGATAAAGCTTTGATCGATACTTATTCAACAAAGGGTATCACTATGGATACGCCAAATCCGCAGGATTTTGAGCCGCCTACGATGGAAGATTTTCATTCGGTTTTGAATTCTATGGAAGGAGCTCAGTCTCTTGCACAGAGATTGGAGAAATTTACTACAGGTACATTTGCGGGGATTTTTAACAAGCCGACAAATATTGATATGGACAGTCAAATGGTCGTTTTCTCGATCCGCGATCTTGAAGATCAATTACGTCCGATTGCAATGTATATAATTCTAGATTACGTATGGACCAAGGTTCGTTCAGAACTTAAAAAACGTATTATGGTTGTGGATGAGGCATGGAGCTTGATGCAGCATGAGGACAGCGCTAAATTTCTATTTGGACTTGTGAAGAGGGCTCGTAAATATTATCTCGGTATCACTACAATTACCCAAGATGTAGAGGATTTCATGAATCATGAGCATGGTCGCTCGATTGTGACTAACTCATCGATGCAGCTTTTGCTCAAACAGTCGCCAGCATCTATAGAATTGCTTGGGAAATTCTTCAATTTAACCGAAGGAGAGAAATACATGCTTCTGAATTCTGGAGTAGGGCAGGGATTATTCTTTGCCGGACTCAAACATGTCGCAATTCAAATTATCGCTTCATATATTGAAGACAAAATTGTAACAACAGATCCAGAAGAAGTTCTCAAACAAAGGGCTGAGTTTACTTAAAAATACTAATTGCTGTATAATTTTTTTGAACTATGGATAAAAATAGATTAGATAGGCAGGAGGGTAATGAATCTTCTATGGAAGTATCTGATTTGTCTTTTGATAAGGTTTTCAGTATTAATGAGCGTAAAGATGATGATATTAATAAGAAGCGTGAAGAACCGGAAACAGCTGAAGATAAGGAGAATTTAGAGAGTTTTCTTGAAATGACAAAGCTTGATGAAGATCTTGTTAGACAGACAGTCAGTGCTCTTAAAGGATATATTGAGGGTTTAGATGCTCAAGACGATGTTTTGAATCTCATAACGTCTTCTATGTGGATTCCAGGAAGAGAAATTACTCCTGAAGACCTGGAAGCTTTTACTAATCTCGTGATCCATTATCATGATGAAGAAGGGATTAAGGATTTGGATGTTATAATTGACTTGATATTCAAGCGTTATTCAGAAGGATGGTTGCCTGAGGCTGCAGAAAGGCTTTTTCTTGGGGCTTCAATTCTTTCTGAAAAAGTTGAAGAAAGTGAAGGTAATGACAGTCCTAGTTATGCTCGTGTACGGGAGATGGGGGAGCTTTCTCTTAAAATGGAGAGAATGATTGAAGAAGGTGAGGATTTTAGTTCTGCGGAGCTTACCCCAGAGGAAATGGCTTTGAAATATGAGATGCAGGAAATGCTTCTTAAGGAAGTCTATCAAGATAGAATGGCCTCTTTGTTTGAGACGTTGCCCGAAGATGCCTCTTATAGGGAGATGGCTGAGCTGTTTTCCGAACAAGTTCTTGCAAATTTGCCAGAAGAATATGAAAGTCTTAGTGGCTATGATGGTATTGTTTCTGAGTTTCTTGAAACCGGTTTATATTCACTAGTAGAAAAGCATGAAGAAGCCTTAGCCAATGAAGACTGGGATATGGTTGAGAGTCTCGAAAGGAATCTTGATGGATATATTGAGGATGCGAGGGAACTGGCTAGAGGAGAATGATTTTTATTTAAAAACATTAATTATTGTATAAATTTTTTGAACTATGGATGAATTAGATGCATATGAAGATGAGAGTTCTGAAAATATTTCCTCTGAGAGTATTGATTTCATGAATTTTGTTGATAAATTCTCTTCTGAGAAATTGGAGGCCGGCACTGAAGAGCGTAGAGGGCTGGAGGATGGGGATTCTCGAAAAGAACTGGAAGAGTATATGGCACGGTTGTGGGAGATCAAAGAGTCTCAAGTCCATGAATTACTGGATTCTCTTGTTGATATAGTTGAGCTGAGTACTGATAAAGAAGCGATTTATTTTCTAGATGCATGTTTGGGGTCTGATATCAGTAAAAGGCCTACTTTTGAAGATTTCCAAACTATAATTCAGGTGGTGCATTTTCTTTATAAGTCTGAAAAAAAGACTTTGGAGGAGATTATAAGAATTATTTCAAATATCCCTCTTTTTGATTTGGCTTCCAAAGGAGACAAGATGGTTATTGAAGCTCTCAAACGTGGAGAATATGAGCCTGAGGAGGTTCCTGTAGAAGAGGAAGAAGAAAGCGACCGACCGAATAATAAAGAGGTACGTGAGATGATAAGTCTGGCAGATAAAATAACTGTAGCCGTTGAAGATGGTGCTGATTTATTTTCAGTTGATTTGATTCCGGAGGAGGCGGCATTAAGAGCCGATATGAATCGTATGTTATTTAATGAGGTATACGTGGGTCGTTTGGCAGGTGCACTTGATAATTTGTCTGAAGATGCTTCATATCGTGATATGGCAGATATTCTCACTGAAACAGTTTTGGCAGATTTGCCATCTGAGTATCAGGACTTTGGGGAATATTCTAGTATGATGTCTGAGGCTTTTGGAGATTTAATATACGAAAAGTTAGATAGTTATGAAGAAGCTCTTGAAAATGGTGATGAAGTAGGTATTAAGGGTGGGGAGCAATTTTTCGAACAGTATTTGGAAGCAACTTATAGAATTGTGGATGAAGGAGGGCTCTAAATGATTTCTACCGACCATTCTTCAAATATCTGAGAGCTCTCTTGATAACTTCGTCCGAAGGTGTGCTTTCGTTGTCAGTAACTTTGATGTCTGGGGTGATTCCTTCTTTGTTTAGACGATGTCCATTTGGGCTTAGCCATTCTGCGATTGTGAGCTTGAGGGATGAACCATCATCGTAGAAGAATAATTGTTGAGCGACGCCCTTTCCAAAGCTTTTTTCGCCTATAATTGTGGCACGGTCGTTATCTTTCAAGGCTGCGGCGACTATTTCTGAAGCTGAGGCACTAGAAGCGTCGATTAATACAACGATTTTGTAATCTGAATAAGGTCCGTTTTTATAAGTGCGAGTTATGTGGCTGTTGCCTCTGTAGTCCAGAAAATACATCTTTTCACCTTTTTTTAAAAAGAATTTTAATAGGTCTTCGGCAGCATTCACATATCCTCCTGGATTATTTCTTAGATCCAATATTATTCCTTTTGTACGATTGTTTATGATTTTTTTTGCTACGCCTGTGAAATCTTTCTCCAAATCTTGTGGAAATTGGCTAATATCAAAATATGCGTAATGGTGATCCAAAACCTCTCCGGTGGCAAATTTCACTTCAACTTTTTTCCGTTCCAATGTCACATTTTTCTTTGTGTTCCCTGGATGTTTCTGTACGTAGAGAGTGACTTTTGTGTCGACAGGACCTCTGACAGTACTTGCGGCTTTTTGTAGAGACCATCCTTCTATATCTATTCCGTTTATTTTCAAAATAACATCGCCAACTTTTAATCCAGCTTGTTCTGCTGGTGAATTCGGGACTACTCCGGCTACAGATATGTATTTCCCTTCACGTTCAATCCACATGCCAACCCCTTGATATTCACCTGTATTGCTCTCAATGAAGTCATTAGTTTCTGTGGGGGTATTGAATGTTGAATATCGATCTTCGAGATTGTTTACAAGCCCCGAGATCGCTCCATAGGTCAGTGCAGTTTCATCAATTTCGTTTTCGTAATAATAATATTCGTTAATTTTTGAATAAACATCGTATAGAATTTCGATTTTTTCTATATCAGGGAGTCCAACGTAGACTTCCGTAGGTTGGCTTTGATTTGAAAGTACCCGGTTTATTTCCCCCAATATCTGTGCAGTCTCACCTATTGTTAAGTTGTTTTTTACCCCAAAAAAATCAAGGCTTTCTACTTCTACTAATTTTAATTCTAATGCCCTCACTATCATTGGAATGTACCATGCTTCTGCAGGGATGTCCTTGTATTCTCTGTCCAAAGTTGAGAGGCGTGGAGCAGCTATTCCGTACAGATCAAATATCATCTTTAATCCATGCACTTTATTTACCTTCTGTTTTGGCATGAATGTGCGGTTTTCCGGCATTTCTATCAAGTCTGCATTTAGTGCTGTATATATATAGGGTGCGTATGGCATGATATTTGGCACGTTTGAGAATCTTAATTTTGGTTCATCAAATTGCAGGTCTCTGTCAAAATCTTCTGAATTTCTAAGAATGTATCTCAAGAACTGCTCTTGTGTGATTTCGTCATGTAAATTTAGTTCCTCCTCTTGTATTACTTCGTCTATTTTGAGGTCAGTGACGTAAGCTTCGTATCTGTGATCTGCCAGGGCTTGAGCGGTATTGTTAGCTATCGGTAAGCTTATGCCAACAATTACAAGGATGGCAGTTATTATTCCAAGCACATTGATTTTAAAACTTTTATTGTGTGTTTTTGCATTCATAAATTTTGTCTTTATTAATTATCGATCGCGATTGTAGAGAAAGTTTCTATAGTCGGCAATGGGTATTATTTTTACAAGTTTTATTTTCCTCTTGGGTGGTTTTTTTGGCAGTTTTCTGCTAAAATAGCTTGATATAAATGAATATATTTTTGGCACATGCAAGAAGCTGATTCAAAAAATATGGGAAAAGGGCAAGAATTTGATAATGGGAGTCAGAAGCCTGAGGCTGTGTTAAATACAATCTTTTTTAAGAAAAAATTCTCACTTTTCCTGGTCTTTTTTGTGCTTTTAGTGCTTTCTCTTGCCCTTGAATTGCGCTTTGTAGGCCAAAATTCAGAAGTTCCAAAAGATACTTTTGTCTTTTCTGAACTAGAAGGGGATGTGGAGCTTAGAAGGGCGGAAGCGGGTGGCGAAAAGAAGGGGGTTTTGGAGAATATCGTTGAAGGTGTGGTGGATTTGAAAAATGGAGATGTGCTCATGACTAAGGCGGATTCACATGTGGTTATTGAGATAAATGAAAATGGATATATTGCTATGGGGCCGAATTCAGTTCTCAAATTCGATAATATTAAGTTGAATGGAGAGGGGCAGGTTGAAACCTTAAAAGAAGCGCAACTATATCTTGAATCTGGGAGGTTGTGGATAAATAATTTGTTCAACACTGTTACATATAATTTATATACAGATAAAGTTTTACTTGTTCCCGGGAATGCGGTGTTTGAAATCGCTTATAATGGAGCTAAGCTTAATGTCTACAATCATCAGCATGACTTAAATGTTGGGCTGCTTGCAAAGCCTTATTCTGAATTATCTGAGGCTGGTAAGGATGGACTCTTTTATAATTATTTTTTCTTGCCTGAGGGGAATAGTATAGAAATTGCCGAATCTAAAATCTCGGAAAAATTGGCGACATTACTTCTTTCAAAACTTGTTAAGGAATTCCCGATTCGATTGGTGTTAACAGAGGAATTGGAAAAAGATTCTTGGTATGAAACAAATATGAAACGTGATCTGGAGGTGCTTAATAGCCAGCTTATGACTTATGCGGATTCCTTGGGAGATACGATGCTTTTTCGAAAGTTTAATAATCTTCAGGAATTATATTTTTCTCACTTTGAACGAAATAAATTTCCACTTGTTTTATCTGATGATAAGTCCATTGCTAGCAAAGAAGTGTTTCTTATGAAAATTTTCTCTGTTGGGCAGAAATGGAGTTTTTTGGAAGATATCAAGGCTTCATCTCATAATTCTAAACAGTTCTACTCACTTTGGCAGAGCAGTCTTAATTATTTGAATTTTGATGCTCGAAATTACCTTGCAGCTGAACTTGATGCATTGGAAGGGGTGCTTCATACGAATACTCTTTATTCTGGGAAAAGGCATCTTTGGGATGCTAATTTCGCTGAGTTGCGTGATAAAAAAGATCATAAGGCATTGGTTGATTTGCTTGCCTCTAATCTTGAGGAAATCTATGACCTGATTGACCAAACAGATAATGCTCGAGCCCTTGAGAGTTTTACAGAGTGGAGTGCGAGATTAAATCTTCTTATGGGATCGTACAACAAAGATGATTTGAAGCCTTTTTATGCAGACATAGAAACTCTTCGTCATATGGTTACGAATTTATTTTTTAGGTATTCTGATTTCTATGTTGAGGAGCATTTTGATGTTTTGACATATGTTGATCAAAAGTTGATTGAACTTGCTCCTGATCGTCTTGAAGAAGAGGAAAATCGTCAGACGATGATTCAAGATCGTATAAAGATTTTGAAGAAATTTTCGTATTTGATTCAGGAGGATAAAATTGATAAAGCGGTTTCATTGGAGCTTGGGCGAAGTATGCTGACGAGTGTTAAAAACTTGAGAAATCAGGCTTTGTATAGAGTGGCGATTTATAATTATTTTGATTCGGAAATTGCTGAGCAAGAACTTCTTTTTGAGTTCTATGCTTCGCCAGAATACGTGCTTTTGAAGGGGTCTTTTGAGGAGGCATTTGCTGAATTTCAGGGGCGTCGTCAAGATTGGCAAGCTCTGCAGGATTATTTGAAAAAAGTTCAGCCTGGTAAGCGTAAAGTGAAGAGGGTTGATACGGATTTATTGATCGCTGAAGTTTATGAGCAATTTGTAGATCGAGATATATTTCCTGATTCGATAGGAGTGTTGGGTGATGAACAAAATAGGCTTTTTGAAATCAAAGATGGGAAAATCGGTCAACATGATTTCTCGGGAATGTTTGATAATGAAACGAAGCTGATTTATGACGTGAAAGTTGGAGAAAAACTACTTGGCAAAGGTGTGCATATAGATAAGCTCCGTGAGGTTGTAAATTCGATTGTATTGGTTGAAAAAGGGGAAGGGGATGAGGTTGAGGAAGTGTTTGGTGAAGAATTTTCAGATAATGTAAAATATTCTTCCGCTGAAGATTTGGCGCTTACTCTCACTGTAAATGAATTGAACTCATCTGGATTTTTCGTAGCGAAGGCGGATGTCGAAATCCTTGATTTGCTCAAGAATCGTTTCTATGTGAAAAACGTGTCTTTGGACGAATTTTCTTATTCTTTGAGTTTCGAATTTGATAATACTTCGGATACTCTTTCGAAGGTTCGCATAGAAGTTGTGAAGGAGGATACGGAAGCGGGGCAGGGGACAACTACAGAGACTATTTATCTGGAAGATGAAGTATCTTTGGATAAAAATATCTCAGAAATTTTGAATACTTCTTTGGAAGAATTAATGCCAGCAGAGGAGCTCTTTAAGTCAACTGAAAATACTCCTGGCAAGGTTCAGAGGAAGAAGGTTAAGCGGTAGGTTCTCGGATTTTAATTGACGAATCATGAAAAGAATGCTTAAATAGCTTCTTGATATTTTTTAAATAGAAATAATTATGAGAGCAGCAAGTTTAGCATTGGCCTCTATGATGATTCCTTTAATCGCCGGATGTGGGCCTAAAAAAGCACCAGAATCTTCGGGTTCTGTAGATCCGGATCCAGGAGCTGTAGTAGAGGGGATTGAAGAAGCGCAGTCAGAGCAGAAGGTTCCTAGGGAGGAAATAAATAGGCATTTATTGGAAGAGGCTGAATATTTTGTTTTTGAGGTTGGTGGAGATCAAAGAGATAAGATAGCTCTTTTACTGAGAGTAGTTGGTGACCCAACAATGTTTACTGCCAATCTTCATGGGATGACTTCTGTTGTTTTAGGGGATGATGATAATTTTTGTTATTTTAATGTGGATGCGTCGGGGACTCGTCGTGAAGATTTGGAGGCGTCTTGGGCTTTGGAATGTCACACTTGGGATGGCCCAATGGAAAGGAGGGTTTTAGTAATGAGAGTTTATTGTCTCAATGATGATCAGCCAGATGAGAGATATTGTAGAGATGTGGGAGTTGAGGATGAGTTGAATCGAAAAAGGGGCTTTGTAAATTGGGGAGCTGTAACGTCAGATCATACTGGATGGCCCGAAGAACATACCCCTGCTCTTTTGCTTGAAGGAAAAGAACTGGGTTCAGAAACCATTGATCTTACAGATGAGGAAGCGAGAGCATTTGGGGAATTAGTTAGAGCTCAAATATTAGCTTCTCTTGAAGCTATGGGAGTGCAGGAGAAGTAACATTTTTATACTTGTTTTCACCCTTGATAAGTTCTTATGAAGCGGGTATATTTCGTAAGGTTTTTAGTGTGAAATATTGTTTTAGCGGTGACCTAGTGGTTTGAGCTTAAAAAAGCGGTTTTATCTTATTTAATCTAAATTTAATTTTACAAAAAATGACACAAAGTTATGATGCGTCGGATATTCAAGTCCTGGAGGGGCTGTCGGCGGTTCGAAAAAGGCCTGGGATGTACATTGGAACGACTGATGTTGCTGGGCTTCACCACTTGATTTGGGAAGTTGTAGATAACTCTATTGATGAGGCGATGGCTGGGTTTTGTACTCACATCGATGTTGTAATTCATGAAGATGGAAGTTTAGGAGTGACCGATAATGGACGTGGTATTCCGGTGGATAAACATAAAAAAACTGGAAAATCTGCGCTAGAGACGGTGCTGACTATTCTGCATGCCGGTGGTAAATTTGGTGGTGGCGGATATAAGGTTTCTGGAGGGCTGCATGGGGTTGGTGTATCGGTTGTGAATGCGCTTTCGAGTCATGTTATTGCAGAGGTGAAGAGAAATGGAAAATTGTACAGGCAGGAATATAAGAATGGTGGTAAGCCGGCGGGTGAGCTCCAGATCGTTGGGGATGTTGATGAAAAGGATACAGGAACAACAATTCGTTTTTATCCTGATTCGGGGATTTTCGATACAATTGACTTTAATGGTGCAACAATTTTGAATCGTTTGCGTCAGCATGCTTATTTGACGAAAGGTGTGTGTATTCGATTTGAAGATAAACGACCTGATGTAGCTCAGAAATATCAATTTTATTTTGAAGGAGGTTTGAAATCATATGTTCGGCATATCAATCATAATAAAGATTCTCTTACGAATATTTTTTATGTTGAGAAAAGTGTTGATGAAGGGATGGTGGAAATTGCGTTGCAGTATACTGGTTCATTTCAGGAACATATTTTTACATTTGCAAATAATATTAATACAATCGAGGGTGGTATGCATTTGACTGGGTTCAAGTCATCTCTTACGCGTACCATAAACTCTTATGAAAGGAGCTCAGGGCTTGTTAAAGAGAAGGAGCTAAACCTTTCCTCAGATGATGTGCGAGAAGGTCTTACAGCCGTAATTTCTGTTAAATTAGGGGATCCACAGTTCGAGGGGCAGACCAAGTCAAAGCTTGGTAACGCTGAGATGAGATCAGCGGTTGAAACTGTTTTAAATGAAGCTTTGAATCAATTTCTTGGAGAAAACCCTCAAGATGGTAAAGCTATTATTGGAAAATGTAGATTGGCGGCGAGGGCGCGCTTGGCGGCCCGAGCGGCTAGAGATACTGTGATTCGAAAAGGAGCTCTAGAGGGGCTTACTCTTCCAGGTAAATTGGCCGATTGTTCTTCAAAAGATAACACGAATACAGAGCTTTATATTGTAGAGGGGGATTCTGCGGGAGGTTCTGCAAAACAGGGTCGAAACCGTGATTATCAGGCGATTCTGCCACTCCGAGGTAAGATCCTCAATGTAGAGCAGGCGCGTCTTGATAGAATTCTTGCAAACAATGAAGTTAAATCACTTGTGATTGCTATTGGAACAAGTATTGGGGAAACATTTGATGTTGAAAAACTTCGATACGGAAAAATTATTATCATGACGGATGCCGATGTGGATGGAGCGCATATTCGTACGCTTCTTCTGACTCTTTTCTATCGTTACTTCCGTGAAATTATTGAGAGAGGGCGGCTTTATATTGCACAGCCACCTCTTTATAAACTTTCGAAAGGTCGGCAAATTTGGTATGCCGAGTCTCAAGAAGAAATGGAATCTCTTTGTAAAGAGCATGATATCTCTGCTGCAAATACACAGCGTTATAAAGGTCTGGGAGAGATGAATCCAGATCAGCTTTGGGAGACAACTATGGATCCTGAGCGTCGCACAATGCTACGTGTGGCTATCGAAGATGCGGAAGGTGCAGATGCGATTTTTGATACTCTCATGGGATCAGAAGTGCTTCCGCGTAAGAAATTCATCCAAACTCATGCCAAAGCTGTAAGTAATTTGGATATCTAATTTCACCGTATAAACGAGGTTTGAGACTGGGGCTTTTTTGTGCTATAATTTTTAGATTTCAGAAAAAGATTTTAATACTCCCCATTCCTCAATGACCCCATCTTTTTACCAATTAGGCAAGGTTGCGGTGATCAAAGCCAAGATAGAAGATCTCAACAAAAAATATGATCATAAGGTTTATAATCTTCGTCAGGAGGATGAGACAGTCTATGTTTTTGAGGTAGACACTGGGGATGAAACAGAATCCGCACTTCTACTCGAAGTAAACGGAGAGTTATTTCCAGTCAGCGACGAAGCCTACGAATTAGTAAGCGTGGTACTTGGGTATTAATTAGTACACTCTGCTTTGAAGAGTAGTTCTCTTTGGACTGCCATTTTTAGCTCTTGGAGGTTTTTCCTCATGACCATTATTTCTTCGGGGTCTTCCACTTCTTCTTCTGTTGGGAATGAGGTTTCTTCGGCTAGCGCTACAAGTTTATTTAGAGCGTCTACAGCAAGTCGTGTATTGTTTGGTTTCTCTCTTTTCTCCCTAGTCTCTCTGTCCGTGACTGTTCTTACTCTTTTGGCGTCTGCTTTAGTTTGTGCTAATTCACTTTCTGGTATACCTAACATCGTTGCCATTTCTTCGGCATTTAGGTTTCTTTTCTTTATTATCCAGTCAATAAGTTTGATATCCTCTTTTGTCATTAATAATCGGAATGCATCTTTCTTCCCTTTTCCGTGGAATACGTGAGTATCTATGAATTTCAGTTCTCCAGAGAGTGCCAGTTCCACAACTTTTTTTAATCTTGCTATTTCTGATTGCATTAAATAACAGTTAACAGGCCTTCCATTATTGGTTTTTGCTGTATTAGATGTTGCTTTATGGAATGTTCGTCGCCTTGCATTTATCAGGTCTGCTATTACGCTCACTGGTAATGTTTTCCTGTAATTTTTTCTCACGAAAGCTTGGGCTTTTTTAATTGATCCTTGAATTTCACTCTTAACTTCTCCGGTAATAGGAACTCTTCTGTCGATTTCCCCTGTGTTTAGCTCTCTTCTTAGTCTAAACATCTCTCTTAAAATCCTTCTTGGGATCACTATTGTTCTTTCTTCTCTTCCCTCAGGACTTTTTATGCCAGCGAGTCTTCTTAGTTCTTTTTCTTCTACGCCTAGTAAGTCTGCTAATTCTCGTATCGAGAAAGGGGCGCATGTTGGACCAGTGTGTTGTAAATCGTGGATGTATCTAAATACTTGGTCTTGTTCAAGTTCTACAGTGGGTTCTTCCGCTAGGTGTGGGCTAGTCATATTTTTAAGTTACGAGGACTTATTATTTACCATCCAGTGTACATATGTCAAGTTATATGTGTTAGAAGTTGACTTGTGTGTTGAGTTTCTCTACAATCCCCGTGCTTTAAATAAACGAATGCCTTAGGGTAATTCAAATAAAAGGGGGTGAAAACTTATGGGAGTATATGCAATCAAAAAAACTGGTCAGTCTGATGACAAACTGGTAAACGAATTCAATAAACGAGTACAGAAGGCGCGTACGATTCCGCGGGTTCGTTCTAGTCGTTACCACAAAAAGCTGAAGACTAAACGGCAAGTAAGGCAAGGAGCTGTAATGCGTGAGAAGTACAGAGCTGAAAATGCGCGTAAGAAATTTTACAATTAGTTGACGTATTTAGGTTTTTTCGTTGAATTTTATCGGGAGGGTATGTAATATCCTCCCGGTTTTTTGTTTAAATCTTGTTTTTGTTGTAACAATAATATTTCTGTTATGAACATAATTTCTCCCAGTCATCCGCTCAGATCAGAATTTCGGAGAAAAGCTCCAGGGTCTTATGATCATTCCCTTGGGGTAGCGGCCCTTTCAAATGCCGTAGCTTTGGATTTGGTGGAATCGGGGTTTGATGTTGAAATTGATCCTGAAATTGCCTTAGGAGGAGGACTTATACATGATGTTGGGAAGATGATAAGTCCCGCTTCGTATGTTGAAAATAGAGGGAGGTTGCAAGAATGCTTAGGAGATGAAGATGTTGTATCTTGGGATAGTTTGCCCGTTGCAGATAGAAATCAAAGGGCTGCTGAGATCCTGGCACATCCCCTGGATGGCTTTGAGATTGCTGAGGATTATGATTTACCTGATAGGGTTCGGGAATGTACGCGAACTCATCATGGAGATGGTAGAGCTTTTGAAAGTTCTGATAATGGAGAAGAACCGCGCCGTTATGACGGGCCGAAACCGGGTAGTTTGGAGGAAGTTATAGTAATGATTGCGGATGTTGTGGACGCTGCGGTGAATAGAGGAAGGAATGGAGATGCTATGAAGATTGATTATGTTGATTTGGTAGATAGGGAGGTTGCTCGAAAAACTGATCAGTTTGAACATTTGAACTTGCCTCCGGAGCTGATTGAGGAAATGAAGAAAAGCTTTGTTAAATATGCAATATTTTTATACACTGATCCTGATGTTTTAAGGATCATAAATTTATGAGTAAAAAAGTTGAACAAGTTTTGCGTGATGCCCGGAGCTTAGGGCTTTCTTTAGAGGTTGAGATTTTGTTGCAGGATTATTTAGGGGTTGATGGTGCGGGACTTTTTTTGAAAAGGGGTGAGGAATTGGATGATGAAATTTGTAAAAAGTTAAAAGCGGATATTTCGGAGCTTGAGCGCGGTTATCCTCTGGCCTATATCCGGAGCAAAGCGGATTTCTTTGGATTGGAGTTTTTAGTGAACGAGAACGTTTTGATACCACGCCGTGAGACTGAAGTGTTAGTGGAAAATGCAATTTCATGTATACAAAAATTGAACAGTGATTTAGAGGCGGTTAAAATGGTTGAATTGGGAGTTGGTTCGGGGTGTATTTCGATTTCGGTTGCCAAGAATTTTGTTCACGTGAACAAAAATGACACCGATTTCTCGCATAAATTAGCCATCTTGGGGGTTGAAAAAAGTAGGGAGGCTTTGGAAATTGCACGAGAAAATGTGAAAAAATATGGGCTTGAAAATATAATTGAGCTGCGCGAAGGGGATCTTTTAACAGGTATTTCTTCTGGGGCCGATGAACAATTTGATATTCTTGTTGCGAATCTTCCTTATGTTGATGAGGAGAGCGAAGTTGGGTTGGGAGTTCGAGAGTTTGAGCCTTATGAAGCTCTTTTTGCAGAGGAACGAGGATTGGCTTTGTATAGGGAGGTGTTGGAACAGATTTGTGCAAAAAAAAGTTCAGTGGATGGTGGGTTTGGTTTTAAATTTATTCTATTCGAAATCGGTTTTGATCAGGCTAAAAGGATGCGTGAGCTATGTGAAGAATTTGGTTTTACAGAGGAGCAAGGATGGAACGTTGAGGTCATTAAGGATTTGGAAGGAAGGGGCAGGGTAATTAGACTTGACAAAAAAGAGCTTTGAGTTTATAGTGTCGTACTATTATTTTTTACTCAAAATAACATGCGATTACAGCAAACTGAATCTCAAGAGAGAAGGCCCGTAACGAAAGTTGAATTTTCTGCAAAAGATGGTTTTGATGGTATTTTAAAAAAACTTGTTAAGATAGAGAGGAGGGGGGAGAGATTGGATAGTTCTGCAGATGGTTATACTGGTGTTTTGGCTATTCAGAAGATTTATGATTTTATTGTACGTGCTAGGGCTCATGCCTATAAACCGAGTAATGAATTGGATGAAAGGGATGAACTTACTAGACTTGCTGATTTCTTGGAGTCTTTGTCTCCTGAAACTTTGCAGAGTTTGGTTTCTATAACTAATGGTAATGGTTTAGCTACTGCTTTGTCTGCTGCGTTTTCGAATATGTCTCCGAGTGAATTTTTAGCGCAAAATCCTAAACAGGATGAGGATGATTTACTGAGGACGGATCTACTTGCAAAGGTCAATGAGGCTAAAGCGAAAGTTCTTACCAAAAGTCGTATAAAAGTGCTCTGTGGAAAGGTTGATGAGATGGTTATCCCAGGGCGTTTTGATACAGCTAGAGGGGTTTTTGATCCAGGGGCCGCGGATTTTGGTCTTATGCAAGAGTTTGGGGTTTTGAAGTTAAGAAGTGATTTAATCGAGGCAATTAGAATCGGTGTTTCTGATAATCCTTTTGAACGTTTGAAATATCGCAGGACTGATTCGAGGACTTCTGAAGTTACGTCCACTAATTCGATGGGGGTGGAATTGTCAGACGTTGAGAGCTTCGCCCCAATTGAATTTTCCGAACATGCGAGTTTCGATCAAATTGTTGCGAATTTATTTGATTTATATAAAAGAGGAAAAAGGGTTGGTCAAGACACTTCTTTGGCTGTTCTCGTGAAATTAAAACTTGCTATTGAGAGCCTTCAAGAGGAGTTGATAAGAGGGATAGCTCTAGAGAGCATTCGTGCCAATTTGGATTCTACTTGGGATCAATTTGAAATTCCTGTAGATGCTAATTTGAAAGCAGCTCTAACTGCAGTTATAGGCAAGATGCCCGCAGAAAGGATTATCAGTGACGGCCTGGTGAACGCAATTGATAAGGTGAGGATAAAGATAATGAC
>JABINC010000075.1 GCA_018697675.1 Candidatus Peregrinibacteria bacterium
TACGGTTGGAATTAACGAAAAGATTATTCAAAATTATATTAAGCAGCAGGGTGAAGAAGATGCGGGGCAAGCGCAGCTTGAATTGTAGCGTAGCTACGGCGAAGCCAGAAAACCCCGATCGTAAGCTCGGGGTTCTTTATAGAAAGCTTCTTTCAAAAATATTTTTAGAGATGAAACTATCTCATCTTCTTCGTAAGAGTTTTCAGAGCTTTTGTAGAAATACGCATCTTTTTCCATCTTCTGGTCACTGGATCGAAAATCTTTTTTGTGACTAGGTTTGGTAGGAATCGTCTTTTTGTAGCTCTGTTCGAGTGACTTCTCCTGTTTCCGGCCGATGGCCCCTTACCTGTGATTGGACATATTTTGGTCATTTCTAAATCGGTTTAATTATTTTAAGCTCGGGCATATTAGGTATTTTAGGCTTTTAATGCAAGGTTTTTTGAGTTTTAGCCTGCGAGTGGAGCTACTTCTGAGTTGAAATCTACGGACTCACCCCTTTCAATCTTGTGAATTAATTCTAGAAATCCTTTTTCGAGAGTTTCTGAGTGAATGGCAATTCCTATATTGTACAGCGCTATATATGGATCTATAAATTTTGGATTTATTTCAATTGCCATGAAAAATTGATTTACTGCGCCATCTAGATTTCGCATCTGTAAGTATGTGTTTCCGAGATTGTATCGAATTTCCGGCAGCATGGCCTGAGTGTCCAATGAGACCCCTTTTAAATAACTAGCTTCTGCGGCTTGAAGGTCTCCTTGGTGAAAGTATAGTTGTCCAACCAGTGAATAAATTCTTGCTGAATTTTGATTATATTTGAGTTCGTTTTCATAAAAAGTGAAACTGTCAGCCCACTGCACATTTCTTGCAAATGAACGTACTCCGAATAACATTGCGATTATTAAGAAAACTATCATTAATTTCTTTTGAATATCTTTATCAATCGCCCTTTCGTAAATAATTGGTACTAAGATCAAAAGCCCTACCAAAGGGAGGTAAAGCCATCTGTCTGCATGGCTTGCATTGACCGCGACAATTCCCATTACTGGAAGCAGGGCGGCAAAAAACCAGAAAAATCCTAGGAAAAAGTTCCGAGAACCTTTGAGTAGGGATTTATATGAAAGTACTAATCCGCCGGCCGTTACGAGCGTTCCAAATAGTCCTTTGAAGCTCAAGATGTTTGGGTAGGCGATGAATTGTTTTTCGAAATATAAATCAATCGGAAGGAATAATGTTTTGGCATATGAAGGCAAGATGCTTATAAAAGTTGTAATTCGGAGGTTAAGATCTTCGGTGTATGCATTATCTTTTATGTGGAGATTTAAACTGTCTGTAAAGTTGAGTAGTCCTGCGCGTAAAAATATATATCCGCATGCGAGAATTGCCAAGACTTTTAGCCAAAGTTTTCGAGTTTCTTTTTCTTCTTTTGAAAGTGTTGGCCAAATGTAGATCAAGAGAACGATCATTAATGGCAGAAGTACTATTGCTAGTTCTTTTGCGAGTAAGCCGAGAATAAATAGGCCGCAGAGCTTCAAGTAATCTACGGTTTTGAGATTTTTTTTCAGAAATAAATTTAGGCCAAGTAAGACAAATAACGGAGCCAGTATGTCTGGTAATCCAGAAATGTGAGCTACTGCCTCTGTCTGAGCTGGGTGCAACATAAAAATCAATGCCGCCAACATGCAGCCCATTTTTTTGAAATTAAACTTTTGAAAAAGTGAAAATACTAGGTAGGTGTTGAGGGTGTGGATAATGAGATTTGCCAAATGATATCCAAATGCATGTAGTCCAAAAACGCTGTAAATCAAGGCGTAAGCCGCTGTTGAAAGAGGTCTGTAGAGGTTGCTTGTCGTAACTCCCGCCCCACTTGTATACGCGCTTGTAAACCAATCCCCGATATATGCAAACGATCTGATCTGTTCGTTTCTCACCACTGTCACAAGGTCATCCCAGATGAAATCCCCATTCATAGCTTTGAAATACGCCAGCAAACCTATGATAAAAAAGAATGCCAATGTTGTTTTAGGTCGAGTCATTATTCTTTGAAGACGTTGAATTGTTTTCATCTAAAATTGTTTTATAGAACTTGGGAGTGAAAAATAAAATTCCCGGATTTCTGTATTGGACAGTACTTCACCATTATCGATTCTTTCTAAAAATTGCAATGTTTTGTTGGTCTCATCGCTCATGGAAAGTTCGTTAAAAGTTTCGTAGAGCATGTTGTGAGCCTTCCTATTATTTGGATTAATTTCTAAACTCAAGAAATATGAATTTATAGCTGCTGTGTAATCTCCGATTCGGAATTGCGCATTCCCTAGGTTATATGGGATTACATATAACATGCGATCCTGATCTTTTACGAGACCTTCTGAAAAGTATTTTATAGCGCGATTTGCATTTCCTCGTTTGAATTCGAGTCTGCCCATTTGGTTGTAGAGGCGCGGAGACCCGGGATTGTGCTTGAGCTCGTTTTTATAAAAGCTTTCAGGATCAGCCCACTCAGAATTTCTGTAAATAGTTCTTACGCTAAGGGTAATGATTGCCAAAATTAGAATTCCTGCAAATATTTTTTTGTAATGACCTTTTAAGCTGTCATAGCCGGCAGCGAGCAAAATAATGATTCCGATAATTGGTAGGTAGAGCCAATGTTCCGCATAGGTTGCATTTGAAACTATTATTCCAGAGACGGGAACAAGAGCGGCGAAAAACCAGAAAAATCCTAGGAAAAATTTTCGAGAGCCTTTGCGGAAAAATTTATATGAGAAAAGAAGTCCCGTAAGGACAGTCAAGTATCCAAAGATCTGAGAAGCGCCAATTAAGTTTGAGTGAAAGTTAAATGGTTTTTCGAAAAACAAATCTTTTGGGAAAAATGTAAGTTTAAAATATTCCCAAATGGCTGTTATGAAAGTTATTAGGCGGATGAAGATACTTTCCGTGTACTCGTTTGTGAGTTCGGTGAGTTTTAGGTCGCCTGTGAAGTTTAGGGCAGTGAGTTTTAAGATTATGTAAGTGCCCCCGATTATTGCCAGTGTGACAATTGTTTGTATTGAAGATTTTTTCTGAGAAGGCGTGAATATTTTCCACTTATAAATCATTAGAAGTGCTACGAGTGGAAGAAGTATTATTCCAATCTCCTTTGAGAGTAGGGCGAGGATAAAAATCCCTGCAACTGAAATAATTTGAATGCCGGGGCTTTTGAATTTTTCTGATAAAAATAAATTTAGGCCCAGCAGAATCATAAGTCCGCTCAAGACATCTGCCATTCCTGCGATGTAGCTTACTGATTCAGTTTGTACTGGATGTGCTAGAAATAAAAATGCTGCGAAAATTCCAGCGACACGGCTAAATGAAAGTTTTTTGAATAAATTGAAGACGAGCACGGAGCTCCCAAAATGCATTAAGAACATAACAATTCGATATGCGATTGCGCTCTCACCAAAAACTCCATAAATCGATGCATTTACAATTGTAGCGAGAGGTCTATATAAACTTGAGTGAGTTATTCCAGCTCCGTTGAGTGCACTTTCTGTGAACCATGTTTTGAAAAATTTGAATGAGTGCACGTGCTCATTTTCCACGACCAAAGCTATATCATCCCAAAGAAAAGGGCCCTTGAAAGTATTCACATACAAAAGTAATCCAGCAAAAAAAAGTAAAAGAATAATAGTCCAATCTTTCCGCAGTAAGTTCTTAATTTTTTGCATGTTTTTTTGTTATAAAAATTAACCCTCCTCCCAAAATTATCATTCCCATACACAATAATTGTCCCATTGAAAAATATTCCCAAATTAATCCGATATGCGAATCTGGTTCGCGAAAATATTCTATGAAAAATCGGAACACTCCATATCCTATTAGATAAAATCCGAGCAGTGAGCCCCGTCCGAAACGTTGTGGTAGCCAGCGACGTAGAGACCAGAGGATCGCAAAAAGAACTATTCCTTCGAAAAATGCTTCATAAAGTTGAGATGGATGACGGAGCACCCCTTCTTGAAAATACATGCCGATCGAGGATTCTGTGGCTCGGCCCCATAGTTCGCCATTTAAAAAATTTCCTAAACGACCAAATGTGTAGCCAAGTGGAATTGCTGGGCAAACTAGATCTGCAAGATTCCAAAAATTAGCCTTTTTAATTTTCATGAAAATCAACCCTGCAATCAAAACTCCAATTGCCCCACCATGGTATGACATTCCAGAAATCCCTGTAAAAATCATACCCATTTCTGTCATTTCAAATGGCAAGAAAATTTGTAGTGGATTTTCCAAAAAATAACTCAAATTATAAAAGAGAGCATAGCCAAATCTAGCTCCAATCAATAGTCCCAAGATCATCCATGTGAAAAGATCTAAAATAAAATTTGTATCGTATTTCTTGAATTCTTTTTCGTTTTTAATTCGATATCTCACAAGTAAATATGTGCATGCAAAAGCAGCGAGATACATAATCCCATACCAGCGTATTTCAAAGCCTCCCACGCTAAATATTTCGGGGCTGAGGTGAGATGGCAGGGCTTGCCATAGAGAGAGTATGCTTTGCATGATATGTTTTTTATCTATGGTGGGAGATAGTGGACTTGAACCACTGACCTCTACAATGTCAATGTAGCGCTCTAGCCAGCTGAGCTAATCCCCCACGATGCTGGTGCAGCTTACTATGAGATTCCGTGCTGTACAAGTGTTTTGATATGATTTATTCTTTCTTGCGTATGGAGAAAATTTTAAAACAAAAAGAGCTTCTTCCGATTGTATCGATCCTGATTGGAAATCTAATAATTCTTTATGGAGTGCTTTACTGGGGATGGCAGATCCAGTATTTACTTTTTTTGTATTGGTTAGAGAATATCGCGATTGGGTACTTCGCAGTTGCCAAGATGAGATTTAGGAGACGACATTATCCCAAAGAACAATGCATGTGGCCGTTTTTCCTGGTTCACTATGGTTTTTTCACATTTATACATGGAGTTTTTGTAATTATGTTCAATGTGGTAGAGCTTGGAGCCGGAGAGAATGCACCTTTTTATTCTGAAGGACTTTGGAATGTTCTGAGTTTGTATACTTTGATGGTTTTGGGTTATTTGTTTTTGAGCCATGGGTTTTCTTATGTTGTGAATTTTATTGTGAAAGAAGAATATAAGAAGCTCTCTACCGATAAATTATTTTTGATGCCATATACGCGGATAGTGATTATGCATCTTGGAGTACTTGGAATTGGGGTGCCATTGATGATTGTTGGAGATGGGCTTTGGGCGGTACTTGTAGTTGTTGCCGCTAAGACATTTTTTGATTACTTATCTCACAAGATTGAGCACAAACTTGTGAATGTTAAATTCATCACTCTTAAAAAGAAAAATAAGGGTTCTATAAAGCTGGATTTTTAGGAATTTTTTATTTCTCCTTTACATTTGAGCAAAAGTGCGTAAACTTAATGTTCGCAAGGCTCTGTGTTGACCGTTATCTTTCTTATCTGAGTACCTTCGGGTACTCCCCTATAATGGCTTTGTAGGAGTAGATTCGAGGGGGAAACGACAAAATGGGGCTTTTTGCTTATGTGGCTGCCTTTTGTGGAGTTCTTTTTTTCAACAAAAAAAGCGATCGAAATCACTTTTTAGCTTTTTTGAGTTGCTCCTGTATCACCGTCTTCTCTGGCCATCGTACTCCCCTAGAACCTAACCTAGGTGGATGACCTTAGTTTCTCTCCCACGGGATTGAAACGATAGTTGGCCTCCTTAAAGTGATGACGAAGAAGATGTAAATCAGAAAATAACGAATGGACGAGAGCTTTTCTTGCCTAATATTCTACTTGAATGTGAGATTAAATGCAAATCCTCTAAATTCCAGCCATTATAAAGTGAATGATATACTGCGCTGGAGTGAAAACCAGCAGTTTCAGAAAGCTGAAGTTGAGGTATGGCTCAAGCAGGAAGATGTCGATAATTATGAATGCCATGAAGTGGCCGGTGTGGTCTTCCATGAATTTTTCGAATTTGAAAAAGTGTTTTCTTGGGATGAAAAACGCAAGAATTGATGCTCCATCGAGTGGTCTGAATGGTAGGAGGTTGAAGAGGCAAAGTACGACACTGATCATTATTAAATATCCGAGAAAGCTACTCAAAAATGTTGCTATTGGATTGTTGATTGAAAGAAGAATCTGGTATGGAAGAGCAACGATAAATGCTGTGAGCAAATTGGAGAGAGGGCCTGCGGCTGCGACTATCGCATTGTCTCGGATTGGATTTTTGAAATTATTTGGATTTACTGGGACTGGTTTTCCCCAGCCAATTTTTGCTATAAAAATCATCAATGTGCCAAGTGGATCTAAGTGTCTCAGCGGATTCAAACTTACCCTTCCTTGCATTTTTGCAGTTGGATCGCCGAGTTTGAATGCCGTCCAGGCATGTGCGCATTCGTGAATAGTTATTGCAGTGACTAGAGTTAGAGCGAGTAATATCAATGAATAAATCATGATTTGACTTGGTTTGATTTAGATTGATTGGATTATACATTTTATTTTATCGAAAGCCAGCTTTGGGATTGATTATCAAGGCTCAGTTTAGTAGAATCCATGAGCTTTTAAACGCGTTCCCGTAGCTCAGATGGATAGAGCGTTCGCTTGCGGAGCGAGAGGTCGTAGGTTCGAATCCTGTCGGGAACGCCATAAATTGTACTTCGGGTGTACCTTGAAAAATCAAGCCGCCGTAGCTCAGTTGGTAGAGCACACCCATGGTAAGGGTGTACCCCTCGACACAAGTAGGCGAAGTCCTCTATTATAAGCCAAGCAAGCATGATTTGCAAGGGCTCAGGAGGTATACACATCGTGTACGCACCTCTCGAACGTTAAAAATTCGGTATGCCGCCTTAGCTCAGTTGGTAGAGCAATGCCATGGTAAGGCAGAGGTCTCGGGTTCGACTCCCGAAGGTGGCTCCATTTTTTGGTGTGCTGTTTTGTGGTACGTCCGAGGTTTTTTATTATGTAAACCTTTGTACTATGGAACGCATTGAAATATGTGACCTTCTTGAGAAATTCCTCTCATACGGTGTCGCAATACGGAACTATCACCCAGCTACAGTAAAGAAATATAGAAGCACGTTTAGAATGATTTCTAACGACATGAGTGTTCAGTACCTAGATGAGTTGAATGCTCGATTGCTTGAAGAGTGGTTTTTCTATGGAAGAACTAACCGTAAGTGGAGTGCCGTTACTTTTCGACATTACTTGAAACACATCAACGTAGTGATGAAGTGGTTGATTAAGAGAGATTATCTTGAAGAGAACTATGTTCAAGATTTGGAAAAGCCTAAAATGGAAATCAAACTTCCTAGAAATTTATCGGTAGATAAAGCGAAGCTTATTCTGGATGGAGCATTTCACATGAAGTATAGATACAGATTTGAGAAGTATCGGAATAGGGCTGTGATTGCAATTATGTTACTTGCTGGACTTCGTAGGTGCGAGGTGGTGAATCTTAAATTGAATGATATTTCACTTGAGAATCGAATGATTTTTGTAAATCAAGGTAAGGGGAGTAAAGATAGAATGCTCCCTATGAACGCACGTTTGCATACAATACTTTCTGAGTACATGCGTGATAGGGAACGATTAGGAGAAGAATCTATACACTTTTTCATCTCACTTACTCGAGGTAAGCCGTTTGGAGAGAGAGGCATCACTAACCTTATTTGCAAGCTCAAGAAGCTTACAGGCGTCTATTTCTCATCTCATATGCTTCGTCATACGTTTGCTACGTTGATGCTTGAAGGTGGATGTGATATCTATACACTCTCAAAACTCATGGGACATGCAAAAATCACAACGACTACTATTTATCTGAGTTGTTCTAACGCTCAGATGGGTAAATCTATTGAGATGCACGTGTTGAATTAACCTAAAGTATAATAGTTAAACTGCCTCCTCCTGGAGTGGGAGATGTCAATGTCTCTCTTTCGGGTATTTCCACTCCGTGTTCTTCTAAACAGTCTCGTTCTACCCTCATTCCAGCACGAAGTGGAGCGAGATCAATTGATGATGTGCTGATATCAAGTGTAGAAAAAGCTTCTCTTACTTCTGCGACAGCCCTTCTAGCCCTTTCTCTACAAATTTCTTTTGTATCTGGTGCTGTCGCCATGATTTCTTCAGAAACTTGTTCAGGTTCAGTGCTGTTAGCATCTGCGACTTGTATTTCTTCAGTTCTTGCGTCGTTGGGATTGTCTACGTCAGCTGGTGAGCAGGCTGCTAATCCAAGTGCAAGTGCAAAACCTAATGCTTGCTTTAAAGCCATAATAAATTATTATTTGTATTACTTGCATCTAGATTACTCTCACTGAAATCGCTTTGCAATAAGTTTAGATTGTTGTTTTAACGAAATGGGTTTTTTAAATTGTCAAAGATTAGAATCATTATCGTTATTTTTCATAAACTCATCCATTGCTCTGCTTGTTGCATCAGTTAAACAACAGCTTCTTTCAATGTAAGTTCTTGTTGTTGATTCTCTTGTATGACCAAGATGTCGTCCGATTTCTTTTAGTGATAAGCCTTGTTTATTGAGGTATGTAGCAACAAATCTTCTAAAGCCATATGCCGTTACTCTAAATCCAAGTTCTTCAGACAACCTTCTAAACAAACCTCTCATTCCTTTCTCAGTCCATTTGGAGGTCTTAGATGATGAGATAAATAAAAAGTTTTCATTCTCACGTAGTTTCGCTCGATGATCTCTGTATGTTTCAAAAGAATCACGAAGCCATGATGGGCATGGGTAGTAGCGTGGTCTACCTTTTTGTTTTCGACCTTTTATAATTATTTTATATGTTCCATCTTTAGCTTTTATGATGTGCTGCATTTCGACATTTAATAATTCACATGGTCGAGCCCCTGTAAAGCGTAGCAAATCGATGAAAAATACGTTTCTATAACGCTGTAGCCTTGTTTGTTGTCTCATGTGTACCTGAGCAATAACCTTCATTACCTGCTCTTCTGAGAGAGTATATTGTTCCTTTTGTTCTTCGGTACACCTTTGAATGCTGCCAAGATCATTTTCTTTTATATATTTTCTTTTCTTCAGCCATATGAAGTAGGTGTTTAAGTTTTTCAAATATGAATTTAGGGTTACTCCACTCCAGTTTCGTTCATCTTTCATTTCGTACAGGGTATCCTCTAAGAGGATTGAGTCATTGCAATCCTCAATAGTTTTTATGACGGTGTTTCTTACTATAAATTTTAATGCATCCTTTACGCTTCTAACAGTCACTTCACTCTTTCCAGAGCGTAGGTATTTCTCTTTGAATTCTTCGAAATGTTCGAGCAGGGGAGTTGCCATATGTTCTTTTACTTTGTTTTACGAAAGCATAAAAACATTTCTATTTTTACCTGTATAATAATTATTCTTTTAAAAGAATAATTTATCCCTTTATAGAGACTCTATTATCTTTGAGATTTCCTTTATAGATGTGTTAAATCGTACATATTCATATGTTGCACAATTTGGGAATTTTTTTGCTAATGACAATTTATCATCAAAAATTTCTTTAGCTTTCTTGCCTTCAATTTTGTTTAATCTATAGAGTTCTAAGTCTAAATCTATATTTGGACTTCCTTTGTAGACAAATGCTTCGTTTTTTAAATTATCGAAGCTTTGTATTTTTTTATTGATGGAGCTGTATGCATTATCCCATTCTTTTTTACTCATGTGATCATGGACTACAATTACTACGCTTGGCTCAGTAGTTACTATTTCAACTGGTCTTTTTTCAGATGCTATTTCACAGCAGATCATTCTATACTTTTCATCCCCACAACCTATTAGGTATGCAAATACAAAGGTTTGGTTTTCTTTTGTAACTGGAATGAAAAAGTTTTTCATTAAGCTTTCTATTTCTGTTTGAAAAGTTTCTTGGTTTTTATTTCCAGTTCCATGTCGTTTGAGGAAATTCTTTTTCTCTTTTTCAAAGTTTTTTGAAGAACGATCAAGCGTTCTTACGTATTTGATTAGGGCAGGACTCACATTTCCCTTTATTAAAGATGATACCATTTGGCTTGTTTAACTTGCCAGCATCATATCATAGTTGACCGAGGGTGTCCCCCTCTAACTCTTGGCTGACCTTTCCTCTTTTTTATCGTGTAAGAAAACCCCTAATTTACTCCCTTTTTTATCGTGTGAGAAAACCCCCAATTTGCCCCCTTTTTTTATCGTGTAACAAAAGTCCTTTTTTGGCTTAAAACAATCTTTTCTTATTGGGTGAAAAAAGCCTTGTTTTTTTAAGACTATTCTAAGATTTCTAAGACCTCTCCAGTTAATGAAACTTTTGCTTTTATCGTATTCATAATTAATCCTCCAAAAGCATTTTTACCTCTAAATGTTGTTTCAACAACTATGTGACCATTCATGTTCCAGTATGAGGTTTTTACATGTTCGTAACTTCCAGGGTCATTCATGGACTCTTTTATTGAGCGAGTTAGTTTAATGTGTGACCCATCCCATGCACTAAATTGAGCTTCAATTAATTCTTTCCGCTTTTCTTTTTCAGCGATTGCGAGAGTCAAAGTTCTTATCTCAGTATTATTCTCAAGCTTATTTATGAAGCGTTGGTTTAATTCTGTATTTTGAAAATAAGTTGTTGTTAACTCTTTCTTGTTAAGAAGTTCAAAGTCACTATCTGACATCTCTACTAATGTTCGTTCTAGAAACTCTTCAGATTGGAAGTTTAAAATTTCATTCTCTAAAGCAAATGCTGGATTGGTGCTTTTAGAAGAATTGAGTATTTCAGATTGATCCAAAGCAGTTAATGCTTCATTGAGCTTGTCTTCAGAAATATAGCTTTGAGCTTGCGTTACAAGGCTCGTAGCCTCTTCTCTTCTTTCATTTGACCCAATGCTACCTGAAAATAAAATAATGGCACACAAGAGAGTAATAGCTATTTTTACCCATTTATTCCATTTTGTTTTTGTCCATACGAGATATGGTACGGTGATTGGGAATAAAGATATGACCAAAAGGATTCCCCACCATTTTTTATACCAAGGTTTTGAAGTAGTTTGTGTGTGTTCCATATTTTTCAGGTTAAGTTTTAACAAAAAGGGGCTACGAGGTCGCCCACAATCACTTGCTCACTAGGAGTAGCCGATATGGCTCGTAGCCCGTCTCTACCCATATCGGGGTACAGAAACGGACAGTTTCCCTAGTGAAAAAAACTATGATTGTGTGCGACAATCAGATACTACAAAAAAGCCTTTATAACAGCAAGTAATTATCTATTTTCAAGATAAACTTCTAAGTTAAAGTCATCATCTTTAGGTACAAATTCTTCTAGGATGTATATATTGAGCATAACTCTTGCTAAAATGAATGCTTCTAGAAATGAGCATGGCATGAGATTAGGGTACCAATCTTGGTTAAACCGGTTATGTGGATGAACGTAATCAGTTCTTTCATCATAGCATTCTTTTAGCCAAGTTGCGTAAGGGCATCCAAAGTTTTTTATTAACAAGTCGTCCAAATCTGCAATTTTTTCTAATTCATATTTTTCCATTAAAAGTTTCGTGACACCATCTAGGCAGAAACACAGTAATGCATTAGCTTCTTCATGTAGAATTAGATGGTTTTTGAAGGCGCATGCCTTTGTATAGTAATACAGGCACCTCATTAGTACTCCGTTTGAAGTGTCAATTTTCTTCATTAGTTTTTCACATCTATCTTCTTCATCCTTTGCTAGTTTATTTGTGCAAAACTTTCCTTTTGAACCTTCCGAATGAAAGATCGAAATTTTATTTAGGAGAGTTATAGTTTTTTTAATTTCTTTTACTGTGTTTTGATCTAGCTCTTTCGAATTAAGATCGTAAAAATCTGCATTAAGGTAGTACTCGTTATCTCCTATGAAAAAGTTGTACTCTCCTTCATCTCTTGCAAGATTTAGAGCGGAGATCAGCTTTATTGATGACTTTTGCATCCTACAAAGACCTCCATCAGCATCCTCTTCGTCTATCATACCAAAGAATGATCTTTTACCAGCTGTAAGTAAGTAGGGCACTCCGTTATTTACAATAAATGCACTTTTTGTTGTTATAAATTCTTTTTGTGGAATCGTGCTAGTGCCAAAGCTTGAGAACGATTCTAAGGTATTTATAAGCACTCCCAATTTTTTACTACTCGATAATTTCTTTGATCTTTTTACTTTGATCTTATTCCAAGCTTCGTTAAATTTTTGACGTATATCCCCTTGTTTACTTCTATCATTTTCGACATCATCAAGAAAGTTATCAAACATTAATCTTTGAATATTCTTGTCTTTGTTTCGGATAATTTTTTTCATTATCCCATCTTCTATCTTAAAGTGTTTGCCCGCTAGAATATACCTTTCATCAAGGGCTTTGATAATGTCTTTTTTGTTTTTTAGACTCTCTATTTTCTCGACTAATTTATAAAGCTCTTCTTTCATTATTGATTGTTACGGTTACGGGCAAACCTTTGAACGTTCACACCAACTGTTTTTTGCTTCAGTGTTAATTTTTTCCTCAAGACACTGTGTTGTTGGTTGTTCATTTGGACACAAGCTGATAATGCAATTTGAGCCTTCTGCACAAGTATATTCTATTTCTACCGAGTCAACCTTTATACCACCGAATTTTCCATCCTTATTGAATGGAGCTACTAGTAGACGTGTGACAGTAGGTGGGTTTAGAGCCATTGCTTGCCAAAATTTTACTAACTTTGTTGATTGCTGTGTTGCTTGAAACTCTTTTTTACTTGTTGCTAAGCTCGCACCATTAATTAGGTCAACGCTTATATCAAAGCCTGTATCTTTCGTGAATACTCCACCATTTTTTCTAGTTGCATCAATATCAAGTTTGTCACTTTGTGCTCTGACGGCGTTTAGTGTTCCACTTTCTGTTCCAAAGTTTATGGATACAAAATGTTCATTATCACTCAGTACGGCACCATGCGCCTTTAGTATTGCGCTACTAAACTCCCCTCCTACTACAACCTTTAATGATTCTTTATTATATATTTCAGAGCTGTATACGTTTTGCGATGGTGTATAGCTTTCTGTTAGCAATGTTGTGCTACTAGGCGTTGGCAGTTCTGGTGTTTCTGGTATTGGTGGTACTTCCATTTCTGGCACATTTGCTAAATTGAAATCAACCATGATATCGATTGTTTTTAAAAAGCTCCAAGCTATGAAAAGAATTATTCCTATACTTGCTAGTATTGCTAAAATTCCTGATAAAGTTTTATTTTTCATTTTCTATTTGTGGGTTAAAGTTTTTAAGTGGACCATACCAAACTAGCCATGTGAGTAATTTACACAGTGGCATTGTCAAAAGTGATACCATAACTAGATATCTTGAGAATTTAATATTTTTTTCAAACTCGTTTAAGAACCCTTTGATTATAAAAAAAATAGCATTTATTGCTCCAAACAATAGCGTGACCATGAAACCTGCTGTTGTAGCAATACTTTCGTATGATCCGCCAGTTTTCATTATTAGTATTTGGCTTATTATTGGGAGAAAGACCCAAAATGATAGCCAAATACCAGATACTTCCACTGATATCACAGATAGTATTTTCCAAATCTTAGGTCTTATAGGTTCTTCAAGTAAAAAATCATTTGTTGCGGAAAGAAAGGACTTTAGTTTTTCTAAATGTAAAAACATTTTTCTATTCATTTTTTTTAATTTTACATTTTGAACAGTACTATTTTTTTTACCTCTCGTCTATTATTGATATTTTCATTCGATTGTCTTATATTAAATCTACTTCGGGTGTACCCCTCCAGTACTTTTGGGATTTGGAAAGGTGCCCTCAAAACATCGGCTTTTATAAGCCAAAAGCAGTTACCTTTTTAGCACTTCTAGACATGGTAAATATAGGGGGCAGTTTTTTTCTCATGTCTAAATTTGTAAAGCGGTTAGCTTTAATAATTATTGACCGCTTCTTTTAACTCTTCTACAAATGATGGATCTTCTAAAAATTTTCTATAGCTGAAGAATTCAAAATTCTTGGGTTTTAATATTTGTGTAAGGCGAATTGGACTACCCATTATGTGATATCCTCCAGCAAGCATTTCTTCACCAAGTACCGTAGTGGTGAAAGTATCATCCCCTTGAGTAAAGGGTTCTGATGGTTCCATGCCCCATGGTAAAAACATTGAATCTTGATCATCGTCCATGAGAGCGATTCCCCCCTTCTTTAGTACTCTTTTTGTAAATTCAATTGCTTCTTTTCTATGTTCCGGGGTCATGTGATCTAATACTTGAAATGACATTACAACGTCTATGCTTTCCGCGGGAACGTCATTATTTGTTACATCTTCAAACTTCTCAGAAACTACTTGGATTCCATCTTGAGGCATGGCAAAAGGGTCAACGTTGATACATTCCACATACTTTCCAAGCACAGGATGATTTTGCAATGTTCTCATGCAGGTTGACTTCACTCCTCCGCCAAGGTCAAGAACTCTTACTTTTTCACTCGGATTTTCTCTGACCTTTGTGAGTATGCTTGCTGTAAACTTGAGGGAAGAGTAAAGATCAATAAGCCTGAAATCTCTTCCGGTGAGTCGAAATGCTTCGGCTATTTCACCCCTTGTATCTACGCGATAGGCGTATAGACCTAGTTGTTCAACTTGTGTAAGTGCAAAACCTTCTAAGTCACCATGAGGGGTGGATACATCATCTGGAGTTACGGCATGTTCACCAGTGGCTGACATTGTAATATCAAGTCCAGAGCAGCTAAAATAAAGAGGATTATCAATTTTCATATTTTCTTTTAAAGATCGCATCTTACCATCTTTTTATCGTTTGACAAGATTTGTTTATGATTTCGATATCACGCTTTTGAGAATTTGTATAAAAGGTTTTGAATTGGTATACTTTATTTACCTCGGGTGTACCCCTCCAGTACTTTTGGGATTTGGAAAGGTGCCCTCAAAACATCGGCTTTTATAAGCCAAAAGCAGTTACCTTTTTAGCACTTCTATACATGGTAAGGGTGGGGTCTCGGGTTCGACTCCCGAAGGTGGCTCCAGTTTTAGTTCTTTATAAAATGACAAAAACCTAGTCTTTTACCCCCAATTTCTTTAACTCTTCACGAAGAGTTCTCCTATCGTCTGCATGTACATTTATGGCTATTTCAGGGTCTAGGCCGTGTGCTTTTAATACGAATTCTTTAATTCTTAGAGACATTATTACGTCAATAGGTGTTCCTGGTGGAATATCTCCTTGCGTTATAACTGTCTCCCTTACAATTTTACCCTGCTTATCGGTTACTATTATAGCTTTGTATCCATGTTCTGGTAGATCCAAGAACTGTACTTCCATTCCTTGCGCCTCCATGTTTGGCGTGCCATCCATTAAGAGTCCCATAATATAGTTGTTAACAGGGGTTGAGTCTATTATTTCCTATAGCTTTTTGCAAGTCCTGGTAGGATTGGTGACTCCAGATGCCCTTGTATTATTCTGAGCTCACGTTAAACTTTTGCAGCTTTTTAATTATTTGTATTTATGTCTGAAGTAGCCAGAGACTTGTCGGTAGAAGAGAGAATCCCTTTACGTTTTCTTGTGAAGAAAAGTTTGGGAGATGTTATTTTGGATATTATGAATTCTGATGCTAGGGAGAGTATGAGTTTGGCGGAATTGGTTTATAAGTTTTCTGATATTAGGGAGATTAATTGTTTGTATATGGGGAGAAGTTATAGAGTGAGATTTGATTGTTCTGAAAAAATTCCAAAAGTGGATGTTTGTGATATAGGATCTGGTAGAAGATGGGGTGTTGAACTTAAAGGGTTTATGTTGAAAAGATTGTATGGGCAAATCGCTTCGCGTTTATCTCTTGCTGTTGGTGGAGATAAAGTTTGTATCGCCAAAGATGGTGTTCGGGGTAGAATTGGGAGCGCTTTTAGAGGACTCACCGCTCTTACACAACATGTTGGGGTTGGACTACACGAAAGTATGACGTCTGAAGAAATGACAGAATTTTTGGGAGAGAGACTTTTTGATCCTCATCGCGAATCTTCATATTTGAAGTATATTTTTTGAGTAGTATTTGGGGGTGCGTTCACGAGTTTTGAGGTAAAAGGCGTGAATTTTAGTGAAAAATAGGGGGCGATTCACGGGTTTTGTTGACAAAGTCGTGAAAAAAGAATAGAATCGTTGGTGATATGACAAAAATAACAACTTTTTACAAACAGGTTCTTGATTTGAGAGAGCGTTATTATGCGGTCGCCCTTGGAAAGGAGCAGCTTCTGCGGATTATTAGTGAAGCCGAAGTCGCGGAGCAGGTTTATAATTCGAATGCTATTGAGAACAGTACTTTGAGCTTGGAGGATACGGAGAAGATTCTTTTGCAAATCGAATTGGATAGGGCGGTCCCTGTAAGAGAGCTTTTTGAAGCTAAAAATTTGGCTAGGGTGGTTTCCTATATTGATAAAAAAGCAAAGGAAAGTGAATTAACTTTTGATGTAATTTTGTTATTGCATAAGATGTTAATTTCTAACATTAATGATGATATAGCGGGTCGATTTAGAAATGATAACGAATGGGTGCGAGTTGGGAATTATATAGCCGTTGATCCAAAATTTATTGAAGATAAGTTGAAGGAAATGTTGTCAAAATATTATGCTAGTAGTTCAGAACATATCATTAAAAGGATCGCTCGTTTGCACCTTACATTTGAGCATATTCACCCTTTTGTTGACGGCAATGGTCGTATAGGTAGGGTGATTAATAATTATTTGTTAATTCGTGAAGGATTTGTTCCTATTAATATTAAATTTATTGATAGGCAGCTTTACTATCAGGCATTTAGAGAATTTGATAAAGATGGCAGTACTGGAATTATGGAAGAAATAGTTGGTAGAGCTCTTACAAATAGTTACCATAAGAGGCTTTCTTATTTAGAAGGATCGGAGATTGTTACTCTTTCGGATTATGCTAAAAAATTTGGGAAATCTCATTCTAATTTGTTGAATAAAGCAGGTCGTCAGACGATCGAGGCTTTTTTGGAGAAAGGGACTTGGAAAATTGGGATAAAGAAAGGTTAGCTTAGGTCTGCTGATTTTCTAGTTGCTTTTATTTGGCTTCTGCGGTGTTTGGCTTCGAGTATTTTTTCTTTGGCTTTCTTGGAACGGTGTCTCTTTTGTTTTTTTAGTTTGTGGATTTTTTTTGCTTTTTCGGATGCTTTCCCTTTGATTTGAAATTCGATTTTGTCGATCAAAAGTTTGTATGCGGATATGCGATTTTTGGATTGTTCGCGGTGACGTTGGCAGCGAACTTCTGTGCCAGTTGGGTTGTGACGAAGGAGTACGCAACTTGCAGTTTTATTGATTTTTTGGCCACCAGCGCCGGATCCGAGCACAAAAGATTCTTCAATATCATTTGGGCGGATATTGAGCTCTTTGGCTTTTTCGAGATGTTTTTCTGGAAGTGTTATTGGGAAATTCATGGTTGGTTTTGGGTATTGTTCTTTAGGGCCAGATCAAATTTAAGTCTCCGAGGTTTGTTCCGGTTGGGCCGGTTTGGATCAAGTCCTGCGTTTGTTCGAAAAAATGATAGGAGTCATTGTTGTCGAGATATTCTTTTGCATTCAAGTTGTGAGTTAGTGTTCTTTGGCTAGTGATAGCTCCGGTGGTGGGCACTGGACATGTGCCATCTATGCCATCTGTACCTATAGACAAAGCTACGAATGTAGATTTGTCTACTTGAGTTTTGGTTGAGGCAAGGGAAGAAGCTGGGTGATGTGATGTGGGTGATTGAAGGTTTGTTTTTAGTGCTTGTGTGAGGGAGAGTAATAATTCTTGATTTCGGCCGCCTTTTCCAGATCCTTTTATTGTTACTGTCGTTTCCCCCGTTGCGATGTAGAGAGTGCCCGGAGTGGTGGCGGTTTGTAATAAAGTGTTAGCTTGCTGCCTGGCTTCGCCTTCTAAGTTTGTGGTGAGAATTTTTGTGGGAATATTGAGGTCTTTTGCTATGTGCTCTGTGGTTTTGGCAGCGGTTTCATGATTTGCGAGAATGTGAGTTGTGATTTTTTCAAAAATTCCATCCCCTGGTATTGGGGTTTCCACCTTTTCTTCGAGAAGACGTTTTTGGATGCTTTTTGAAGTTTTGTCCCAGAGATTATATTTTTTTAGAATTTCTATGGCTTGTTCAAATGTCGTCTCATCTGGGGCAAGTGGGCCTGAGGCGATCGTACCGAGATCGTCGCCGAGTACATCTGAAATTACCAAACAAAGGCAAGTTGCGGGATAAAGAGCCCTGGCGAGCAAGCCCCCTTTGATGCGTGAAAGGTGTTTTCGAACAGCATTTATTTCTTGAATTTTGGCTCCAGATTTTAGGAGCAGTGAAGTTATATCCACCTTCTCTTGAAGTGTGATTCCTTCCGCTGGAAGAGGAAGGAGAGATGAGCCGCCGCCGGAGATCAGGGCTATTACGAGGTCTTTCTCAGTCGCTTTATCGGCAATGTTTAGAATTTGTTTCGCACCTTCTACGCCGGCTTCATTTGGGAGTGGATGAGAGGCTTTTACTACTTGAACTTTTTCAAGCAACGATGAAGCTGTCGAATCTTCTGGCGCAGTGATAAGCCCTTCCGCAAGTTTGTCTCCGAGAAAATCTTCGGTAGCGCAGGCCATTGGGATTGCGCCTTTTCCGGTTCCGATCACGTAAATATTTTCAAATTTGGGAATATCCAAATCTGAAGCGCTGAGTTGTTGTAGCTTTTTTAAAACTAATTTTTTCGGATTGATTTCATTAAGGACCCTCTCGGTGATTTCCAAAAGTTGCTCACGCTTTGATTTCTCCTCGTGTCCGAGGTTTTTCAAAAGCCGTTCTTTGTCTTGGATTTTAAGCATTTACTCGTCTTAAGCGAGAGAATCTTTGTTTACTAAGAATTCAGGTGTTTTGTCAGTGAGAGCATCGATCAGATTCGCCGCTGCCATTATCGACATCTTGGTACGGGCTTCGATAGTTGCCGAGCCTAGATGAGGGATGATTATAGCATTTTTGCAATCTTTGAGTCCCGGTTTCATAGCTGGTTCATCTTCGAAAACATCCATACCTACGTAGAAATCAGGATTATTTTGAAGGTGTGTTACGAGAGCTGTTTCATCGATAATCGCTCCGCGGGCTGTGTTGATCAGAGTTGCGGTTGGTTTCATCATTTGGAATTCTTTTTCTCCAATTAAATGCTGCGTGGCTTCGCATAGATTTGCGTGAATTGAAATATAATCAGATTCACGACAGAGTGTTTCGAGGTCGACATGAGTTGCGCCCATTGCATCTAATTCTTCATTTGCACTTGGATCTGCGTATAGGATTTTCATATCAAAAGCAGCCATTTTTTTCGCCATATTCGTACCTATTCGGCCAGCTCCGATAATTCCGAGAGTTGCACCTGTAACCTCTTTTCCAAGAAGTAGCATTGGAGCCCAGCCTTGGAATTTTTCAGATCTCATGTATTCATCTGATTCGACAATTCTTCGCGCTGCTGAGAACAAAAGTGAAATTGCGCAGTCCGCGGTAGCATCATCCAATACTCCTGGAGTGTTGGTTACCATTATCCCGCGCTCACTCGCTGCATCCACTCGGACATTGTTGTATCCAACAGCATAGTTAGAGATAACTTTACACTGCGACCCGATTGCATCCATAGCTTCTGCATCCATGTTGTCAGTGAGTAGAGAAAGTACTCCATCTCGTCCTTTGATTTCGTTGAGTAATTCTTCACGAGTTAAAACTCGATCATGAGGATTCATATCGAATTCACCGAAAGCCTCTTTTAGCATCTCTAAACCTTCTTTCGGAATACGACGTGTTACGTATATATTCATATATTTTGAATTAAAATGTTATTTTTCTTTTATTCATAAGGGACATAGCCTATAGGCTATGTCTGGTAAACACTTTCTATGTAACTCTTAATTTTTGCAAGCCCATCTCGAATATCTTCTTCACTTGAAACATATGAGAATCGAACTAGGTCTTCTCCGAAATGCCCAAAGACTGTTCCAGGAAGGATAAGAACGTGTGCTTCACGCATTATGCGATCGCAAAGTTCAGCTGATGTGATGCTGAATTTATCGAGAAGTTCGCGAACATTTACCATCAAGTAGAAAGCTCCTTTTGGTGAATGACAATTCATTCCAGGAATTTCATTTACAAGCCCAACCATCAGATCTCTGCGGTTCTTGTATTCTTGAAGCATGTATTCTACTTGCTCTTGCGGACCTGTCAGCGCCTCTAGTGCGGCATACTGAGTCATTGTGTTTACGCAAGAAGTGTCATTACAAGCCAATTGCTCGATGTACGCGGCCATCTCAGCATTTTTTGTAACAGCCCAACCGATTCGGTATCCCGTCATTGCAAATGTTTTCGAACATCCGTTTAGGATCACAGTTCGCTCTGGCATTCCTTCGAAATTAGTGATTGAAACATGCTCTCCTTCATGAACCATTCGGTCGTAAATTTCGTCCGAAAGTACCCAAAGGTCATGTTTTTTCGCGAGCTCCGCAATACCGGCAAGAAGTTCGCGAGTGTACACTCCACCAGTTGGATTTTGTGGAGAATTCACCATTATAAGTTTTGTATTTGGAGTAATTTTCGCCTCCAATTCTTCGATTGTGAAATTGAAATCATTCTCTTGCCTAAGTGCGATCGGTACAACAGTTGCTCCTAGATATTCAGTCACTGATCCGTAAATCGGGTAAGAAGGATTTGGGACGATAACTTCGTCTCCTGGATCGAGAAGAGCATTCATCATGTAAAACATAACCGGCTTTCCACCGGAAACTACGATTACATCCTTCGCTTCATATTCAACGCATGCGTTTTTTGAAGTTTCTGCGGCAATAGCTTCTCGAAGCACTGGAAGTCCCGGAGTTGGAGTGTAGTGAGTTTGGTTGTCTTTCACCGCTGCGATTGTTGCATTTTTGATGTTTTCTGGAGTGTCAAACCCAGGTTCTCCAATTTGTAGGTAAACCAATTTTACGCCACTTTCTTTCTCAAATTGTTTTGCTTTTGTAATTACTGCAAAGGCATTTTCCGTACCGAGATTTGGCATTCTTTTTGAAAAGGATTTCATGTGAGATTTTTTAAATTTTAATTAAATTTGTTTCAAATGTTTTAGCTCATCCATCTTGAAGTGTGTACTTTCTAGGAAAATTTTCAAGAGTTTTTTCTTTGGACAACTTCGCGGGCACGTTCGATAATTTCTTTTGCAGTTATTCCGTATTTTTCCATCAGTTCTCTCGGTTTTCCGGATTCTCCGAAGGTGTCATCGATACCAACTCTGGCACCTGGGACTGGACAGCTTTCCATCAAGACTTCGAAGACCGCAGATCCCATTCCTCCGGCCATTTGGTGCTCTTCTGCTGTGACGATTGCACCGGTTTTTCTAACCGAGGTTAGGATTGTTTCTGAATCAATAGGTTTGATTGTGTGGAGGTTTATAACTTCTGCTGAGATGTTTTCTTCTGCGAGGACATCAGCAGCATCTAGAGCCTCTGCGACCATTGATCCGCAAGCGACAATTGTTATGTCAGATCCTTCTCTCATGATGTTTGCTTTTCCGATTTCAAAAGGTGCATCTTTGCTGGTTACTACTGGCGTTTTTTCACGTCCAAATCGAATATAGACAGGCCCTTTCATGCTGGCTGCTGCCAGGACGGCTTTGCGAGTTTCATAATAATCCGCAGGTACAAGTACAGTCATTTTTGGAAGTACACGCATGATAGAGATTTCTTCGAGAGCCTGATGGGTGGCCCCATCAGGTCCCACGGAGATCCCTCCGTGCGCTCCGCCGAATTTTACATTTAATTCGCCGTAGCAAATACTTGTGCGGATTTGTTCCCAAGCTCTACCTGAAACAAAAACCCCATAAGTTGCTACGAATGGAGTCAGTCCGGTTAGTGAGAGTCCGCCGGCTACGTTTACCATGTTTTGTTCTGCGATTCCCATATCAAAAAATCGTTCTGGAAATTTATCCCCGAATTGACAGGTCAGGGTTGATTTTGCAAGATCGGCATCTAGCACAACCACGCTTGGATCTTTCTCTCCAAGTTCGATAAGTGCATCTGCCCAACCCTGCCGACTTAACATTACTTCTCTAGTCATTTTGTGCAGGGGTTAAAGAATTTTCTAGTGCATCGAGCTCAGTTATAGCTAGCCCGAGATGTTCGTGGTCTGGCGCTTTTCCGTGCCATCCTGCGACATTTTCCATATAAGAAATACCCTTACCTTTTATAGTGTGGGCGATAATTACTTTTGGCCTTCCTTTCAGTGTTGCCGCCTCATCTAGGGCTGCGCGGATTTGTTCGAAATCATGTCCATCTTCTACAACCAGCGTGTGCCAGTTAAAAGCTTTGAATTTTTCATCAAGTGGGTGAACACCCATTATATCTTCGCAATGTCCGTCGATCTGCAATTTGTTGTAGTCCACAAGTAGAGTTAGATTATCGAGCCCAAAATGAGCTGCTGACATAATTGCTTCCCAGCTTTGCCCTTCTTGCAGGTCTCCTTCGCTAGAAAGTGCCCAAACCTTATTTGGTTTTCCTTGAGTTTTTAAGCCCAGTGCAACTCCAGTTGCTATCGATAAATTCTGCCCGAGAGAACCTCCTGACATTTCCATTCCAATTGGGTGAAAACGGCAAGGATGCCCTTGTAAATCTGAGCCGAGTTTTCGGAAAGTTAATAGTGTCGCTGGATCAAAATATCCAACTCTTGCGAGGATTGAATAGATCGCCGGGGTTATGTGACATTTACAAAAGATCATGTAATCACGTTCGATCCATGTCGGATTTTCCGGATCATGTTTGATGTACTCGTTGTAGAGTGTCACCAGCATTTCCACAGCCGAAAGCGATCCGCCGGGGTGTCCCGACCCCGCCGCGTTTGTCATTTCGACAATATCACGCCGCATTCGAATAGCCTTCCGCACGCGCTGTTCTGGCGTTAAAGTGAGAGGGTACTTCATACGTTAAAATTAAGTGTAGTTCGAATGTTGTTAGCCAAATCCAAGCCGCATCATCTTAAATCTTCTTAATTGTCAGAGCAAGCCGTCTTTGGTTAACAGAACATGCTCTGATTATCTTGCAAGTTTTTGTCGTATTTTGCATATAAAAAACCAGAGCTCCCCCGTATAAAGGAAGCCCTGGTTAACCCTATCAAAATGTGCGTGTTATTGTTGTGGTCCTTTTCTCATCATCTTGTGAGGTGGTTTGAGGCCGAGTTCTTCCATGATATCTTTTGCTCCTTCTTTGTCTCCAGCTTCTCTGAGTTCGTGAGCTTTGATCATTAGTTCGAAGTTTTCTTCAGTGACTTTTTCTTGAAGTTTTTCAGGTGCTTTTTCTAGGAATGTATTGTAATCACCTGATTCGAAAATTTGTTTCATTTCTTCTCGATGCTCCTGTCTGTTCTCTTTCTTTTTCATGTTTTTTTGCATTTTCTTCATGCCTTTGTGAGGTTTCTCTATCCCAAGTTCATCCATAATGCTGCGAGCTCCTTCACGATCTCCCGCTTCTCTGAGAGAGTGGATCTCCATGAGAGAAGAAAAGTTATCCTCATTTATAGTTGAGAAATGACCTTTGTCGGTTGTGATTTCTGCGAAAGTTGCATAATCACCAGATGAGATAGCATCTTTTACGGCTTGATGCTTGGCTTGCATCTCTTCGTGTTTAACTTGCATTTCAGGATTCATTTCGAAGTCGTCGGAATTGTTGTAACCGACAGCGGCAAATACATTTCCAGCGATCATTGAGACAAGTGCCGCTGAGATCAATATGGCCGGTAGAGCAAACTGACGATTTTTTAGAAGTTTTTTGGTTTCCATAATTTAAATGGTTAGTAGATTTATAATTTTTGAAATTTAAAATGTTTTTTAAGAATTTCTGCGCGCTTCACCTAGTAATACGCAGGGTATGAAATTTTTCTTTCAGTTTTTTATTGCGAGCGCCTATTATGTGTAAATTTAATAGGTAAGTGGCGGCCTAGTCGGAGGTTTTCTATCAAAATCGAGTTTGTTGAGTTCGTTGAATTTTGGAGGCAGCTTACGATCAGGGTGTAGCTCTTGGAATTTCTCTATTCTTTTTTGCATTCGTTTCATCTTCATATTGTGGAGTTGTTTGTATGGAGGCATGTGGTTCTGCATTTGTTCTTCTATCTCCTTCGCGGTTCCTGCTCCAAAAAATATCAATCCAGATATGAGAGAGATAATAATTATACCCGTTGTTAGATGAGATGTTTTGAGCTTATAACCTTTGCGGGTGTGGCGGACATTGTAGTGAGTGACTACGGTCATGAGGGCGAGCAAGATCATCCAAAAGTATGGCAATGCATTCAAAATGAGTGAGAAAAAAGATGAGTTGAGTTCGTTGTGGAGGGTCCAATTTGTGGCGGTCAGCAAGAACATGGTGATTCCGAGTGAAATTGCCCCGAGAATTATTGTCAAAGTTCCGAGTACCCAGAAAACCCAGTTTTTTAACAAAAACCCCCATTTTGGTTTTGGTTTCAAATTTTTAGATTTGATCTTTTTGAGTACGTCTTGTGATAAGTTTTTATCCGTCATGACCATTTGTAATTAGAATTTTTTTGAAATGAGATTTTGCCCTGTTGAGTAGGGTTGCAACTGTGCCCATAGGCTTTTTCAAGATGTCTGAAATTTCCGAATAATCTTTTCCTTCTAGGTATCGGAGAATTAGCACTGTGTGGTATTTTTTGTCGAGTTTTTGAAGAAGTGTAGCGATTTTTTTAGAATTCAATTTTTGGTTTATTTGATTTGGAATGTCGGTGTCATCTCTTAGATTTTCGAAAAAAGTTTGACTTTCTCCCGTTGAAAGAGTGGAAGGTTGATTTTTGAATTTCCTGTAAAAACTGATCGTGTGGTTATGAGTGATTCGATAAATCCAAGATGAAAATCTCAAACTTGTATCAAAGTCATTTAAATTCTCGTAGGTTTTGATAAAAACTTCTTGAAGGATATCTTCGGCGTCTTCGGTCGGTGCATTTATGAGCCTGTGAATATAGGCAAGTAGGCGTGTTTCATAACGCTGCATAAGATGCAGAAAATTATCGGAATTCTCCAAGGAGAGTCTTACCAATTCCTCGTCTTTTAGGGCTTTTGAGTTTGTGTTTTTCAAATTGCAAGAAAATTAAGGCGTACGCATTATATCATACGCTCTTGAAGAGAAGTTTCTTTCAGAATTTAAAATTCTATTTCAGCGAGGGTTTTGTATTTTGCACCTTCTTTTGTGAGCTTGGATTCTATGAGTTGAATTGAATTGCTTTTGTCCTTCCATTCGAGTTTTTCCCGAATTCGTTTTTGAGGAAATTCTTTGAAATCGTGCGGACTAAATCTTGCGAGTGTTAAATGGAGTTTAAATGGGCGCTTATCTTCTTTTAGGCCGAATACCTTGGTTAGTTCTTTTTTTAGAGCCGGCAACTCTGCAGTTGCCTTGCCCTCTGCCCATATTAGCCTTGGGCGTTTTGCATCTGGGCCGAATTTGGCAATGTGATAGCTTAAATTAAGAGTCTTGATGTTTTTCACAGATTCTAGTTTTCCTTCAAGTGCTTTGAATTTTTTCTTTAAATCTTTTGTATCTGATTCTTCCCATGGTGGGACGATTGTGATGTGAACATCATTTGGGTCTAGCCAGCGGACTGGAAGGTGTGAATATTGTTTTTGGAATTTTACAACTTTCTTTTTGAGCTTGTCTGAAATTGGGAGTGCGATAAAAATTCTGTGCATGGATTTTAAAGATTTTAAGAACATTTGTTTATTTATATAGGAAAACTCGTGTTTATGCAAAATTTTGTAAGTGGTATGATGGTTTGTGATAAAAATAAATTCTAATTATTGAATAATGAAATTTCTAAAATATCTTTTTGTGGTTAGTATTGTGTTGGTGAGCTCTTTGGTTTTGAGTGCTTGTGATGAGGCTGAGGTGCCAGATGTTTTGTATCTGAACGATGACGGCTATGCGCTAGAGGATTTTATGCCTGAAGAAAGTAATTTTGTGCTTGCGTATTCAAATTTTGACGAAGGGCAGAAGGTCGCCCTGGAAGCGCTCATGGAGAAATTGGGAGTTGAAGATGATTTGTTTTATTCTGATGATTTGGTAGGAGTTTTCAATGATTATGGGATTGATTACAACGAAGATATTCGAGCGATGTTTGGTGAAAATTATCGTATGCTTATGGCGGCCAGTGTGGATTTCTCATCCGATGGGGCTACTTCGGCTGGGGTTATAGAATTGTATGATAATCAGGATGCGGTGGGTATGATTTTGACATTTACTATCGAGGATACGGAAAAAGCGGCTGATGTTATGAATAAGTTGGCTCTCAATGAAGGATTTGTGAAAAGTGATATAGATGGATATTTGACTTTGGCGGATTCGGAATCAGGGTCTCATATGATGCTCGTGGATGATGCGCTTGTGATAACTTCTTCTCAGGAGGAGCTCAGTGAGGCTTTGGATCGTTATAATTCGGAAATGCTCGCACTGACTGATAATGAAGGTTATTTGGAAGCTGTGGGACATTTTGAGGAGCCTCAGCTTGGATATCTTTATTTGAATATGTCGAATTTGGACTTAGGAGATTCGCCAACGCCGATGAGTTTCAAGGGATACACAGGGTTGTATCAGGTTTATGGAGTGCAGGCTGTAGAAGATGGTTTGGAGCTGAGTGGACTTGCCGAGTTTGATAAAAAGGAGCTCAAAAAACTTGGTATAAATTTTCAGGATTTCAAAAATGGTGGTGCATATTTGGTGGATAAGTTGAAAAACAGTGATCCATTCGCGTTGTACTCTGAATCATATAATATAGCGCAGGGGCTCAGGATGACTCCGCTTCTTCAGGATCCGGGGCTGAATGATTCTTTTCAGGCATTTTTTGGATCGACTCTGGAAGACGGACTTTTTTCTTGGATGGATCAAGGGTTCTCGATGGCTCTTTATAGAGGGGAGTGGTTGATACCTGGGTTGACTTTGGTCTTTGATGCGAACTCGAACCTGGAAAAGGCGAGAGAATTTTACTTCAAATTAGATGGTCAGTTGAGCGGCCTTGTCACTCTCGCGCAGGCCCAAGGCCTGCCTATGCTCAGCAAAAAAACTGAGGGCACTATGACTATTGTTTCTGCTGATCTTTCAGAGCTTCCGCTCGAAGCAGCTGGGGCTGCCTTGCCTTTGCCAGAGGGAACAGTTCTTCCAAATCTGGACCTCTCTTATGGAATTACAGAGGATGGTTTCTTTGCGATCAGTTTACAAAAAGATTTCAATGAAAAATATCTTGCCACTAATACTTCTGGGGCAGAAAAATATGACATGGCTATTAAAAAACTTGGAAATACGGATGGAGGAGTTACTTTTATAGATTTTGAACCTATGAATGCTTATTTGAGCGGTCTTTCAGAGGTATTTACACAAATGTATATGAGCAGATTTGGAGATGCCGATGTGAAAATCGATGGAGAGCCAGTTGTGACAGCCGAACCAGAATTCACAAAAACTATAAACTCTATTATGGGAGTTCTCGACTCATTCGATTACTTTATAATTGGAAACAAGATAAAGAGTAATCACCAAGTTGAGAGCAAGGGGTATTTGAAATTTAGGTAGCCGAAAAATGAAAGGGGTTGCGTTCTTCTTGAAAAATGGTATAGTAGTGATCTAATCACATTGCCATGAATAGAAAAAGTTATGGAAGGCCCGCGTTAATAGCAGGATTATTGCTACTCACGCTTGCAGGTGCGGAACATAAGAAAGAGGCTAATGATGAGCCAGTTGAAGCTGATGTTGTTAAAAAAAAGACTTCTGTGAAACCAGTGAGCTCTTCACCTTATGAAGGTGCTGGTTGTTTGGGAGGGGTTATTTTACAAACACGTGAGCAAGTAGCGAAAGCTGATGAATTCAAGGTTGAGCTTGCTCAACAATTTGATGACCTAACTACCGCTTTTGCAGAGTGTGCAAGTGAAGAAGAGCCATTGGTCGATGTTGATTTACTTGAAAGAGATTATCCAATTTGGAATGCTGAAGGCGTTTTAGATGAAGAGGATATGATTGGCATAGTTACTGTGAGTGGGCCGTTCCTTACACATTTGAAATGTTCACCTGATTCTAGATTTGATCGATGCACGTTTCGTTTTTTTCAGAAGGCTACTTATCCTGCCGGTTTTGGAGATGAAGGTTTTGTTAATATAGTTCCTGAAATAGCTTCTTCTGAATGGACCATAACATGCTCAAGTTTTTCAGATGAGGAGGGAAATCTTTCTGTTACATTTGAATTGGGAGTTAGCAAAGGCGCAGATGGCGTTAGTAAGTCTGAAACTGCTAATATTGGAGAAGGTTCGTCTTGGGAAATGGATTCTCATTTATTGCCAGAAATAGAGTCTCTTATAGACCTTGAAGATGAAATCCATCCATTTCATGTTGACGCTAACTTACCACAATTCCTTCTTCCAAATTCAGATGATACTGCAATTCCAGAAGAAGAATTTAGAGTATTTCTTGATGAACTCGGATTAATTATTGATGATTCGCGTGAATCTGACGAAGGTGATTACGCTTCGGGTGCTGGAGATTTATGGGATAATTTTGATGCAATGCAATTTAATACTCATCCTCGAGCTTGGTTTGGCGAATAGTTTTTTGCAATTAAAAACCGGTTGATATGTTTGTAAAACACACCTTTTGAGAAAATGGCAGGGATAAGAGGATTTGAACCCCTACTAACGGTTTTGGAGACCGCTGTGCTACCATTGACACCATATCCCTGCAATGTGGCGCTCCCGGAGGGATTCGAACCCCCAACCCTCGGTTCCGAAGACCGATGCTCTATCCAGTTGAGCTACGGAAGCGCATTGTGAAACAGCTTTATAAAAGCGGAAAGAGTTTAGCGTTTTCTGTATCTTACTTCAATGTTTTGTTTGGGGTTTGACAAGAGGGTAATTATAGGCTATAAATACACTCTAAATGTTAAGGTTAGTATTTATATATTTCTATTTCTATGAGGACAATAGAGCCAGATAATAGGTTTGATGGGGTGGTTGCTAAGTTGAAAGAGGTGGGAGATGATGAAACTAAAATAGGAATTGTTGTGGGAGAGCTTATAGGGAGGAAAGGGCGAGACATGCTCTGGCTTGAATCTGCGCCGTGGGCTTTGATCAAAGCTGTTGTGAGAATTATGCGTGAAGATGTAGTTGCTGCTTTGAAAGATAAGCCTTCTTATGTTCGAGGGCGTTATTTATATGCTATGGAAATGGATCCGGCCCTGGCTTTGGAGGCTTTTATGGAAGACTTGGAGGGAGAAGATCCTTCTGCGGAGGCCGCTTATAATTGCGCGCTTGTTATACTTCCTACTAATAAAACTGAAGCTCTTGTTTATCTTCAAAAAGCTTCTTTAGAAGGACGGTATTTACCTGCTCATGTGAAGATTATGGAGTTGCTTCGAGAACGTGAAAAAGAATTTAGAGAGGGGAAAGGCAGGGCTCGACGTAGAGGATTCGGAGAGGTTGGAGAAAGAGGGATTAATCTTATTTCTTATTTAAAAAGAGCGTGTGAAGTTTTTCCAGAGTTGCTTTTTGATTTGGGCCAGGAGCTGATGAGTTTGGGTGATGCAGTGGGAGCGGAAGAATATTTTGTTAGAGCTATAGAACATTTTGATGAAAATAGGGCTGATGCGTTTCTGAATTTAGGTATTTTGGCTTTGGAGCAAAGAGATTATCACGCCGCTGAAGATTATTTTAAAGAGGCGCAAGCGCTTGGAGGTGAAGAGGCGGATGTGTTTTTGATGCAATGTTGTTGCGAGCAAGATGAAGATATGGATCTTGATGAAGCTTTGAGAAAAGTTTGGAGTAATCTTGCACTTATGCGAGAAGGTGGGAAGACGCTGTCTGCTGAAATGGTGATCCCTGACTTGATTGCACTTAAGGTGAAAAGAGGGGTTGGAGATGAAAGGCAGGATGAAAGGTTGATGCATCGTGGGACGGATGTTTACAGCGATCTTCTTAAGAAAAATCCTTCTGTTTGGAATAGATTGAAATATTTTAGGTTTCTTTCTGATATGTGCCAGCTTGTAGCTGCTAATGAGCAGTATGATTTGCTTTTAAATGAACAGGACTTGCGTGGGATTACGGTTTTGACAGCTGATGATGTTCTTGTTGCAGGGATGAATGTTGTAAATTCACTTGTTATTGGAGAAGGGAATAAAAAGATGGTAATTCGTATTTGGCAGGCAGGTGATGTTCTGATTAGGAAATATTATTCTTCGAATGGGCTTTTGCTTATTGCTTGGGAGAAGGCCTTTCAAGATCGTTCTTTTAAAGCAGGAGAGATGGAAATGATGATTGAAGCTTGTGGTAAAGAAAATGTAGATAGTTTTATTGCTTCTGGAACTAGGGCGCGCGCGCAATTTAGGAGGCGACCTGATAGCGGTGGGGTGCTTAAACTCATGAATTAGAGATAACACTTTAGGGTGGTTAGAAGGGTGTTTTTTTGGTATAATCTAGGGAAGAAATAATATTTGGATATGAAATTTTTTAGATTTCGGAAAAAAAGAGATAATGGAAGGTTTTCTTGGAAGAACTTGTCGCCGGAGTTCCGGCAGAAGAAAAAAGCTGCGGAAATTTTGATCGCAGATAGTAGGGATTCAGCGGATTATTATGTGATGTTGATTATTGCGACTTTGATTATTACTTTTGGACTTGTGGAAAATAATGCGGCGGTGATCATAGGTGGGATGCTTGTGGCTCCGGTACTTTTTCCGATTTTGGCACTTGGGCTTGGTGCGGCTTCGATGAGGCCTTCTTTGTTTATTCGGTCATTACGAGTGTTGATTGCTTCGGTAGTGTTGATTTTGACTTTGTCATCTGCAGTTGCGTATTTCATGGATCCGGGGACTTTTGTTAATACTCAGGTTGAGCTTCGGCTTTCCTTTTCAATTCTTTCTGTAGGAGTTGCGTTTTTGGCTGGGTTTGCTGGTGCGTATGCTTGGGTTCGAGAATCTCTTCGGGCGAATCTTCCGGGTGTTGCGATTGCGGTCGCTTTGCTCCCGCCACTCTGCGTAACTGGAATTCAACTTGCTCACAACAATGTGGAAGGTGTTGCCAGTTCATTTCTGCTTTTTGGAATTAATGTGGGAGGAATTTTCATCGCTTCACTTATAGTTTTTGTGTTTTTTGGTTACAAGCAGGTACAGGGGATTGTTGAAAAAACCATGAAAGAGGAGCAGGCTGAAAGAGCAGATGAGTAAAATTTAGGATGGGCCCTTGATAGCTGTTTAGGGGGAAGTTTTTAGTACGCCTTGTCAGGTGGGATGTTGTAGTAGGTGAAAATGAATGTAGCGATTTCCTTGAAAACTGGGCCGGCTGTGACGGCTCCCCATGGAGATGATTTTGGATGATCCATTTTTACTAGAATCACAAATTGTGGGTCATCGATCGGTCCGTATCCAGAAAAAGAAGCAATTGTTGTTCCAACTCCTTTGAGGGCCTTACCCCATTTGTAAGTCTGAGAGGTTCCTGATTTTCCAGCGACGAAATGTCCATCTACGCGAGCCGTTGGGATTCCGTCTTCTACGACGTAGACCATCATAGAAGTAATGGTTTTTGCGGTGTCTGGTGAAATCACTTGTTCTATTTTTTTTGGTTCGGTTTCTTTGATATCCCCAGTCATTGGATTTTCAGTTTTTTCTACGAGATAAGGTTTCATGAGAACCCCCTTGTTAGCTAACGCTGAAATACCTGTGACTACTTGTAGCGGAGTTGCAGAGATACCCTGTCCAAATCCATGAGTTACAAGCTCTGATTCTGCCCACTCGGAAAAGTATTCTACTCGGCCGTCTTCTTCGTTTTCGAGCTCTATGCCGGTGCGGTCGCCGAAGCCAAATTTTGTAACATATTCGTATAGGAGTTTGCGTTCGAGCTTACGTGCTACAAAAGCCATTCCAATATTGCAAGAATTTCTGAGTACATTCTTCATGGATTCGCGGCCATGGTAGGTTTCGTTAAATGTTCGGATTATAAATTCGTCTACTTCAATAGGTCCGTCACATTGATGGGTTGTGTTGGGAGTGACTTCTCCAGCATCGATGGCTCCTGACATAACAAGTGGTTTGAAAACTGATCCAGGTTCATAGATTTCTTGTACAAGTTTATTTTTGTAAACTTCGGGGCCAACACGATTTTTGTATGAATAGTAAACTCCGGGGAGCTCCGTGTCTTCAAAAACCTCTATTCGTTCGTCTGGATCTTTTCGAATATAGAGATATTTCCTTTGGCTTTCGCCGGTGCCCACAACATAAAGATTTTTTATTTGTTCATTTGAAAGTTCGATTTCTTCTTTGGAAAATGCTTCGCCGTATACGTTTGGATTAAATGTTGGGTGTTGTGCCATTGCAAGAATTCTTCCAGTTTTAGGATCCATAACTATAACTTGGCCGGAGTCCGCCTCGGCTGCTTCTACTCCAGTTTTCAGAGCTTTTTCTACTTCCAATTGGATTGCACGGTCGATTGTTAAGTAGACATTTAGCCCATCTTCTGCGGGCTTGATCACACTTTCACCAACTGTAATTTGGTTACCAGTTCCATCTTTTTGTGAGGTGAAAAACCCTTTTTTACCTTCGATTGTTTTTTGGAATCCTCCTTCGATTCCGTATTGCCCAATGTTTGCAGAATTCACATATCCGAGCACCTGGGCTGCTAGTTGTCCTTCTGGATAATAACGATAATATTCTTCTTGTAGGCGAATTCCGAGAAAGTTTTCGGAGTCTTCTTTTTGAAGTTCTTTTATGGCTTCGGACGTTTCGAGTGGAAGTTTTTTCTTGAGAACTGTGTAGCGGTTTCTTCCGAGAAGCAGTCGTTCCAAAACCTCGTCATCAAAACCAATCAGTGGAGCGAGTTTGTTTGCGGCCTTACCTTTGTCTCCTATCTGTGGAGGGAATGCGTATAGATCTCCACCTTCGGTAATTTCTATTCCGTAGAGGTTCAATTTTAGTATTTTTTCTTTGAGTTCTGGGTCAACTTTTTGGATTAAAAGAATCTGGGTTCGAATTTTTTCTCCGAGTTTTGTCGCAAGTTCGTGTTTGTATTGGCCAAAGAGTTCTTCATCTGTTTTTGGTTTGATTTTGCGGAGAGCTTCTTCCATTGCGGCATCTCTGGCGGCTTGTAGGGCTGCAGCTTCTGCGGCTTTCCGTTCTGTCTCTAATGCCGCCTCCGCTTCCGCTCTGGCGGCAAGCTCTTCTTCTGTGAGTTCTTTGAGGTCTTCTTTGGACGTTACGGTAGCTTCTTCTGTAGAGGTTTCGGTCTCGGCAGTTTCTTCTTTGGGGGCCTCTTCCGGTGGCAAATTGGGGTCAATCTCTGTTGGGACATCTGAGGATTCCGCGGTAATAGCTCCTGTTCTGGCAAAGGCCTCTCTTTTTGCTTTGGCGATTTTTCTCTCTTCGATAGTTCGTTCTTCTTCTAGGTTGAAAAGTAGTGGTGCGAGTTTTTCTGCGACCAAAAAAGGATCTTTTATCAGTGCTGGATCCGCATATGCGAGATCTAGAGTTGTATTGGTCGCGAGTTTGAACTCTTCTCCAGAGTGATATTCGGTGATCAAAATCTCTCCGCGGCGGGCTGGGAGCTCGGCATACCCTAAATGTTCACGAGTTGCAATTTTGTCGTAATGCCCGTGTTTTATAATTTGAAACCAGAATATTTTTAGGCCAACGAGGCTAAAACATATTATGAAAAGCACTATTAATATGTGTATTCGATTTAGGTCTAAATTCAATTGGTTCTTTCTGAGCATAAAGACTTTGTTGATTTTTTAGCGGGGCAACTATACCATGCCCATGACCTAAAAATACAAACTAAATTATGAATTAAATTTATTAAAATGATTCAAAAAGCAGTCCTTCCAAATGGACTTAGAGTGGTGACAAAAAAACTTGAAAGTACGAAAGCCGTTACGGTGCTGATATTTGCTGGAGCGGGTTCTAGATACGAAACAAAAGAAATTAATGGGATTGCCCATTTTCTTGAGCACATGTTTTTCAAAGGCGGAGAGAGATATTGCAATACAAAAGAAGTCTCTGGTGCAATTGATGGAATCGGCGGCAGTTTCAATGCTTTTACAGGTAAAGAATATGTCGGTTATTATGTAAAAGTTGCTCGAGACAAGATGGATACAGCGATCGATGTTTTGTCTGACATGATGATGAATGCCACTTTTGATCCGGCTGAAATTGACAAAGAACGTGGTGTGATTTTGGAAGAATTAAATATGTACCAAGATACTCCGATGTACCAAGTTGGTTGGAATTTTGAGAACCTACTCTATGGAGATCAGCCACTCGGATGGGATCAAATCGGTACCAAGGAATTAATTCAAAGTGTAACTCATGATGATTTCAAAAAATATCAGGCGGACCTATATACTCCTGAAAATGTTGTAATTACGATTACTGGAAATGTTGAGCATGAGGATATTGTTGAGAAAATCGGGAAAATGTTTCCTTTCCCAAAAGCGGTCAAAGCTTATAGTGCACTTCCTATTCACCCTTTGGAAAATCCAGAGAAAATTCATGTTGTAAACAAAAAAACTGAGCAAGCTCATATAGTTTGTGGGTTTGAGGGTTATTCAAATAGCCATCCCGATAAATATGCCAAGAAATTACTTTCAATTATTCTCGGTGGGAATATGAGTTCGCGCATGTTCTTGAATGTTCGCGAAGCCAAGGGGCTTTCGTATTACATCCAAACTTCTACAGATTTTTTCAAAGACACAGGTGCGATTTCTACTCGTGCGGGTGTTGATGTGAATCGTATTTCACTTGCAGTTGAAGCGATTATTGAAGAATACAAACAGATTGCTTCAGAGGATGTCCCAGAGCAGGAACTTCAAAAAGCGAAAGATTATTTGCAAGGTAAAATGACACTTCGTCTGGAGGACACCGAGGAATATGCGTACTTCATAGCTCAGCAGGAACTTCTTATGGACGAAACAAAAACTATTGAAGAAATTTTCGCCGAGATGGACGAAGTCACAGTGGCTGATATCAGAAGAGTCGCTGAAGATTTGTTCAAAGAAGATAAATTGAGATTGGCACTTATTGGGCCATGTGGGGATGAAAAAGAACTTGAAAAAATACTAAAATTTTAATTGAAAAACATTTTTTAATATAAAAAACTATGCATCCAGAACGAACACTTATTCTTGTTAAGCCTGACGCGATTCAGCGTGGACTTATTGGAGATATTATTTCTCGATTTGAGAAAAAAGGACTTAAAATTGTTGGAATGAAGATGATGTCTCTAGATGAAGCGGTACTTCGTGAGCACTATGCTCATATTTCTGATAAGCCGTTTTTCCCGGGGCTTTCACAATTTATGATGAGCTCGCCGGTGATTGCAATTTGTATCGAAGGACTTGATTGTGTTGATGCGGTACGTCGCATAACCGGAATTACAAAGGCGCGTGAAGCGGAGGCGGGGTCTATCCGTGGAGATTTTGCAATGAGCGTATCTTGTAATGTTGTGCACGCTTCGGATTCGATTGAAAATGCTGCAAAAGAAGTTCCTAGATTCTTCAAATCAGATGAAACTTACAAATACCAAAAATCGGAGTATGAGCATGTTTACGCTGAAGAAGAGCTCGAAGCAATGGGTGGCTAAAGTCTTTTAAAAGGTTGTAATTAGCGAGGATTTTTCGGTTAGGAATTTTTATTTTTGACCTTGCTTTTTATTGTAAAATTTTTAAAATACTGTATAATTTATAGATGAAATAGTAATTATATCAACCATGACCAATACAGGTGGTTCAAATAGTGAGAATAAAATACCTGAAGATGCTAATTTAGGAGCTGAAGGGCCGTGTGACTATTTTGATTTAAGAAAAAAGGAAAAAGCAAGGATAAAGACTGCTATTGAGGTGGCTGTTTCTGCACATAGGGAGGCCTTGAAGGTACTGGGAGCAGCAGAGGAATCTGGAGAAGGAGCTGAGGAAGCTGAAGTTGTTGCTGAAGAAACTTTGAGAGTACTTAGGGAAGTTCTTGGCCTTTCGGATAAAGAGGAGCTCCAAGCTGGAGATACAGATCCTACGGCAGTTCCAGTTGAAGAACCTTTTGCTGTGTCAGATCCGGCTGCTGAAACGGTTGTAGATGAGCCAGCTCCAACACATGATTTTGATGAAGATGAAGACGAGCCAGTTGCTGCAGTGGGTTAATTAACATATTGTCGAAATGCTTTGAAAAAAGTAAGATGCAGGCGTTTTGATACGTTTTTTTAAAGTATTTGAGATGTTTATTCAGAAATTAGAATTTTTTATAGATCCGGTAAAACTTTTTGGTTTTTTGGATCAAGGAAAACGTAAAGATAAGCTTTCATTCTTGCATGATCCTACGGTTGTTACCGCTGGGGAAGTTGAAAAAAAGTTTTCGATTATTGTGTGTGGTTCCAAAGTTTTGACTGATAAAATTGAAAATCCAAATACTGAAAATTTGAGAGAAGTTTTTGAAGCTTTGGAGGCTGAATTAGATGGGAGGAAAAAGGTATTGGAAAATTATCTTGAGAATTTTGTACTTAAGGATGAAGTGAAAAACCTGCCATTTTTGAGTGGGCTTGTGGGTTTTTTCTCTTATGATCTTGGTCTTGGATTTGAAAATATTGGATCTAGCTGCGCCGACGATCGTGGTTATCCAAGCTATTATTTCACCGTTAGCGAGGAAGTTCTTTTGGTCGATCATGTGAAAAAAGAGATGTGGGTTGTTCTTCCGGATGAGTCTGATTTGGAGTTTTTTGAGAGTTTGAAGCATGTGAATTTTAAGGAGCCGATTATTATAACAGAGGAAGATGAAGGTGGGGTGAATTCAAATTTAACTGAAGAGCAATATTGTGAAAAAATTCGGTGTGTGAAAGAATATTTGAGGAAAGGTGAGACGTATCAGGTGAATTTTTCTCAACGATTTAATTTTCAAAGTTTGAAATCTCCGTGGGAGGTTTATAAAAAAGTTTCGAATATTAATCCTTCTAGGCATCAGGTGTTTTTGCCCGGAAAATATTCAAATGAGATCAATGCTGAGAATTTTTGGATAGTGTCGAATTCTCCGGAGAGACTTTTTAAGATTGGGGTGGGGGATGATGGGCGGCGAGTTATTGAGACGCGGCCGATAAAAGGGACTATTGGGGTGAAGGGGTATGAGTCAGAGGATGAATTAAAGGTCTTGGGGCAGGAGCTCAAAGATTCTGAAAAAGATAAAGCTGAATTGGAAATGATCGTGGATATGTCTAGAAATGATCTTGGGCGGATTTGTGAATTTGGCACTGTGGAAGTCGTGGAGCACCGTGCTCTCGAAAAATACTCTCATCTGCTGCACACAGCTTCTACTGTGCAGGGAGTACTTCGAGATGGTCCGGATCTTTATGATATTTTTAGAGCCCTTTTTCCTGGGGCTTCGATAACCGGTTGTCCAAAAAAGCGCACAATGGAAATAATTGATAGGCTTGAAGAATATTCACGCGGAGTTTATTGTGGCTCGATGGGGTATTTGGATTGTAGAGGTGGCGCTGATTTTAACATTATGATTCGCACACTTTTCGCCAAAGAAAATCGACGTGCTGGATTTGGATATGTTATGCATTCTGGCGGAGGGATTGTTTATGATTCAACTCCCGAGCTTGAATTTAAGGAAACTTTTGATAAGGTGAATGCGTTTTTACATGCAATAAAAGAATATTAATTTTTTGATATGATAGTTTTTTTGAATGGAAAATTCGTTTCCGAAAATGATGCAGTTGTGGGGGTGAATGACGCCGGGTTTTTGTATGGTCATGGAGTTTATGAGACACTTCGAGCTTTTGATGGAAAGCTGAAATTTTTGGATGAACATTTGGATAGGCTGAATGAATCGGCAGCAGCCTTTGGATTAGAAGTGCCTTATTCTAAAAATGAAATTAAGGGGTTTTTGGAAGAGTTGGTTGGGAAGAATTTAGAAGAAAGAAAAGATTTAAGAATTCGGATTACTTTGACTGCTGGAGAAGGGAGTTTCTATACTGGAGAATCCGGGCAGCCTACTTTTTTGATAACTACGCGAATAATTTATGAAGAAAATGTAGATCCAGTTTCTGTCGCTACCTTGGAGATTGAGCGCACATACCCTCAAATCAAATCCACTTCAATGATTTCAAATATCTTGGCCAAAAATCATGCGAGGTCGCAGGGGGCTTTTGAATCAATAATGATTGATCGGCGTGGGCGGGCTACAGAGGGAACTTTTACGAATTTATTTATTGTGAAAAATGGAGTTTTGAAAACACCGGGTCAGTGGATGCTTTCTGGTATAACTCGAAAAATGATTCTCGAACTTGCCCCTGAGATTATGCCAGTAGAGGAGTGCGATATTTTTCGCGAGGAATTATATGATGCTGATGAAATTCTCCTCACAAATTCAGTAAAAGGAATTGTCTCTGTACGAGAGGTAGATGGTCGGGTCGTCGGTGACGGGGAGATGGGCAAATTTACTCAGAGGATTCAGAAGAAATATCTTGAGGTTCTACATCAATTGTAAGAAGTTCGAAAAGATATTTGTAGACAGGGAACTCATTGTTATCTGAATGGGAGATTCTTCGAATCCTTTTGTCCCAATTTGTTAATGGGAATTTCCCGTAAAATTCTCTTACAAATTTCCTTGTGAAATGAATTATTGCCTCTTTCTCATTTTGAAGATCCCCCTTCTCAACATATTTGTCTTGGATTCTGAGGCGGGCTAGAAGTTTCCTAGCATTTTCTGTAGTTGAGCAGAAAATGTGTGCACTCAGCCATATTCGATCCGGTCCTCGTGTGGCACATATCAACATTCCGTTTTCAGTTTTATCGCCTCTAACCCTAACCTTTTCTAGGCCTATCAGTTTTTGGCATTGATCAATTATTCTATTTTGATCTTCTTCTGGGGGACGTTTTGGAGTGGTCAATGCCATTTGAAACTTGATTAAGAAGGGTGAATTCTATACCTTTTGAAGCGTTTTTAAAAGAGTATTTATATGAAACGTGAAATTCAACTTATGGCAATCTTGAATGTTACTCCTGACAGTTTGTTCGGCAGTCGCGTTGGCGACTTTGGAATGTGTATTCGAAAAATGCTTGATGAAGGTGCGGATATTGTTGATGTCGGAGGTGAGAGTACGGGGCCGGGGAGCTCGGATGTGTCGCCCGAGGAAGAATGGGCTCGTATTGAGCCAGCTTTGAAAATTTTACAGAATTTGAAAAAAGAAAGAGATTTTCAGATCTCTGTGGATACTTACAAGGCGGATGTTTTTGAAAGAGCTCTGCAATATGGAGTTGATATTTTAAATGATGTTACGGCGCTCTGCGGAGATCCAAAAATGGTTAAATTAGTAGCTGAAAATGATGCTAAAGTTTGCCTTATGTATGCGGTTCAGAGACTTAGTGCCAAAGGCAATGAAATACGCACAAACACAGAAGAAATTCAATACGATGATGTGATAAAAACTATCGGAGATGCCCTGGAAGAACGTATGAATTTTTGCACTCAAAATGGGATCGATCGAAGTAAAATTATCCTCGATCCAGGTATGGGGGCCTTCGTCTCTGGTGACCATAAATATAGCTGGGAAATCCTCGATAGACTTCAAGAATTAAAAGAAAGATTTCCAGATTTACCACTTCTGATTGGTGCTTCTAGAAAGGGTTTTACAGGTCCAGGACTTCCTCCGGAAGAGAGGCTTCCAGGCTCCCTCAAAGCTGCAGAACTTGCTGTTCGAAATGGCGCTGATATTCTCCGAGTGCATGACATCGCTCCTACCAAAGCCTTATTATAACAGGAAAAGCTTTACTTGATACGTATTTTTGGTATAATACCCTCTTGTAATTTTTTTATTTATGGATGATTTCCTAGAAAAGGGGTTGGAAGTTGATGATGATTTGGCCCATGGTCACGTTTCTGATTGGGGCTTGAATGGTGGCGCTTGCGAAACAGCAGTGTCTATTAGAGGACTTGTAGCTGGACAATGCTCAGAAGTGGATCATGATGAAGGGGATGGTGAGACATTTGAGGATAAAGTTGAACAAGAAGTCCCATGGAAAGATAGAGAGTATGTTGTTAATTGTACGGGGGATTATGAATTTGAGCTTGTCAGATTAATTAATCGATTTGGAGGAAGTGTAACTTCCAAGAATTTTGCCACTTTATCTGATCCAAAAAAACGATGCCTAGAGACTTTAGCCAGTGTTAAACAGCCTATGTATAAGCGCCTCAAAAAGGCTCTTGGGATAGATGTTGATTTTTTCAGTCTTGATAAAAGTTGCTATCCGCCTAGGTGGATTATCAATGTTGATGAATTGAAAATTGCTTTTAGAAGCTCTCCAGTTATTGATGTGCCTGAAGGAGATTTTGATCTCGAATTTAGAGCGGGAGAAGTTGAGGGTTGGTCTTCTATAATAATTGCAGTTAAGAATGTTAGTGAAGGCATTACGGATAGTGACCTGCTTTCGAGGGTGTCCTTTTATGATATAAATAATCTAAATAGACAAAGGGTTCAGGGAACTAGTAGAATTGAAAGTGGAGGGGCGAATTCTTCTACGGTTTTACGTGTATTTAAGGATTTGATTGTAGATGGTTATGTTAAGAAAACTGCAGATTTTGCTGATGGACTTGTAAGCCTAGGAAGTGGTGTTTTGGGGGCTTTGAAGAATATACTTTCTAGATTGGGAATGGATGATATTACTATTATTGGTGGTGGATTTGGACCAAATCTCTTTGAAATACAAGGTAATCTAGATGATTATGAATTTGTTTTTCATAACGGTACGATGATGTTTGTTTTGGACAGAAGGAAGTTTGTTGGGGAGGATGGCGAAGTTGATGAGGCATTGTTGGAGAGGGCTAAGCGCTTGGCAACTGAACGTTGTAAAAATATTGCTGTAGCGCGAAAGGTTTAGCTAAATCACATTGCTTGCAGATCTTATTATGCTAAAGTTTTTTTGGTGTTAATTTTTAATTTTTGAATTATGAAAAAGTTAATTGTTGTTTTTTCTGTTTTTTGTTTGGTGCTTGTGGGCTGTGGAGGGGGTGATCTTGAGGTTATAGATGAATTTTATGATTATGATTTTCCTGATCATGTGACCATCGAAGGGGTTGATTATCCGCTTCATCCTGAGGCTGTGCCCAATAGGTCTGTTGGAACTTTTAGGGTTTATATTATAGATGGAGAAGCAGAGGCTGTTTTTGATTGGTATACAACTGAGATGGCCGCTGAAGGGTGGGGGATTTCTTTGGATGGAAGCAATGGCAAGACAGGGCAGAGGACTTTTCACAGAGGTGACACTTCTGATAAGCCAAGTCTGGAATTTGTGATTGTAAATGTTTTTGAGCAAGAGGACATGGCCGCTCTTAATATCGCTCCTCAGCCAAATCGATATAGAAAATAATTGAGGTATAATAAATTTTTCATGAAAGAGCTTGAATTGAAATTTTTGGAGATTGATAAAGCCTCTTTGGTGGAAAAGTTGCAGGAGCGGGGTGCGCGGTTGACTGTAGATTCGGTGCTCAGAACAGTTTATTTTGACACTGTGAATGGTGATTTCAAGCGCAAAAATGAGCTTTTTCGATTACGCACTTTTGGGGATAAAATTGAGCTTTGCCGGAAGGTGAACATGAGGCTTGAAGATGGCTGCAAGGTGCATGATGAGCTTGAAGTTCATGTGTCTGATTTTGATAAAATCGTTGAATTGCTCGAGACACTTGGATATGTTCAGGCAATTTATTTTGAGAAACGCCGCACTGAGTACGTGCTTGAAGATGGTACGAAATTTGAGATCGATGAGTTTCCTGGCGTGCCAGTTTTTTTGGAAATCGAGGCTCTAGATGCGGCTCGGATAGAAGAATTGGTCTTAGAATTTGACTTGAGCCAATACGAAACTACCCCTGCGACAGGTCAGGAAGTTTTGAAAGAAAAGTATGGGGTAGATATGGTGGGGCTTAAGTTTTAATAGTTTTTAATTTTCAGGATATGTTTTTCAAATTTTGTCCGATGTGTGGAAGTGATATGGAGATGCGGATGGCAGAGTTCGATCATGTGGAGAGGAATGCGTGTAGCAAATGTAAATATGTGAATTATAATAATTCGCGGCCGACTGGGACGGCGCTTATATTTAATGAGCAAGGGCAGATTTTACTTGTGAAGCGGGCTTGGCATCCTTTTCAAGGGTTTTGGGATACTCCGGGAGGATTTTTGGAAGGAGGTGAGCATCCGGAAGTTGGGACCAAGAGAGAAATGATGGAGGAGCTCGGAGTGGAGGTGGAGCTTGAGGGGATATTTGATATTGTGATGGATGAATACAAAGACGGTGAATTAGAATCTGAGGAAAATGTTTCGGGCTATGGTGTTCCCACTATGAATATTTTTTATAAAGCTCGTATCGTGGGTGGTGAATTAAAAAAGACCGAAGAAATTGCGGGTTATCAGTGGTTCTCTTTGGAGGAAGTTGCGGGAATGGTTGATCAAATTGCGTTCAGTGCCAACAGACAAGTTATTCAGAAGTTGGCTCAGGGTTAACTGAGTCTTTCATCAGGCCGAATTTGAAATCCGAACGACTGTCTTCTGGACCTGGTGCATGGAGGATTATTGCCCTTACGTTTATACGGAGCTCTGCGGCTACTGCAAGTACAATTCTATCTGCATCTAAGCTTCCGGTTTTGTCTCTAAATTCATGCCTTCTTAATTTTGTATTTATTGCTTCGACTATAATTCTTGCTCCTGGCTTTGCGTCCTTTAATAAATTTTCAGCCGCAGACCATGTGCGTACAGTTGGCACTCCTTCAAATAATTCTGGAGTTAATTCTTGCGTATGTTCGTCTGTATCGATTTCACCTGTATCGTCAGGGTGTCTTGTTATCATACTTTATAGTTTATTAATTGTGCTTGGTGAGGTAAAATCCAGGAAGGAAATGATTTTATCATAAAATACTATGGACAAGAAATATAAAAACACTATAGCTCCTGGGTTGCTTGGTTTTTTGAAGGTTAATACTAAAAAATACATTGAATCTAAGGGGATTTCTCCTGAGCATTATTTGCTGTATATCTATTTTCGAGAGATTCAAAAAGGGCAGAAGGTTGCTAAAGTTGGGACTTTGATTTTGACTTTGATTTTTGGTGTGCCGGTATATTTTTTGGCTTTTGTAGAAGGTGGTGAGGTAGAAGAATTAAGTATGATTTTTAGATGGTTTATGGTGCTTTTGTTTGCGGGGATAGGATTTTTAATTGGGTTTCTCGCTACTCGTCAGATGCGTGGGAAGGGGAGTAAAAATATAGATATTCCTGGACCTGGATCATCTGGAGATTTTGTTCTTATTGGAGTTGGGTATAGGACGAGTCTTAAGTATGTTAAAAAATTGAAAGATAAACATTGGGAAAGAATTAGGAATTTTGAGCCAGATTTGGAGGATTCGATTTATCAGGAAGTTGCTGGGATGCCGAAATCTGAAAAGGAGAAAGAGAAGCTTATGAAAATGACTCCTGAAAAGGAGGCCAAAGTGAAGCGGATTGCGAAAATGGAGAGATTTTTCTGGTGGATGATTCTTCCTGGGCTTATTTTATTTCCATTTTTTGAAGATCCTATCAGTATGACACTTCTTATGTTTGCTTGGCTTATGATTGGAATGGCTCTTTCAACGCTTTGTTATAAAGGTTTTGTTGAAGGGAATTTTGGAGCTTTTGTGGCTGCAAATACCGTTGAATTTTATGGTTGGCCTGCGAAAGCGATGGCACTTTTTGTCATGGGAATTGCGATTTTGATTTTTGTACTTCCTGGGTTGGCTGGGATTTTGGAAGGCTTTGGTTTTAATTTAATTGATTGGATTTATAATCTGTTACTTTCTGTGTAATGGGCTTTATGGAAATTATATTCTGGATACTTGGATTGGGGCTTGGTTGGTGGGCTTTGATTTCTTTTGTGGTTGCGATTTTTGTGCCGGATAAGTATTCGATGTTTTTTATGATGGTTGCATGGGCACTTCTTGGAATTTGGTTTTTGGAGATGGGTATCGAAGGATATAGGGAGAAGCATGTAGGAGCTTTTGTAGCTGCAAATGATGTAGATATTTATGGTAATTGGGCGGTTGTTATTGCGATTTTTGAAATGTTTCTGGCGACTCTGATTTTTATTCTGCCGGGAGTTGGAATTGCATATCAAGAGATACGGGGCTGGAGTAAAAAATCTTCTAAATAAATTTTCTTTAAAATTATTTCTTAAAAAATTCTCTTATGGCACTTACATCTTGTAAAGAACAACTTTCGGACGGGTATCATTTAATGTGGCGTTTTGCTCCACTTTACATTCGTCTTATGCTTCGGTGTTTGCTTTGGTTTTTGCCAGCTATCTTTGTTTTTGCATTGTTTGCAATTTTCAATACTAGGGTGGGAATTGGCGTGGATGGTTCTTTTTATTTGTTTCTTAGTGTTGTCAATTATGTTCTTATGGTATTGGGGTTTGTATGTATGATTGTTGCTATGATAAAAGGTATGCAATTCTATGCCAGTGTCTTTAAAGCCGTGGAAGCTGCACACAAAGCTGGAGATAAAAAAGTGAGTTCAAAGGAAGTATGGGCGAGTTCTAAGGGATATTTTTGGAGATTGGGTTTTGTTTATTTGCTTTTTTCTCTGTGTATTATGGCGGGGATTCTAGCTTTTGTGGTGCCGGCAGTTATCTTGGGGATTTGGTTTTGTTTTGCATACTTCTTTGCAGTTCTGCGTGATAAGCCAGTTATTGAATCTTTCAAATATAGTAAAGGAATTGCAAAAGGGAATTTTTGGTATATTTTTTGGCGTTGGATAGTTGTGTTTTTGGTTTCGCTTGCAGCTGTAATTGTCATAACTTTGCCGCAGCCCATGCTTGATAATCCAGATTTGCCCCTTCTGATTGTGATTTTATACATGATTCTTGCATTTGCAGTTGAGGTTTTACTTACCTCATTTACATTTTCTTTTTGGTATATTTTCTTCTTAGATTTGGAAAAAGAGCTACCGAAGTCGTCTTAGTTTTTAATCTTATTTTTTATGGCACTTTTATATTCAGAAATGGTTCCACTGGGAGTTCAAGCTCATGATTTTTCTTTAAAAGGAATTGATGATGAGATGCACTCTTTGGCGGATTATTCGAAAAAGAGCGTTCTTGTAATTGTTTTTATGTGTAATCATTGCCCTTATGTGCAGGCTGTGTGGCAGCGGTTAAATGAAATTCAGTCTGATTATGAGGATAGAAGGGTGCAACTAATTGGAATTAATCCTAATGCGGTAAATCCGAATTATCCGGAGGATAATTTTGAAGAAATGAAAAAAGCCCCAGAGGAATTTGAGATGAATTTTCCTTATTTGATAGATGAAGATCAGAGTGTTGCGCGGGCATATGGGGCTGTGTGCACTCCAGACATTTTCGTATATGATTCTGATCGAGAATTGGCTTACAGAGGCCGAATCGATGACAATTGGCAGGATGAAGGAAGTGTTTCAAAATGGGATTTAAGGGAAGCTTTGGATGTGATTTTGGACGGAGAAGAAGTGTCGTCAGACCAATATCCTTGTATGGGATGTAGTATTAAGTGGTTGTAGGATTTTGGATGCTGAAGTTGTTAAAAAAATGGCTTGTAGAAGGCTTGGAACTTTGATAAAAAGTAATCTCTGTGGTATAATTTAATGAATATTTAGTAAATCTTCTTAAAAGATGGCACCAAGCACAAGCGAATCTTTGAATACTCCGCATGATGATCCAAGATTGATTCTAGATTATTATTCTAGAGAAGCGATAAGGGGTTTGGCTATTCGTATTGATGGAAAACTCCTTGAAGTTGAAGATGATGCGGATCATTGGTTTGCAGATGTAAGGGGGCAAGTTATAGAAGCTGTTAGGGCAGGGGAAGAGGTTACTTTTGTTCCAGAAGGAATGGATGAGGCTGCTGATAGGAATTCTCGCACCTTACTCCCGAGTTGTGAAATGTCTGATGAGAATGCAGAAGCTGAAGTAATTGCGCTTTTATTGGCTAAAGCTTTTTCTGTAGAGGATGAAGTTCGTGAGCCTGGTAAAGTTGAAGCTGGTTCTGATACTACTGATCGTCGAGATCCAGATAGGCGTACTGATACGAGGCTTTCTGTGAAACCAGTTCGTGTGGCTGTTGGGGGAGTTGTGTTGGATGAGGTGGTGAGCGGGAAATATGAATTGGAGGGGGATGAATTGCCTAGTTGCGAGGTGGTTTTGGATAGATTGAATAAGCTTGGCAAAAAGCATTCAGTTTTGAGAGAGTCTTTACCTATTGCGTTTCCTGAGCTATTTGCTGGGTCGGGAAATTTAGACAGGCTTAAAGCTATGATTAATAAGATTTTGTTTGGTAATGCTGCTCAAGTTGCTACCACTGAAGATGGAGCTGCGTTGCCAGATACGGTATCATTTCCTGCTATGTCTTTTGATGATGATAAGCCAGGAAGTACTGGAGGGGCGCATTTCCGAGCAGAAGAGGATGAAGATGTGGGTTCGGAATTAGATGGTGATTTTGAATTACCTGACTTTGTAGAGCCATCTTCGGGTCCGTATAGATCCGGTCAGGATTTAACAGGAGTTATTGAGGATGATGAAGGCGATGAAGATGGAACGGAGACTGTTCGTAATGAGGAGTAAAGAGATTGCCTTTAACTTGGAATTAAAATCATTTATATTGGGGGCGAGATTTAAATAAAATATTATGGGAAACGCAAATTATCATCATCCGTTAAAACTTGTGTCGACTGGGTCACACCCGGAGTTGGCAGAGGAGGTAGCACGTTATCTTGGTGTGGAACTTGTACCTACAGATGATCGAGTTTTTGCATGTGGAGAGTTGTATAATAAACCGATGGAAACCGTGCGTGGATGTGATGTTTATGTGATTACAACTGCGACTGAGAATGTGAATCATGATATGATGGAGCTTTTTATTCTGCTAGATGCTCTGAAGAGGTCTTTTGCTTATACGATTCATGTTGTGATGCCGCATTTTGCATATTCGCGGCAAGATCGTGTGGCGTCGCCGAGGGAGCCGATTTCGGCGAAGTTGATGGCAGATTTAATTGAAACTGCTGGAGCGGATCATGTGGTTACGTTGCGGTTGCACTCAGATCAAATTCAAGGATTTTTCAATTTTCCTGTAGATAATTTGGCAGCAGAAAGACTTTTTATAAATTATTTCAAAGCAAAAGAATTGGAAAATATGGTTGTAGTATCTCCTGATGCCGGTGGGGCGAAGGCGGCCAAAAAATTTGCAGATAGCCTTGGTGCTGAGCTGGCAATAGTTCATAAACATAGACCTGGGCACAACGTTTCGGAGGTGATGAATATTGTTGGAGAGGTTGAGGGTAAGACATGTATTCTGTATGATGATATGATTGATACGGCGGGTTCTGTGACTGCGGCAAAGAAGGCGCTGGATAGCGCCGGGGCAAATTCTGATGTTTATCTTGTGGCTACTCATCCGGTGTTTTCTGGGTCAGCAGTTGAGAGATTGACAGAAGCTAAATTAAAAGAAGTCGTTGTGACAAATTCAATTCCAATCCCAGAAGAGAAGAAATTCCCAGGACTGAAAGTAATATCTGTTGGAGAGCTGCTCGCTGATGTGATTACGAATGTGCATGATGCGAGGTCTTTGACTGAAGTAATGCGCGGAGAAAATAAGAGAAAATAATTTACAGTCTACAAGTGAGATTATTTATGTAATGTGGAGACAAGTAAATTAGATCCTTTAAGTAAAACATTAAAATTTAATTACTCGACTTATGCGAATTTATATAGGGGCTGATCATGCTGGATATGAAATGAAAGAAGCTTTGCAGGTTTTTTTGAAAGAGACTGGACATGAAGTTACGGATCTTGGAACTTTTAGTGAAGAGGCTATGGATTATCCGCTGATTGCTCGGGAAGTTGCTGAGAAAGTTTTTGAAAATGAAGGATCTATGGGAGTACTTGTGTGTGGTTCTGGAGAAGGGGTTTGTATGACTGCGAACAAAACTCGCGGAGTGCGTGCAGCTCTTGCAGATACTCCTGAGCGTGCTGCGTCGAGCCGTGAACACAATAATGCAAATGTCCTGTGCCTGGGTGCTCGTTTCACAGAACTTGAAGTTGCAAAACAGATTGTTACTACATTCTTGGAAACAGAATTCTCTGATGCAGAACGTCATCAACGTAGAGTTACAATGATCGAAGGCGGCGAGAAGCTTTAAGTTGTAAAGTTGATTTTAAGAATCCGTCTTGGCAAATAAGCTGTCTGTAGTGTAAGTTTTTTCGGTAGGAATAATTTAGTTTTATTTTTATGGATGAAGGAGGATCTGAGGCTCGAGATTTATTTCCTGATGGAGGGGCTTTTGATGGTGCCAATAATATCCATGAGGTTCGAGAAATAAGGCCTGTTTTAGCTGAATTTAGTCATGAAGGGCTAACCTTTGATTATTATAGAGCTCGTTTAGAAAGCAGAGAGGATCGTCGCGTTGAAATCCAAGAGAGGAGAGACGGGACGGGAGCTCAGTGTTGGATTGGACTTTGGGGGGATGAAAGAGGAAGGAAATTGGGGTTGATGAAAATAGTTGCTTCTTCGAGAGAGGGTCTTTTGCAAGTTCTTGGGATTATTGATTTTTTTGAGCTTCAGGAGAATTTTATTCCGGTTAGAGATTTTGATGAATTTGTTGATAGGCTTAGAGCAAAAATGGGAGAAATTATGGGGTCATGTGCTGATCAAGTGAAAATAGTTTCTTAGTAGAGTTTGTGAATTTTAGACCTCTTGTGTAATATAAGTCGTGATTATTTATATTAAATTTTTTGTTATGGAAATAAAAATTGCACCGTCGATATTGTCTGCGGATTTTGGGAAATTAAATGAGGAGATTGCGGGAATTGAGTCGTATGTTGAATATATTCATGTAGATGTGATGGATGGACATTTTGTGCCAAATATTACGATCGGGCCGGTTGTTGTAAAAGGCATTAAATCTAGTTTGCCGCTTGATGTGCACTTGATGATTGAGAATCCGGAAAAATATATTGAGGCTTTTGTGAAGGCGGGGGCAGATATTATTTCTGTGCAGGTTGAAGCTTGTGCGGACCTTCTGGGAACTGTGCGTATGATCAAAGAGTTGGGTGCTAAGGCATCGATTGTTTACAATCCTGATACGCCTTTGGATGGAATTGAGGAAGTTTTGTCGGAGCTTGATCAGGTACTTCTGATGACTGTTTTCCCTGGGTTTGGTGGGCAAAAATTTATAGAAACAGTTGTGCCGAAAATTCGTCAACTTCGGGAGATGGCGCCGGAGCTTGATATTGAAGTCGATGGTGGAATTAATGCAGAAACCATAAAAATTGCACGTGAAGCTGGGGCGAATGTGTTTGTGGCGGGGAGTTATATTTTCAACGCTGAAGATAGAGTTGCCGCTATCGAGAGTCTTCGAGTTTAGCTGTTTAGCTGGGTGACCATCTCATCGTGGATCAGGTTGTTTGACGCGAGAATACTGTCTCCATAGATTGAATACTGTGAACCATCCATTTGGGTTACGTGGCCGCCGGCTTCTTGGATGAGGAGTAATCCTGCTGCGACATCCCAGGGGTAAAGTTTGAATTCCCAAAATGCGTCGAAGTATCCCGCCGCAGTGTATGCTAGATCTAGCGAAGCTGCTCCGAGTCTGCGAGCCGTGTGGGAAGCTATCATTAATTTTTTGAAAAGTATGATATTTTTCTCAAAAAGTTCTGGATGCCCAGGGTGGAACCCTGTACAGAGTAAGCATTTTTTTAAATTTGAATTTTTTGAAACGTGGAGGCGTCGCGGCTCTGTATTTATTCCATTTGCACCGATGATTTCGAGGTATGAGCCTTCCCCTTTTTCTGCTGAAAACATCTCTCCAGTTATTGGGTTGTATACAATCCCGAGAATGACTTCCCCGTCTTTTTCGAGTCCAATGGAAATGGCAAAAATAGGAAGCTTATGCGCAAAATTTGTAGTTCCGTCTATCGGATCGATGATCCATTTGCAGCTGTTTTGCGCATCGGTTTCAGTGCTCCCACTCTCTTCTCCGAGGATTTTATGATCTGGGAATTCTGCTTTAATTTTTTCAACTAAGAATTTTTCACAAGCTTTGTCAGCTTCTGTGACTAGGTCTTTTTCTGATTTATTTTCGATTTTTAAATTCTCTGAATAGTAATATTTTTTCACTATCTCTCCGGCCTCTAAAATGATTTTTTTTGTGAAATTAAGCATGTTTTTGCATTATATCTTTGTGTATACTTTATATAGTGAAGTAGTTTTTTACAACCGTGAATATTATGATAATCAGTCCGTTTGTATTTTATATATCACTTGCAATTATTCTTGATGTGATTGCTGTGATAGTGGCGCGCTATTGGACTTTAACAGGTAATCAATGGCTTCTTTATGTAGTCGTTGCATTGTATGCAGGTGTTGGTTATTCCTTTGCTAAATCTTTGAAGTATGAAGGGATGTCAGTATCATATATCGTATGGGTAACTGTCGTTGCCGTTGTTATAACTCTACTGGGTCATTTTATATTTAAGGAACGATTAGAGCTTACTCAGCTTGTAGGGGTATTTTTAGCGGTTATTGCTGTGTTTTTGGTTAATGGAAAATAAATCTTCGTTGCCCTCTTTTTTTGTCTGTGGTATTATTCCTTGGCTATTTTTATTTAAATTTTTTAGATGACGAAAGACGATAATTGCAAAGGTGAAACAGAGAAATTATTCAAACTTGTGAGTCCATTTGAGCCGGCGGGTGACCAACCGCAGGCTATTGAGCAGCTGACGAGGGGGCTCAATAAAGGGGTGAAGGATCAGATTCTACTTGGAGTTACTGGAAGTGGAAAAACTTTCACAATGGCGCAGGTTATTAATAAAATCCAGAAGCCAACTCTGATTTTGGCGCACAATAAAACTTTGGCGGCGCAGCTTTGCTCTGAGTTTCAAGAATTTTTCCCTGAAAATGCGGTGAGTTATTTTGTATCTTATTATGATTATTATCAGCCGGAGGCTTATCTTCCGGTGAGTGATACATATATTGCGAAAGACGCTTCGATAAATGATGAAATTAACAAATATCGACATACTGCGACGATGAATCTCCTTACTCGAAAAGATGTAATTATCATTGCTTCGGTCTCTTGTATTTATGGGCTGGGATCTGTTCAGGATTATAAGGCTCTGGCGATTACTTTGAAAGTAGGTGAGATGATGAAACGAGACACACTTCTTCGTCGACTTACTGATATTCAATACACTCGCTCGGGGAACGACTTCAAGCCGGGCATGTTTCATGTACTTGGTGATGTTGTCGAGATTTTTCCGCCGAGTAGTGATGACTATGTTTATAGGCTCGAATTCTTTGGAGATGAGATCGAAAATATTGTAGAAGCAGATAGTTTTACAGGAGAGGTTAGAGCAGAACTTTCTGAGACGACTATTTTTCCGGCGAAGCATTCTGTAACCACAGAAGAAAAAGTCAAAGGTGCGATAGAAGGAATTCAGGCTGAATTATTTGAACGTCATGCGCAGCTTCTTGAAATTGGAAAGGCTTTAGAAGCGGAAAGGCTCAAAACTCGTACCGAATATGATATCGATATGCTTCGTGAAACTGGATATGTGACTGGGATTGAAAATTACGTTCGATATTTTGATTACAATGGAGAAGAGGGTAGGCGGCCGACAACTTTGATGGATTATTTTTCTGATGATTTTTTACTTTTTATAGATGAGTCTCATATCACGGTTCCGCAAATTGGTGGAATGCATGGTGGGAATTATTCTCGGAAAAAAACTTTGGTGGAGCATGGATTTAGGATGCCATCATCTTTTGATAATCGTCCGTTGAATTTTCCAGAATTTGAAAAATTTATGAATAGGGCGGTTTATGTTTCGGCGACTCCTAGCAAATATGAATATGCACATACTTTGCAGGAAAATATTGCCGAGCAGATTGTTCGGCCGACTGGACTTATAGATCCGGAGGTAAAAGTAAAATCTTCGAATGGACAGATAGATGATATAAAAAAAGAGATCTCTGAGACGATTTCTCGAGGCGAGCGGGTACTTATTACCACTTTGACCAAAAAATCTGCTGAGAGGCTCACTGAATATCTCGTTGAAGGAGGGATCAAGGTTCGTTATCTACATTCGGATATTGATACGATGGAGCGAATTGAAATTCTGCGCGATCTTCGTCTTGGAAAATTTGACGTACTAGTTGGGATCAATCTTCTGCGTGAAGGACTGGATCTTCCTGAGGTTTCGTTCATTGCGATTTTGGATGCCGATAAGCAAGGATTTTTGCGTTCGACATCAGCTCTTATTCAAACTATTGGACGGTGTGCTCGTAATGTGAGTGGTCATGTGACGATGTACTCTTCCGAAGTTGAAGAAGATGGAAAGACTCATCTCAAAATTACCCCTGCGATGCGAGAAGCTCTGGATGAAACTGATCGTCGTCGTATGATTCAGGTAGCTCATAATACCAAGCATAATATAACCCCGGAGACGATCAAAAAGGCCGTTAGGGATATTACAATCGGTGGAGCTACGAAGCTTCGTACCAAGAAACGTGATAAACAAAAAATTCCAAAAGAAGAAATCGCTCGTTACATCACATCTCTCGAAGCGGAGATGGATATCGCTTCTCTAAACATGCAGTTCGAAAAAGCAGCCGACCTCCGTGATGAGATTGACACTTTGAAACAGGAGAATGGGATGCTTGGGGTGCTTTAAGCAGTCTTCGCTTTCACAATCATAGAGACGATTTTTTCCATTCGGGATTTTTCGTTGAGGGCTTGTTCAATGAATTTCATTGTGTCCTCTAGGTTTGGAATCATTACATGTTCTAGAGCGTTTACTCTTCGGCGGGTTTTTTCGAGCTCTGCGGCCATGCGTTCTGCCTTCTTTTCAATTGCTGCGAGTTTGACTAGCGTTGGAAGAAATTCTTTTAATTTTGCGAGTCCTGTATCGAGGTCTCCAGTTGTATGTAGAAATCCGTAGGTTCCTTTGTCTTCAGAAAACTTAGCTTCCATCTCAGCAATTTTTACACTCATAATGTTTTTCACTTCAACAGCTAGAGATGCTGTCATAGTTGGTTTGAGTAGAGCTGCTTCTATGAATTCTGGGTGGGAAGTAGATGCCGAAGCGAGTAGAAGACGTGTGAAAACTTCTCCAAGATTAGCTTCCGCTTCTTCTCTGAGACGCTTTGCTTCACGGATTATTTCCATGAAAGCCTGCATCAAACCCTCTTGTTTGTCGTTTAGGAGCTTGTGACCTTTTTTGGCACGCTTAGCTTTATTTTTAAGCTCTAGTAGCGCCATTTTGGTCGGACTGTATCCTGCGAGTATAGCCACTGTGATTAAAGTTAAATATATTTATTTTTTAGAGTTGACTCGTGTTCGTCTGTAATTTCTTTTACGCTTGTCGTCTGTCGCTCGCGTAGAAATTACGACTTAACAGCTTCGTCAACGGGTAGATACTTGTCAATTAACTCATCCTTAATACGTTTCAATTCTGAACGTGGGAAGATAGATAGAAGCTTCCAACCATGATCTAGTGAGTCGGATACCATTCGGTCTGTTTCACCTTGAGAAACGTAAATTTCTTCAAATTTGTCAGCGAATTTTAGGTATTTTCGGTCGATGTCTGAAAGTGAACTTTCACCCAAGATTACTGCTAGCTCACGCATTTCTAAACCGTATGCATATGCTGCAAATAGCTGTGCTATCACACCTTTGTGATCCTCACGAGTCTTACCTTCACCTTGTCCATTACCCATCAAACGAGATAGAGATGGAAGAACTGAAACCGGTGGATATAGCCCCTTTTTGTGAAGGTCACGTCCAAGTACAATTTGTCCCTCGGTGATGTATCCTGTTAGGTCAATAATCGGATGAGTAATATCGTCATTTGGCATGGTCATTACTGGGATCTGAGTTACAGTTCCTTTTTTGCCACGTAGACGTCCTGCTCGTTCGTATAGTGTAGATAGGTCAGTGTACATGTAACCTGGGAAACCTGCACGACCTGGCACCTCTTTACGAGCCGCAGAGATCTCACGAAGGGCCTCACAGTAGTTTGTTACATCAGTGTAAATTACAAGTACGTGCATACCTTTTTCAAATGCCAAGTACTCAGCGGTTGTCAGAGCAAGTCGCGGAGTCGCGATACGCTCAACCACTGGATTGTCTGCGGTGTTGATGAATAGAACTGAATTTTCGATCGCTCCAGTTCGTTTAAATTCTTCGATAAAGTACTGAGCTTCTTCGAATGGAACTCCCATCGCTGCAAATACGATTGCGAAGTTTCCACCTCCTTCTCCATCTGCGCTGATAACCGTTGCCTGACGTGCAATCTGTGCAGCTAGCTTGTTATGTGGTAAACCTGATCCTGAGAAAATAGGAAGTTTTTGTCCACGTACAAGTGTGTTTAGTGCATCGATTGTAGAAATACCAGTTTGAATAAAGTCATCTGGCATCTCACGAGAAGCTGGATTCATAGGTGCACCGTTGATGTCGATTTTTTTCTCTGGAATGATATCTGGACCACCATCGATAGGTACTCCACGTCCGCTGAACGTGCGTCCAAGCAGATCTTCTGATACTCCAAATTGGAAAGTTTCTCCTAGGAATTTTGCTTTTGCATTTAGTGTTGCAGCCCCTTGAGGAGATTCGAAAAGCTGTACTACAGCTAACCCCTCTTGAGATTCCAATACTTTTCCTAAACGAACTTTCCCATCATCTGTCCGGATTTCTACGAGTTCTTCGTAGCTTACCGGCTCATCATTTGGAAGCTCTACGAATGCGAGAGGTCCAACGATGTCTCTTACAGTTTTATATTCTTTTTGCATAGGTTGTAAATAAAATTATATTGTTATATTTTTAATTTTTTTCATTTTCGGTTGACTCGTTCTCGTCTCTGACACAGTCATGACTCGAACTTCCCCAACTGTTAAGCCAAGCTTGTGATTCCGCTTTGTAGTCTGTTTTGCAGATCTTCGAATTGCTCATCCTCGTCCAAGTCTTTTACCTTTGGAATTTCTTTTACTGCATCTAGGTTTTTCAATGCTTCCATATCAAACTCTTCATTTTCAACTAATTCTTGAGCCGCTTTGTATACGGTTAGAATTGTTTTTAACATTTGATATTGTTTCTTGAGCGGAGTTCTAGCATCTTTTGCATCAAATGAGTTTTGATACAGGTAGTCCTCACGAAGCATCTTTGAAACCATCAAAATAAGCTGCTCTTTTCCTGAGAGTGAATCAGCTCCAACAAGACGTACAAGCTCTTCTAGTTTTGCTTCTTGTTGTAGAAGGTCCATAGCAAGATTTCTGTATTCTGGCTGGTCCTCTGCGACTTCACGCCTCATGTAGCCTTCAACATTGTCTTGATAAAGAGAGTAGGAAGTTAGCCAGTTGATCGCAGGGTAGTGACGAGAGTATGCGAGCTTAGAATCAAGTCCCCAGAATACTTTCACTACACGAAGTGTGTTTTGTGTAACCGGCTCAGAGAAGTCTCCACCTGGAGGTGATACCGCTCCGATAACTGTTAGTGATCCTTTTCGATCTTCTGCCCCGAGACAATCAACGTAACCTGCACGTTCGTAGAATGCTGCAATACGAGAAGCGAGGTAAGCAGGGTAACCTTCCTCACCAGGCATTTCTTCTAGACGTCCTGACATCTCACGCATCGCCTCTGCCCAACGAGAAGTTGAGTCGGCCATGAGTGCAACATCGTAACCCATGTCTCGGTAGTACTCTGCAATTGTGATACCTGTATATACAGATGCCTCACGAGCTGCTACCGGCATGTTAGAAGTATTTGCAATTAGGATTGTTCGTTTCATAAGTGGTTCTCCCGTGTTCGGATCTTCAAGATGCGGGAATTCAACAAGCACCTCAGTCATCTCGTTACCACGCTCTCCACATCCGATGTAGACGATGATTTGCGCATCACAGTACTTAGCAAGTGTTTGCTGAGTCACTGTTTTACCTGCACCAAATGGTCCAGGAATTGCTGCCGCTCCACCTTTTGTAAGAGTGAAGAATGTATCGATTGATCGTCCTCCAGATACTAGAGGAATTGATGGAATGTTTTTCTTCTTAATTGGTCTTGGAATACGAATTGGCCATTTTTGTACCATTGTTACTTTATGTTTTTCCCCGTCTTCGTCTTTTAGAACAGCAACTACTTCATCAATTGTCATTGAACCTGAGTTAACTTCTTCTACTGTAGCTTTTGAGATTCCTGCTGGAACCATGATTTTGTGCTCGATAAGAGTTGTTTCTTGAACAGTTCCAAGTACGTCACCAGCCTCTACAGCTTGCCCTTTTGAAGCCACCGCTTTGTAATCCCATTTTTTATCATGATCTAGTCCAGGTACTTCAACTCCACGTGTGATAAATGGCCCTACCTTTGCCTCAATAGCCGAAAGAGGACGTTGAATACCGTCATAAATACTTTGAAGCAGTCCAGGTCCGAGTTCCACAGAAAGAGTATTTCCAGTTCGTTCTACCGGCTCACCTGGGGCAACCCCACTAGTTTCTTCGTAAACCTGTATTGAAGCTGAGTCGCCTTCAAGTCGGATAACCTCTCCAACGAGATGCTCCCTCCCAACTCTAACTACCTCGTACATTTTTGCGCCTTCCATACCTTTGGCAACGACCAGAGGTCCAGAGACTTTAATAATTTTTCCTGTTTTGAGCTTTTCCATATTTTTGAATTAAGTTGTTTTTTATAAAATGTTACTTCCAATAGCTTTCTCTACTATTTTTCCGAGTTTCTTCATTCCAAGTCCTGTAGATCCTTGTACTCCTGGGATAGTCAGAATTGCTGGAAGCATTCCTTCCGAAAGACGTTTCATGTCATCTTCTGGGAAGTGAGTAGCTAGGTCTTCGGTTACCATGATGATTGCGTAACGTGGAATATCTTCATTGTCAGAATCTTTTACAGTTTCGTTTTTTAGTTCTTTTATGGCAGTTAAGGCTTCTTCGCTTGTGGTAGCACTTACTGCTGTTATGCCGATTGCTTTGAATCCTAGAATTACATCTTTTTGACCGATGATGGCGATTGAATAATTGTTCATATTAATACAATTTTCTTATATGTTTTCTAATAATTTCAGGGTCTATCTTTGAGATTTTTGATAGAAGGATTAGTCGGATAATCTGAGCTGTGTTATTTTTTGCCCAGAAAAATGCGATCAATGGAGCGATTCCATAAGTAACCGATTTGGCAGTTCGAATAAAATCTGTAACGTGATTTTTTGTAAGTTCTTCTAGAGTTGCAATTGTTTTTGAAGTCTCACATTCTTCGGCGATGCGTTGACCGATTGCTTTGTAATGAGTTTCTTTCAGACCATTTGGAATTTCTGTAATACTTTTTCCTGCAAGTACTGAAAGCTCAAATTTATCGAGAAGACCTCCTGCAGCAAAAACTTTTTTGATTTCTTCTGGCTCGGTGTTTTTCAACTTCATGCGGAACAAAGAACCAATGTTGAATAGGTCGATGTTTTTGACGGCAAATTCGGTCAGGAATTGATCTCTGGATCGAATGGCTATATCGAGAGCAAGCTCCAAGTATAATTTATCTAAAATTAAATCAATGATTTGAAAATCTTCATCTTTTGCATAGGTCGTTTCAACAAGGCGGATTGTTTCTACAAAACGCTCTGTGTGTCCCTCGAATTCAGTATCTGGAAAGCTAGTTCCTTCTGTTCGGAAGTAGGCTTTTAACTTCTCTAAATCAAGACTTCCAAGCGAACTCAAAAGTTTATCTAGATCTTCTTCCCATATTTTCTCCACCTTACCCTTTAAAAGGGTTTTTATATTGTGAATGTCATAAAAATACCAAAGGATATTTAGGAATTCCGACTGTGGTGAGATTTTTTTCAACATCACCGCTGTCTCGAGGAGTTCTGCATCAATTACTTCTTGGAACTGATCCATTTTATCGATGTCGAGAGTATGATTTGAATATCCTGTTTCATTTAGAATTTTGAATGCTTCTTTTACATCTGAAACACCAATCATACGTTCTATTTCATTTTCATTGAGCATTCTTGCTTCTTGAGAACGAATTCTTCCGAGCGCGTGCGCGAATTGTGTGTCGTTTAAGGTCATTAGTTGAATAACTTATATGCTACGTCTGTCTCGAGTTTTCCTCGAAGTGAAGAAACTAAAGTTTCGAAAGAGAGATCAATTTCTACGTCATCTGTTATGATGATACATCCTCCTGTGAAGGTTCCTTCAGATACTACTTTGTAGTCTTTTTTTGTTTTTTTAAGAGCGTCTGTAGTTTCCGAAGTCTTACCTTTGGCTGCGATTACAGTCGCTTTTGACAGGTCGATATTTTTCAGGAGTTTTGCCAAAACATCTACGTAATCTTTTGAAGATGCCAATTTAGCAATCGCTTCTTCAAATGCAATATTTAACGCCTCTCTTTTTGCTCTGAGAATCATGGTTTTACGCTCCATGTTCTTGTGAGCTTCTGTTTTTTTCTCAATGCTTTTCCCTTTTTCTTCAACTCTTACCTTGTAGTTTTCTTTTAGATTCTCTTTTCTTTTTTCATGCTCTTCGGAAAGTTTCGTAAGAGCCTTTCCTAGCGCAGCTTCCAATTCTTGGATAGCCTTGTTCTTTTCAGCATCGATATCATTTATGATGTCTTGAATTGTCATTTTTGTAGAAATTTAATGATAATTTTTCACTGTAATTCGTGATTGTACTAATTTGTACTTTGATTCGGCATACTCTCCTTTCGGTTGATTTGATCTTATCTCTGACAAGTCAGGATTCGATCTTCGTCAACTACCAAAGTGGACTTAGGAAGAATAGAGCAAGTGCAGAGATTAGGAATACGAAGATTGCCTGCGTCTCTACAAGTGCTGAAAGTACGATTGATTTACCAAGTGAGCTGTCGTCTTTTGCAAGAGCTTGTACACCTCCACCTGATACTTTTCCTTGGTACCATCCTGAGTAAAGACCACCAATTGCGATTGGTAGACATGCTCCTAGGATTTGCCAACCTTGTGCATTTGTAAGAGCTTTTGGTTCTCCAGCAAGTACACCAGTGAAAAGTAGAACTAGGAAACCAACTAGGAATCCGTAGATTGCCTGAGTACCTGGAAGTGCAGTAAGTACTAGAAGTTTACCAAATTTTTCTGGATGTTCAGTAACCACTCCAGTTGAAGCTTGACCAGCGATTGCGATACCGATTGAAGATCCGATACCAGCTACACCAGCTGCTAATGCTGCACCAATTAGGGCAAGTGCTAGCCCGTCCATACCGCCGCTCATTGCGACTGTTGCTAATTCCATTGTTTCTTCCATAATATTTGAAAGTTATATGTTAATTGATTTGATAATTAGAATTGATTATTTTTCTTGTTCTTCTAAGAGAATATAATTGCTTTCTTTTCGGAGGGGCCTAAACGGCTTTCCGCCTCCGACTAGGAATTTCGAGAAGAATTCTACGAATTGGAGACGAGCTGCGTGAATAAATGCTCCAAGTGCATTAACCACAAGGTTGAATAAATGTCCTCCGATTAAAACTATGATAACTAGGATCCATCCTATGAATGGAATACCACTTACAAGTCCTGCAACTACGTTTACGGCAAGTCCGATAATGGCTGTTGCGAGTCCGAGTGCGAGTAGACGAGAGTAAGATAAGACGTCTCCGAAGTATCCGACTAATCCATAAAGGCTGAGGATTCCGGAAATTGCTTTTCCAGCGATACTTGGCTTGTCGCGACCTTGAGTAAGGACTAATGAGATCAGTCCTCCGTAGAGAAAGTACAATCCCAATGTTCCAATTCCAGCAGCGAGCACCCCCGCTTTCCCCATAATAACTACTGCCAATGCTATCAAAGTTGCAAACCATGTTAAATGGTCGAGTACGGCATTCTTTTTTGAGCCATGATTATATTCACTTATAAATGCGATAAATACTCCAAATGCAACCTGCGTATAACCAACTACTAGAGAAAGTATTAGTACGGTCATTGGGTCTTCGATTGGATTGAAAATCTGCCCTATAAATTTCAAGCTTTCACCTTCACCAGTTAATAAAAATGCTGGAGCTTGGTCCGCTGTCATTCCGAACCATCCTCCATATAGAAGTCCCATTATAAAGGTGAGGATTCCTGCGTACATCAATAATTTCACAAAACTTTTAATTTGCTTTGAAAGGTTCAAATATTTGAGAACAAGTAACATAGTTATCATCATCACAAGTCCATAACCAGCATCTGTAACTGCCATTCCAAAGAATGCAATAAAGAAAATAGAGATAAATGCAGTTGGATCGTATTCACTTGGAATAGGTAGTCCATACAGAGTTGTCACGTTTTCGATTGGTTGGAGGAGTGCGTGATTTTTTAGAGCTACCGGAGATGGTTCATCAGTTTCTATTGGTATAATTGCAATCTTATTATTCGTCTTATCTCTTAGGATGTTTTCTATTTCAACAGTCTCTGCAATTGGTATCCATCCCGAAAATGCAAAAGTCATTGCTGAATCCAAGCTGCTCTCGCATACTCCAGTTAGGTCTTTTTGCCATTTGAAATAGTCGTGAATTATCTGAACCGTTTCATAGTTTGCAGCCAGTTTTTTAAGCTCTTTTTCCATGTCTGCCAAAGTTCTTAGAGCTTCTTTTTTCTGAGTTTCAATGTTTCTGAGAGCCTCCTTAATATTAGTTTCAACTTTTGGAAGCATTACTTCTTTTACTTTCACTTTTGTGAAAATCTCCTTAATGCGTTTTGAATATTCTTTATGATGTATCATCGACACATAATTAGTGCTCTTTGATGAATTCACAGTCTGTATATCGATTAATGGACCAACTTCTGCCAATTCTTTTTCGAGAGTTTCCAAGTCTTTGTCACCAATTAACAAATATGTAGCTAGGTAGCCATTGCTTTCTAAAACCTCTTTTGGAGAAATATTAGCTTTTGCCCATGGTTTTAATTCAGTCTCTGCCTGTTCGAGTAATTCAAGTGTGGTTTTTGCGTTTGAATAATTTGTTTCTAGATCTTTACAAGTCTTTGCTAGTTCTTCGTATTCGAAATTCTCAGCAACAGCTTTCGCCTTTTTCTCGTTTACCGTTATTGGCCCTTCTAGTGCGCCTCTTTTTTTCGCGAAAGGGGAGAGAAGCTTGATCACGAATTCGAGATTTGCAACCAATAAATCTAAGTCATGATTTTCTGCTGGATTTTTCCTCCAATGATCTGAGTCCAATAAAACCTCTTCTATTTGCAAAACTTCGAGATCTTGAAGCGCTTTTAACACTTTCTTTTTATCGCGTTGCATTCCTATCAGATTGACTTTTTGTAGTTTGATTACTGCCATTTAAGAAAAGATAAAATTTTGATTGTTTTTTAAGATGCGAATTCCGTTTCAAATGTTTCCAATATGATTTTTACAGCTTCGTCGGTTTGTTTTGAGGCATTGTTTTTTAGAGCCTCTGCCTCTGACATTGCCGCTTTTAATTCACTATTTGCTTTTTCGGTAGCTTTCGCTTTGATTTCTCGAAGCTGTCCCATTCCTTCAGCTTTAAGTCCTTCTTCATATTCTTTCAACTCGGTTTCTTTCGCTAATTTGGCTTCAGCAAGAGCTTCAGCGTTTTTGTGAGCTTTGCGTTCAATATCTTTTTCTGCCGACCCCTCAGTGTTCTGAATCTGAGCAAATGGATCTGAATGTGTACTTGTGTCGTTCATAGTGTGTAATTATTGAAAAGTGTTTTATTTATGCCGTTTTTTGTACTTTTTATCTTAAAAAAGTGATCTTGATTTTGACCGGCGAAATTTTAGTGACGGCAAGTTTAAATGTCAATGGTAAAAAAATAGAATTCATTGTATAGTAATGCCCCTTAACATAGCCAAATTATGAATAAAATCTACCTCTGCCTGGGGTCAAATTTGGGTGACAAATCCGGGAATCTTGGTAAAGCTCGTTTTCTACTCGAAGAAAATGGTTTAAAAATCGTAAAAGACTCTTCTATTCTTGAAACCGAACCTTGGGGGATTGAGTCTCAGCCAAATTTTCTAAATCAAGTTTTGAAAGTTGAATTTTCCGCTAGTTTTAGAGGGGAAAGGTCATCTTATGCCCTGCTCTACATATGCCAACAGGTAGAAAAAACTATGGGAAAAACCATGAAAGGAGATGAAAATTATACGCAATGGGGAGAAAGAATTATAGATATCGATATTTTGCAGTATGAGGACACTATAAGCTGGGATCCAGACCTGATTTTACCTCACCACACTTTCGAAAAAGAGTATGTAAAAGCTCTAATTAAAGAGCTCTCGAGCTGATTTTTAATTTGACATGTTCGCTCAGAATGGTATTATCCCCTCTCGATTATATTAATTATTTTTAACTTATTTTTTTATGAGATCAGGTGAATCATTACAATCTTTAAGAGACGCTACTCGTGTTCAGCAAGAAGTTCGTAGTTTAGATTTTAAAACTCAAGCAGATGAGGTTGCGGCTCGTAAGGCGGCTATGGCTGAAGCTTTGGAAGAGCATCCAAATGCAACATTTCCAGATGACCATCTTGATGTGCCCCTTGAAGTTACTGATCTATTTGGTTATATGCCTTCTTCTGATCCAGAAGCTCCTACCGAAGGGAATAAGGTATTATTTTTATTGGAGCAAAGGTTTCCTGGATGGAAAGAACGGCGTGGAGCTCATGCTTCTTTCAAAGGGGATTCGTTTTCTGTGAGAAGGTCTGATAGGGATGGTTTTCAGTATCGTTGTGAGTTTAAAGGTCAAGTTTTCCATTTTAATATTGAACATGGGCAGATAATTACAGCTGCAATTTCTTTGATAAATAAACTGCATAATTACTTGATCGAAATGTTGGCAGATGAATTGCGATATGGTGATGTAGATGAAAGGCTTGAATGGCATGCTGTTGGGCGAGCAGCTGGTATTCAAGAAATGACAAGAGAGTCTTTGCGGCAACCATTTGGAGAACATAGATGGCCAATAGTTGATGAAGGTGGACGTGTCATGGTGAGGCCAGAGCTTCCATATAAGGCTAGAGTTACTGATGGTAGAATTCTTGAAGGATATGAGGCGCAGGTAGTTTTGACGGATTTAGCTAAGCCTGAGATTGAAATTCTTCGTAGAGAAAGAGCGGTTAGGCCTTTGAGAGTTGCAGATGGTAATAGTTTAACTGGTTTTCATTTCATCTCTCGTGGAAGGCCCTTTGAAATATCTGTTGATATGGTAAGACCTGGAGCTCCTATGTGTTGGGGAAATTTGAAAATAGTTGGTGAAGATTGTGGTGAAATAATTATTCCTGCAGCTCATGTTGTTGCAGTTGGAGGTACGCATGTACCATCGATGAGACCGTTATCTAGATCGGCTAAACCGCAATCTGGAGATGAAGTTCATTGGGTGAATCGGACATATTTTCAGTAGTTTGAAAATTAGCCCATCCGAGAGTCCAGAATAAAGTTGGCTGTGTCGTCGAATGTGTGGGCGTAGCGGGATGCGAGTTTTAATGTGCGGCAGCGGGCTTTTGGCATAGAGTACTGTTTGTATGCCGTGTATCCATCTTTGTAAAAAGTTTCGATATATTTCATGTATGGGTTTTCTGGATGCATGAATGGAAGACGTGGAAAAATGAGTGCGAAGTCATTGAAGTCGCGGTCTTTGAAGATTTCTATGAGTTCTAATGCGAATTCGAAATTTATGAAAAGTATGTTGCCGGTGTTTGAGATTTTGCTGATAATTTTTCCGCTTGAGCCGGACACTCCTTGGCCAAGTATTGGTTTTTCATTTTCTTCTAAATGTGGAGTTAGCTTGTTTATGAAATGTGAGATTGATCCGTTTGATGGAAATATCACAAGTGTGTGAGTGTGGTCTTTTGCGATTGTTGCAATTTTTTTGACTGCATTTTCTGTGAATGATCGGTCTTTTACCGGTGGAAGGTCGGGGAAGCTTTTGAAAGTTGGAGGTATGGCAGTTGTAATTTTTTTGATCTCAAATTCTGCGAGGTCGAGTGCGCGTTTGAGGAATGCGTCGGAGCCTGATTCTATTATGTCGTCGTTGACTATGATGTTTTCGAATTTGTTCCAAAGTCTTTTTTCAAGTAGGCCGCGGATATCTTTTGGAGTTATGCGAAGGAGTAAGTCGCCTACGTTCATATGGAGCAAGAAAAGTTTGAATTTTTCTGGAGCGGTCAGAACTTCTTCCAATAATTTTAGTTTTGGAGATAGGTCTTCTTTAAAAGTTTCGAGCATGCTTTTTGCTGTGGCGGTGCATCGCGCCCAGTCTTCACTTGTTTGGATTTCTTCGGTGATTTCTATTTCTGGGAACGAGAGATTTGCTGGTGCGAATTTTTCAAATAGGATTCCGAGTAATCCAAATAGCATCTCTCCTTCATCATCTGTGTCGCCAACTCCGATTGAAGTTGTCATGTTTCTGGCGAGTGATTTTTCGAAATCAAGAGCGTCTAGGATGAGTAGATTTTTTACATCGATGTTGAGTGGTAGGTCGAGGTTGATGATTTTGAGAAGATTAGTATGGCTTATGTAGATCTTGTTTCCTTTTTCTAATTCTTGGAGTTTTCTGTCGTAAATTTCATGGCTTTCATTTTCTTTTAGATTTATGCGATTTAGGATTCGGAACTCTTTGTTGTAGATGCTAAGTTCGCTGATTTCGCAGGTTTTGGTTTTCGAAAACCATATTATCAGCTTGATAATTGTTGCGATGTCTTCTTCTTTCCATTTGATGTTTTTTTCGAGAAGAGCTTCGAAACGCTCTGGAAGTAGATAGTTGTATTTGAGTTTGAAGGACTTTTTTGGGAAATAATATGTACGATTTCCTGGAAGGGCGACCAGTGTTTTTTCTGGGAAATTATATTTTTCCGGATCTATGAATCCTTCTGTAATTTTCTTGCCTTTGAGTGGAACTTCGTGAGTAGAGAAGTCCAATTCTTCATGTGGAGCTCCGTGCTCTGACTCTGGGATTGATGAGATCGAGAGTTTGGAGAGATCGTCTTTGTACTTGTCCTTTTCTTCAATGCTCTGAAGAAGAAATTCGCGCCATGACCAAGTTTGAGTTCCCAAGAAATTTGTTATGGGGGTGAGAACTTCGCTATTTTCTTTTAAGAGTAGTAGGCGGAGTTTCTCCATCAGTTTCACACTGGCGAGTGCGTCGTCATAAGCTCGATGGGCAGATGAATGATCAATTTCTAGATTTTTCGTGAGGACTTCTAGACTATAGCTTTCCGCATTTGGAATAATTGCTCGGGCGAGCACAAATGTGTCGAGCTCAAGGTTTTCTAATTTGATACCTGCATTTCTTAGGAAACTTATGTCAAATTGGATGTTTTGTCCGAGAATTGGCAGGTCGCCTATGAATTCTTCGACACTTTTTTTGTGAATTTCAAAAGCTTCGGCATCTACAACCATCTCATCTGTGATGTTTGTGATTTGAGTGACTATTGTTGGGATTCGTCGCCCGGGATTTATCAAGGTTTGAAAAGAGTCGATAATTTCGCCATCTTCGAATTTTATTGCGGCGATTTCAATTATTGCATCTGTCTCGGGATCAAGTCCCGTCGTTTCTAAGTCTAGTGCTATGAACTTCATTTATTTTCTATAAAATATTGTAATTTTACGATTATCTCTGCCAGGTCTCCACGTGTCATGGAATCGTTGAGTCGAATCGTCCCATCACTGTGGGCTGAGATTATATGGTTTTGTCGGAGAAAGTAAACATAAGGATAATACCAGTTGTTGACCGCGTTTTCCCGTACGTCTGAAAACAGATATTCTGCTTCTGGGAATTCATTGTATGGAGTTCCCGCAGATTCTAGGATTATTTTTAGGGCTTCGGCGCGGTTGACTGTTTGCTCTGGCCTGAATGATCCATCTGGATATCCTGAGATCACGCCTTCCTCTTTTCCGGTCTCAACGAAGCGTGCGAACCAGGTAAATCTAGGTACGTCGATGAATGGTGAATTACTTGCTTCATTGAGCACATTTAGTTGAAATGAAAGCATTGCCATTTTCAAAAGTTCCGCTCTGTTGACGAATGAATCTGGGCGGACAGTTCCATCTGGGTAGCCGTGTAGTACTCCCTGCAACCTTAGTGCTTCTACATAATTTTGTTTTGGATGTCCTGCAATGTCAGAGAATGGATCTGCAACTTCTACCACAAATGATTGTTCTCCGGTCGTTTCATCTATCACTACTCGTACGTCTTCCTCTTCATTTGTTTCTCCTCGTTCTGTGATTGTGAAAAGCGTCTTTGGGCTTACGTTGTCATCTGAATCTTTTGCCTCTAGGTAAAATGTATTTTTCTTGTTTTGTTCCAATCGGACCTTTGCGACAAATCGTCCGCTGGTGGCAACTACCGCTTCTACCTCATCACTTCCTGTTACAAAAATTCTAGTGCCTGGTTCGGCATCCCCTTTGATGTCGTAATAATAAGTGTCTACAGTTTGATTTACTGCTTCAACCACTGGGGCTTCTGGCGCAGATAAGTCTTGTCCGGTCGATGCAGCATGGGCGGCCGCCTGAGCCTCACTTTCCACTATAGTTATAGTTATTTGATCACTCACATCCTCATCATCTGCAACCCAAACTTGAAAAATATTTGTATTATTTTGACTGAGAGAAAGTGTCACTGAAAACCTTCCATCATTCCCCACTGTTACCGGTGGAATTTGGTATGGTCCCCCTGTCACCGTAACCCTTGCTCCTGGCATAGTAGTCCCATTTATCACTTGTTTTGTTCCATCAAAAGGACTTTTGACTGGATCTAGAGTTGGCGGGGCTATTGCATAAGCAATTCCCGAAAACATAAATAGGAATATAGCTCCTAAAGTTATTCTGAAGAGTGTGTGTTTCATGATGAGTAAGATTAAAGTTTAATGATCCTTCGGATTCTAGCTTTTTTTGCTTTTTATTACAAATACTCAAATAGTCTTGCCATTTGGTTGAATCCAGGTATAATTCTCTCCTGATTTTTAACTAAAATATTATGGTAGAAGCACTTACTGTTGTGGATAGAGGGACTGATAGTTTGAGAAAACTTGCAGCCAACGTTGCTGCAGAAGTTTTAGTGCAAATTTCGGACTGTATTGGTGATGAAGTCATGAAAGGCTTTGATATAGATAGCACCAATATGCAGGATGCATTGATTGCTTATTTAGCTGAGTGTGAAGTTGAGACCGAGAGTGTTGCGCAAGTTGGTTTACGAGTGAATGATTATAGAGGTCAATTTGGGGTGGCACTTGCAAGTGTTCAGATTACTCCTGCTAACGAAGACGGCGAAGAGCTTCTCGGCCGATTTGACTTGGAATCTCCTACAGTTGGATTTATTTTTCCTGGAGAAAATCTCTCAGAGGTTCATTTTGATACTGGGAATAGTGGTGAGCGATTGACAGCTTTGTCTGGACAAGTTCCCGCTTTTGACGCAACTCATGTCAAAACACCTGCTGCAACTTGGGAGACTCCTGTCATTGCTGCAGATATGGATGAGGTGCCTGATTCTTTCGAAGCGGCTCACAAAGTTGGGGTAGTTGTTCCAGTTTTGGATCAGTCTGTTTTGGACGATTCAAAGTTACCTAACAAAGCCTACGAAAGTGACTTAGCATTGCCTGGTACTGTCTACATGTGTAGATACACTTTTCGTTAATCAACCATTTCCAAACAAAATGTATTTTGCTAAGTTTCGCGTATAGGTTATTTAGCAATTGGTTTTATGAATTTCGTAAATGCTATCCTTTCTCGGAAAATATATGTTTTTATTTGCTTCCTGTTTTTGGTGTTAATTGCTTTTGGGAGCGCTATATCTGGGGATTTTTTCTTTGATGATAAATCTTTGATTGTTGATAATGAATTTATACGTTCTTTTTCACATTTTTTCGATTGGTTTACGACGAATTCTAGGAGTGGGGCGGGGCTTGAGGTAGGGAATCTATATCGGCCGCTTCAGACTATGGTGAATGCCATAATGTTTCATGTTTTTGGCTTGAATGCAGAGTTTTATCACCTGCTGAATATATTGATTCATGCTGTAAATGGCCTTCTGGTTTATACTCTTTTTTCTCGGTTTTCTTTTTCAAAAATCGTGAGTGCGTTGATGGCTGTGGTGTTTCTTATCCATCCAGTTCAAGTTGAGTCGGTCGCTTATATTGCGGGGCTTCCCGACTTGCTTGTGGCCCTTTTTGTTTTGCTGGGATTGAGTTTGTATGTAAGTGAAATAGGAGGATGGAAAAGAATTTTAACTTTGTTAATTGTTGTTGTTCTAGGATTCCTTTCGAAGGAGAGTATGGTTGTTTTCTTTCCATTGGCACTGCTTATAGATATTTTTAGGTGGAAAGAATATGGTGCGGGGGAAAAGAGTGTCAGAAAAAAAATACTCGGTGTTTTTGCGGGGATGACTTTTCTTTTTGTCATTTTGAAATTTACGGCTTTGAGCTTCACTGGGAATCTAGGACTCTCTTATGAATCGAATATCTATACCGACAATCTTCATGTGCGAATTTTTACGTTTATCAGTGTGCTTGTGGAGTATGTGAAGTTAATTTTTTGGCCGCTTGAGTTGTATTTTGAAAAAGGAAAGGGGCTTTTTGGATCGCTTGCGACTTTGCAGGGATTTTTGGGAGTTATAATTGTCGTTGGTGGGCTTGTGGCTGCGGCTTTGTCATTTAGGAAAAAGAAGGTGTTTTTCTTGGCTTATCTATGGTTTTTTATAAATTTGGCACCTGTTTCGGGGCTTGTGCCTCAAAATGCAATGTATGCGGAGCACTGGTTGTATCTAACCATTATTGGGGTTCTTATTCTCTTTGCAGCACTTTATGATTCTTTAGAATCCGGCTTTTGGAAGAAGGTTTTTGTTGTTGGGCTTTGTGTTATTTCGGTGCTATTTATCATTCGTGATGTAGATCGTAGTCGGCAGTGGGCAGATCCTTTCGCGTTTTTTGAGAACGAACTTCAGTACAGTGAAGCTCCGCATGAAATACATAACAAAGTGGGAACGCTCTATTTTGAACAGGAGGACTATGCGTCTGCGATGGTTGAGTTTGAGAAGGGGATTAACTTAAGTGATACAAATGCTGAGGCGAGATTTAATATGTGTCTGAGTTATTATCTCACAGGAAAATTGGGAGCAGCACTTTCAAATTGTGAACGCGCAGTCCAAATCGACCCCGAGCTCTCGAATTCATACATGCTTCTCTATAATATTTATGTGATGACAGAAAATCTCGAGCGCGCTGAAAACGTCATGAAGATTCTGAATTCGATGGAGGTTACGCTTCCTAATCAGTAGTTTCCAAATAACACTTTTCACAATATACAGTTTCTGGGCGGTCCGGTGCGTATGATGTGGAGATTTTCGCTTGGCATTTCTGGCAATTCCTATCCCAAAGTTTTCGGGGGTTCCGGAGTTTGAGCCTCTCTGCGTGTCTTTCCAAAAAATGTGTTTTTGGTAATGGGATTCCGTATCTTTTATAGAATCGCAGTTCCTCTTTTGTAATCTTATAATTTCGGCCGCTTAGAGTTGATGCGAGGATTTCTTCTGTTATAGAATCTGGTACGTCTTTTATGTCATCCGGAACTTCAGCGGTTGCTGGTTTGAATTCTTGTGGCTCAGGCTCTTTCCATTTGTAGTCGCGGGACAAAGCTTCTTCTTTTGTAAGTGGAAAATATTCTCCAGCGACAGATTCGTTGTAGCAGTAGGTAGATATTTTTGGATGGAAATATTGTCCCCACTCCCCGGTGTGTTTCATATGCTCGATTATTTTGTCTCGGAGTGCGAAGTATTCTTCTTTTGAATATTGTTTGTTGAGAATGCAGTACTGTTTTTTCTTCAAGGAAATGCATCCAAAACAATTCGCGCAGTTGTTGGCTATGTACATCGAATAGTCAATATCATTAGAACCATATACCGCAAAACTGAATCGAATATTTGTGGCGCGTGAAATTGAAACAATGTTGTATGCCAGTTCTGCGTAATACACAAAATCGCAGTCGTACATATCTTTTGCGTGTTCGGTTCCCCAGCAGTATCGTATGTCTTCGACATTTTCTAGATCAAATGAGCAATGAACATTTTTTGAATCAGTGATGTAATTTCCTGTGGAATTTTCTGAATTCAGAATAATTGCGCTCTTTTTGGGACGTGAAGTGAGGTTTTTTCTAAAGTCTTTTTTTATGCTTTGTGCAACTTGGTAGTTCCCAAGATTGTATTTTGAAACTTTTTCTTTGTATCCTTCTTCAGTGCAGCATTGGTTGAAGAAATAGAATTTTTTGTTTCGAATCCCCGTGCATCCAAAGCAGTCTGAACATCCGATACAGTCATAACAAAACCAGGAATTATTGGTGTTTTTGCAATTTTGGGAGAAGAAGCATTCATAGCAGCTCCAACAGTCTACGCATTCGTAACAGTAGTTGCAGTGGGAGACGTTATAGCAGTCAATTATGCCAGTTGAGCTGAGAGCCAGGTAGGTGTACATAATGTCTTCTGCATGGCCCATCCGTGCCGAGTAGTAGCAGTTTTTTGAATCAGCTGAGAATGCAGTATATTCACAATTTATTGAATTTAATACTACATTGGGTGGAAGTGGAACTTTTAAGCTGAGTTCTTCAAATTGTTCGAAAAATGGTCTCTCGAAGTCAAATTCCCGACCATAATCCGTGCCGTCCCAGGAGTCTCCCCACCATGCTTCATTAGAATAAACAGTATATGGTTTATCAGTGGAGTAGCTTGCAATGATCGGTTTTCCTGTTAAGTCGCAGGTTCTGTTATAGAGGTTTAATTCATTGCGAAAAGCCGTTCTTTTTCGGTGTCGCTCATCTGGGCAGAGGGTTGGAAGTGGCACATTAAATCTTTTGCAGACCTTGATATCTTCATCTGTGATTGTGAAGGTTTGTCCGGAAACTTGGCATGTCTTTTGTACTGGCATCTAGTAAGTTATTAGGTGCCTTATTGTACTACATTTTAAAGCAATCCCACAAACTCATCGAAGATAAATTCTGTATCAGTTGGGCCAGAGCAGGCTTCTGGATGGAATTGGACTGCTGCGAATGGTTTTGAGTTGTGCTTGATACCCTCAACCGTGCCATCATTTGCATTTTCAAACCAAACTTCCCAACCTTCTGGAAGTGAGGTCCCATCTACTGCGTATCCGTGATTTTGTGTCGTGATGTAGCACCGCCCAGTCTCGAGATTTATGCATGGTTGATTATGTGAGCGATGTCCGTATTTCATTTTGTAAGTTTTTCCTCCTGCAGCGATAGCCATGATTTGGCTTCCCATACAGATTCCGTAAGTCGGTTTTTCAGTTCTGAATGCATGACGCATAGCTTCGTGTGTTTTGGGTACCGACATTGGATCTCCAGGGCCATTTGAGAAAAAGTAGCCATCGTACTCAGTTGAATCTTTTGAGAAATCATGATTCCAAGGCACTAGAGTTACGCCGATATCTCTTTTTAGAAATGAGCGGATTATGTTGTTTTTGATTCCAGTATCTACCATTGCTATGTGTTTTTTCCCAGCAGGAAAATGAACAGGGTCTGTTACGCTCGTTTCAGGAATTAGAGAGTCTTCATTTGGATCGTGAAATTTATCATCAGTTTCTGTCTCGGCAAAAACTATCTTCCCAAGCATCACTCCGTGTTCGCGAATTTTTTTTGTAAGTGCCCTAGTGTCGATTCCTGTAATTGCTGGAATATCATGCTCTTTGAGCCAATCTGCAAGCGATCTAGTTGCCTCCCAATGACTGAAATCCTTTGAGTATTCACTTACGATAAGTCCGCGTGGCCAGATCTTTTTACTTTCGAAAAATTCTTCAATTTCTTTGCCTGGCGTGTGAGGAGGAACTCCGTAGTTTCCAACTAGTGGGTAAGTCAAAGTTAAGATTTGTCCGTTGTAAGATGGATCGGTTAAGGACTCTGGGTATCCGACCATTGCAGTTGCGAATACAACTTCTCCTTCAGTTTCACGATATGCACCAAAAGACTCTCCCTCGAATACTGAACCGTCTTCGAGTAGGAGTTTTAGTTTTTTAGTTTCTTTCTCTGGCATTTGTAAATTCTCTTTTAGGTAAAGACTTCATTCCATTTCGTCTGGGTGATTCTAGAGATAGTAAGAGTTTTTTTCAATCTTATTTTTAGGGGTGGACTAATTCGATAATAGCATCTCCTTTGTTCCCGATATTTTCAAATGAAGCCAGCCTCCATTCATTTCCGGAATTCTCAATTTGTCTTGCCAGATATTCTCTTGTTATTTCTTCGGCATTGGGGACAAGTATATAAGGTCTGTCTATCAAAAAGAGCCTTCTTTCAGTTCCCGATAGCGCTTTTAGTACATCTCCTAATTCGACCGATCTTATGTGTAATAAGCTTAGTAAGTCACCTTGTTCTTCGATGAATTTTTCAATACCACCTATAGCCATTGTAATAGCGAATTCTTTTGGAGTCGGATCAGGTGGGGTTCGTAAGTTCTTAGGGAAACATAAACCCGTGCTTATCATTGCCGCTTGCCTTGTGTCTGGAATTACAGTCCTTGCTCTTGATTCCATTTCTAAGACGAATTGTTTATTTATTCTTCCGTGTTGATCATGTGTGAGATTCCGTATTTTGGCCGGATGGATACTTTGTCTTTTAAATTCGACCTTGCCTCTTAAGCCTAACGCCTCTGTTGTTAGTAAATATTTTTCTTCGTAAAAATCCTCTTCATCTAGAAGGATGGCACTTGGGATCGCTCCAGAAATTACTAACGCATATGTAACAGCCGCCTCTCCTGCAAAGATATCTAAGAGTGGTTCATTCTCGACCCTTCTTCTTAGATCTTGAAAGAATGATAGCCTTATCTTTCTACGCACATTTGATATGCCCAGAGAAATCGCTCGTCGCATTGCTGCTAACTCTCTTTCTTCACCAATAGATGGCATTATATCGATCGCTCTGTTTTTTCGATATACTTCATTAAACGTCTCCTCTGGGGTCGGTTTTCTTGGTCGTCTTCTTGTTTTTGTAGTTTTTTTTCTGGCCATAACTTTATTGTTTTAAGAAGTTATTCTAGCATTTTATTGCACTAGGTCAATAGTGCTGAGGGTACTGGGAGATTTTTTTCAATACTTTCTTTCTATTTGCCTCAAATTTTTGAAAATGCTATTTTCGCTTGGGTGAATTTGCCTACTTCTAACCAAAAACATATGGATTTCAAGGGAGCAGATATACTTACGACTAAGCAATTTTCGAGAGAAGATTTGGAAAAAATAATGGGAGTTGCGCGAGGGTTGGAAAAATATGCATTGAAGCAAGAGACCTCAGAATTGTTAAAAGGTTATGTGATGGCTTCGCTTTTTTATGAACCATCGACCAGGACGAGGTTTTCTTTTGAGACTGCGATGAATAGACTTGGAGGAAAAGTTATTACAGCAGTTGGGATGGAGTTTTCATCTCTTTATAAAGGTGAAACGCTTCATGATACGGGAAAAATGATGGAGAATTATGTAGATGTTATTGCGATGCGGCATCCGGAAAAAGGATCGGTGGATGAGGTGGCTCGAGCGGCTGAAGTCCCGGTCATCAATGCTGGAGACGGGCCTGGGCAACACCCAACCCAAGCACTTCTCGATCTTTATACTATTTATGTGGAGCAAGGAAAAGTGGATGGACTTAAGATTGCGCTCAGCGGAGATTTGAAATACGGACGAACCGTTCATTCGCTCTGTGTCCTTCTTGGACATTATGATGTTGAGCTTGTGTTTGTCGCGCCGGAAGAATTAAAAATGCCAGAAAAAATCACCAACTATCTCGATGAACATGGAGTTAAATATACCGAAACTGAAGATTTTGATGGAGCAATTCGTGATGGAGTTGACGTTTTGTATTGTACTCGAATTCAAAAAGAAAGATTCACGGATAAATCTGAATATGAGCGTCTAAAATCGGTATTTGTTCTCGATAAAGCAAAGGCGATGACTGGAAAGTCGGACATGACAATTATGCACCCACTTCCAAGAGTTGGTGAGATTGCGGAAGATGTTGATGAGTTAGCTGGAGCTGCATATTTCCGCCAAGCTCGAAACGGAATCGCCGTTCGAATGGCACTTCTTGCGATGGTGCTTGGGAAGGTGTAATTAGTTTGTAAACTTGAAGCTTTCGACCATCTGATTGAAGATCTTTTCTTGATCAGGAGTTGGTCCTACCGCTTGAAGCACCCAAGCTTTTTGATTTCTTTGAAAGAATACAAATATCAGTTTGTTTGATGCGCCCATGTTTAATCCATCTGGTGGTAACTCCCCACTTAGGTAGGTTGCCTTCATTCCATTTTTCATAGGGAATGGATCTATTTTTATGTTCTGCAGATTTTTTTGGAGCTCTGCACTGACTTCAGTCGTTCGCTTGTCTAATATGTTCACTGAAACTAAGCCTAGGTATTCAACGGGTGGTCCGAGTAAGGGGTTTGGATCAAATCCTGCTACATCTAGAGCGATATCGTTTAATTTTCCATAGTGGCTTCGGTGCCAGTTTTTTGGGTGATCAATTGAATAGCCGTAGCCTTCGTTTGTGAAAGTCTTTGGTTCGAAAACAGTTTCTATTCCAGGATTTGTGGTAATTTCTACAGTTTCAAAAATTCGTTCGAAGAGGTCAAATAAATTGGGTAGTCGTTCTTTACCAGCTATTAGTACGCATGAACTTCTCCAGTCGTCTTTGTTTTGCATGAGAATCATTCCTAGTCCAGTTGTTGAATCGTACCGGTCTTCCATTAAATTCATTGTGATGGACCTTCCTTCCAAAGTTGTCTCGGTTTTCTTAATTATTTTAAAAGTTGGGAATCCTGTTTCTGGAATTGGACATTGTAATCGAGCAACTTCATGACTGTCTTTGTAAAATAATCTTGTATCCCAATGAGGACTTATAGTTCTTCCTTTATCTTCTGTTGTCCAAGCTTCTGGATAGCTAAATGAATAGTTTTTACCTTTGTATGTTGTGAATTTTTCTTCTTTTTGATCTTCTTTTGTAGCTTCGTCAATTTCCTCTATGGGGACGTCTTGACTTAGGGCGGTTTCATTTTCTTCCTGACCCGTACGGGTCAGGGATGAGACATCTGTTAAATCAGTCAAATCGTCATTTGTAACTTTTCCTGCTGAGGTGTCTGTTGGAGTTTCTAAGGGAGTATTTGTAAAGTTGAAATATGCATACATTCCTCCTGCAACTATGATTGCGGTCAAGAGAACTGTTAGGATTGTTTCTTTGGTTGTGTTGTACATCATTTTAAAATTAGTTTTATGATTTTTTCGTTTGTCAGACTAGCTTAAGAATGCGAAAAAGCATATATAGTTACAATTATTTTTGAATTTGGTATAGTTTGGGCGATTTAGATTTATAAAATGTTGGAATATGACTATTTTATTCTCAAATGCAAATGTTGTGACGTTGGAGCGGACTTTTTTTGGAAGTGTGCTTGTGGAGGATGGGAGAATTACTCGGATATATGAGGGGGAAGATGATGTGATGGGGGAATTTGATGAAGAGTATGATCTTCAAGGGAAATATCTTCTACCCGGAGTGATAGATGCACATGTGCATTTTCGGACGCCTGGGCATGAGCATAAGGAGACTTGGCGGACGGGTTCGGCGGCGGCGGTAGCCGGCGGCGTGA